>JAJRTL010000173.1 GCA_024278315.1 Planctomycetota bacterium | reverse complement strand
GCCGGCCAGATGAAGATCAAGAAAACGGCGAGCGGCGTATCCGTCTTGGCCAGGACCTCCACCCAGAAGGGTTGGACTTTGCTCAAGACCTGGCCCCAGATCCTTCCCCAGCTGATCCGCGTGGGGCTCACCACTTTTGCCAGTGACAGCAGCACGAACAACAGCGGCAAACTCTCTGTCGATTGCGACAAAGTGAGCTTTTCCTCCAAGCGGATTGCTGGCCCCATCAACTATGGCAAGAACTGCGACGGCATCCTGACCCTGGCGGCAGGATTTCCCTTCGTCGGCAACGCGAAGTTCGGCTACCTCCTTGGTGGAAACAGCAAACTCGGAGGTTCGGCGACGGCGATGATCCTGGGATCCAACAAACTGGGTCTTCCCCTGAAGATCGGCAGCATCACGGCACCCAACTGCTTCCTCAACACCAATCCGATCCTGGTACTGCTGGGCACGATCCTGAGCAAGGATGGCGAAGGAGCCGTGCGTCTGCCGGTGCCCAATGACAAGAGCCTGGTGGGCGTCAACGTCAAGGTGCAGCATCTGATCCTCAGGGCAGCCCCCACACCACGCATTGCCCTCACGCAAGGCGTCGAGACCAAAATCTTCAGGCTCTAGCCCGGATGATTCATGAGATCGTTGTGAGCATCGAGGTCAGGAATCGTCCGGGCTATAGTCTCAGACCCTGGGAATCACGACCATCGCGCTGGCCTTCGAGGATCTCCAGCGCGCGATTCTCCACCCAGTAGCGATCCTCATCCGGTTGTTTCCGGCCGAGGAAACCGCAGTGTCCGCCACCAGCGACGGAGAGAAGCTGCACCCTCTCCGACCTGGCGAAGGACGCGGCACTCTTGCTGGGAATCAAGGGGTCATTCTCGGCGATCAGAATCCAAGTCGGCACCGTGATCTTGGCCAACCAGGGGCCGGAGCTGCCTACGCGATAGTAGTCCTCGGCGTTCTGGAACCCAAAATGGGGTGCCGTGATGAGATCATCGAATCGCCGAATGCTGTAGCCGCCCTTTCTCAACAGGGAAGGTCGCGGATCCGGTGAGTAGCGACGCCCAAGGAGCTTCTCCTTCCGCTTCAGGGTCTGGCTCAGGTAGAAGAGGAAGTTGGCGAGATAGATGCGGTTGCTGGGCTTCTCATCCAGAAGCCTCGCCGAGGCGGAGAGGTCGACCGGGGGGCAGATGGCAACCGAGGATCGCACCGAGGCCTTCTCCCCCTCTTCGCCGAGATACTTGAGCAGCTGATTGCCGCCGATCGAGTAGCCGATGAGGTGGATGTCCTCATGCCCTTGCTCCTCCAGATGTCGAAGCAAGGCACGGAGATCCGCCGTCAGGCCGGAGTGGTAGAGGGTGTCGGTGAGGCCCTCGGTCCCCCCGTAGTTGCGGAGGTTCAGCCGCACTGTATTCCACCCCTTGGACCAGGCCTTGTCGGCAAGGCCTACCATGTAGCTCGTCTCGGCATGCCCCACGAGTCCGTGGAGAAGGACCAGGGTGGGCGCCTCGGCGATCGCTGGCTGCCAACGACAGAGGACGCGCACCTGCGTGCCTGGCTCGACATCCAGCAGCAGGTGTTCATCCACATGTCCGGCACCCTTGGCCAGTCTCCGTGGCAGGGAGGTCACCAGGGTTTGCGCGTGACCCCCTCGCAGGAGAGCGTGCGGACGGAAGGGGCGCAACTCAGACGGTCTTGGTGTCGGCCGCCTGCCAGTCGCCATGCTTGTTGCAGTGCGAGTAGGCCGTGATGCGAGTCGTGCCCTTGGGGAGATTGAATCGGTTCTTGGCCTCCTTGTCGGTCCCCACGTACTCATGGAAGCCAACGAGCTTGCCGTCTTGATCTCGTAGATAGTGGGCTGTGATCCAATGGGATGGCGACATGCCATGCTTGGTGAAGATCGTGACCGCTCCTTCGCCCTTGTGGAACTTCACTTGCGGTAGGTGACTCGCTTGCTTGCCCGCCCACGGGCCTGGCTTTGCCTCAGTCAGCAAGCCCTTGGCTTCGAGGCTGGTGACTTTCTGAGTGATCGCCGCCATGTTCGCCGAAGGTCCACCCGCGGACGCCCCTTTCGTGGGCCCGCCGGAGGTCTTGGCTTCTTTCGTGCAGCTCCAGAGGCTGGCTGGGACGGCAAAACTCACTGCGACGACACCGGCGGTCTTGAGGAAACCGCGACGATCCAAATCGGACTTTTTCATCTCTACACTCTCTTGCGGGCTGGCAATGGCAGGTCCAGTGTTTGCAGAACAGGCCAAAGCAGGCCTGTATCCAGAATAGGAGCCCCGATAGCCGGGGCGGTTTCGGCTCGACAGATTAGCAGAGTGTCGGAGAAGTCACAGCCCCGAGAGACCTCAGCGGATCAGGGGATCAGACCCTGGCACCCAGCCAATCCTGGACCTCGCGGGCCTCCTGGACAGCCTGGGCCAGGCACTCCACTGCCTCCTCGTGAACTCCGTCCGCAGCTGCCGACCAGGCCCGATGGATCCGACGTTCGAGGATCGAATAGAGGCTCATGAACTCGGCAAATCCAGCCAGACCGAATCGGTTCTGGAGAACCGCCCGCGACTCGAGCACCTTCGCCAACTGGTTCTTGCCCAGTTCGTCCAGCTTCCTGGTGATCCGAGTGTTGGCCTGGACCTCGTCAGGGTCATCCAGGACTTCTCGGGCCAACTCACCCAACCAGCCCTGGACCTCGTCCATGGTCTGTTCCACCGAGAGGCCCTCGTTGACCGCCGCCTCAGCAAACGCTGCGACCTCTTGTTGTGTCTGCTTCTTGATCATGAGTCCACCACCCGTGATGCCGATGACCGACAGGAGGAAGAGCCAGGAGAGGCTCCAGCGCCCCAGCGCGAACTCCAGGATCTGCACACGGAACACGCCGGCTTTGCGCAGGTGATCGATCATCTGGCGATCGATGCTAGAAGTCTTCTTGGGATCGACGAGGATCTGCTTGTGCCCCTTCGCATCAAGGATGGGCTGCCCCTTGTCGCTCTTCTGGATCCCCGCGGGAGCAGCCAGGGTGAGAACAATGTCGGGGTCGGCCTCGAGAGTGGAATCGAGACTGTCCAGTGTCGGCAGATAGGCCGTCGTCGTAGCCAGTGCACCCAGGCAGAGGAAGATCGCGATCAGGAGAGAAGCGAGAAGTTTCATCGGATCGACCTCCTCAACCCTGTGCCAAAACGATGAGATTGATGACCAGGGCGAGGATAGCCTCTCCCACGATCAAGCCTGCTGCAAATGGCACGCCCCATTCTTCGGTCCAGGAAGTCCCCAAGAGCCTTTTCATGATCATCTGTACGACACAACCTATGCCATAGGTGGCGATGTACATGAAGGGCAGATACATGGAAAGCCCCACCAAGACGCCCAAGCCGGAGAAGGCCCCCAAGCCGAGCACCGCCCCCAGCAGCGCACCGAAGCCGTAGAGCGCATAAGGCATCTCTCCGCCCTGGACTCCAGTAATGACGGCTTGCAGTGCCTGTGCCTGCGGAGCCACCGTGGGCGTTTCTGGCCCGAGCGCAACGCCGTAGTTCTTCATGTTGACCTGGGCGATGACCAGGATCACGATCATCGAGACGGCAGGACCGATGCCCACGACCAGCAACTCCATCACCTGCTGTCGGCGCGGTTGAGCACCAACCAGGTGTCCGGTGCGGAGATCCTGCATCATGTCCGCTGCCAGGGTGATGGCCACGCAGAGAGCAGCGCCGATCAGCACGGCCCCCACGACGGCACCTGTGCCGGCCAGGAGCATGATGAGCACGACAGTAAGCAGTGCCATACCCGAGATCGGTGACCAGTCGGTCATGCCCGTGCACTGCGCGATGATGATGCCAGCGAACCAGATCCAGAGGGCACCGACCAAGGCAATGATGAGTGACCTCAGATGCGGGTTCAGCCCTGCAAGCCAACCGGGCTTGGCGTCGTAGGTCGCCAGGAAGGTATCCCGCTGGGAATCGTCCCAACTCTTCTCCCAGGTATCGGACGCCTGCTGATCGGCGAAAGCAATCGTGTAGCCCTGATAGGAGGTCTTGGGTGTCTCTACGGAAGCATGGACCACGATCTCATCGCCGGTCACGGGACACTTGTCGTTGAGCGGTCGGCCGCCAATCCAGTCGGCCGCCAGGAAGAGCAGCAGGATGGCCCCCAGGATGGCAATCGTGACGACCCGGAACGGCAATTCCTCGCGGCTGCCTCGACTCTTGACTTGACCCACCTTGGCCACACTTCCGAGCGCAGCCTTGATGGCCGGCAAGGATGCAGCCACTCCCATGAGGGCGCCCCCCAGGAGCAACCCAATGCCGAGGGGACGATTGAAGGAGCCAAAGGCATACCCGGGAGCTTGCCAGGCCTCGAGGTTTTGCGGTAGCCAACCGTACGACCAGGCTAGAGGTGTGAGTACGAAGAAGGCCAGGATGCCTCCCGCCAGGACGAAGAGTCCGGCAGCTCCGGTGATGAATCCTGCCCCCAGAGCAAAGGGGGCAATGGCAAAGACAAGCTGATACTGATCTGGCAGCCCGAGAAATCGGCCGAGGTCGAAGGTCTCATCGGTCAGTATCAGATCGGCTCGACCGTTTCGGTCTTGATCCACGAGCAGCGTCAGCACAGGCTCGCGGTTCCCGTCGCCATTCTGGTCTCGGGCCGGAGACCCCGCCATTTCGGTCGCAGGTAGACGCACCTGGAGATCCGCGTATCCAGGCAGTCCCTGCTTGGCCCAACCCAGAGCCGTATCCCGCAGTGCAGCGAAGCCCGCATCCTCCTCCCCTCGGGCGATCTTCGCAGCGGTCCGGCAGAGTCGATCCCCGAAGAGCGGACCCGCTCCCGACATCGCGAGACGATTCTCGATCCCTTCGATCCTGGCCTTGGTCTTCTTGCGCTCGGCTCGCTCGGTCTGTTCGGCCAGTGCCCGTCGGGCCTGGGCTAGCTCCTCCACGATCTCGCCCCGCTTGATGATCGCATCGGGAATCTTCTCATCCTCGATCCAGCGTGCGATGGCCTGAGTCCGTTCGACATCGGCCCAGGAGATCTGCTCCTTCTCGAAGAGATCCTGCAGGTGATCGGGGGAAGCCGGCGACTTGATCTGGGGCAGGGCCACAGGCAAGTAGATGACTGCCGCCAGCAGGATGCCGGCCAACAGCACGATCGACTTCTTCGCTCCGGCACCCGGGGACTTGAGGATGACAGCAACGCCGGTGCCCGTAGGAAAGCGCAGTCGGTCGATGTCGATCATCTGCTTGCGCAGCGGAATGATGAATGCAGCACCGAGCACAGCGCCGGCAACGCAGGCCAGCGTAATGAGCCAGAACTCCAGGTCCCAGAAACTCAGCTGGATTCCCAACAGGAAGAGCACGGGCACCGTGAAGATGATGCCCGAGTTGGAGGTGTTGATGGCCGACGCACAGGTCTGGGCCAGGTTGGTCTCCAGGATCGTGCCTTTGCGCAGGATGCCCCGCAGGACCCCGAAGCCCAGGACGGCCGCGATGGCACTGCCGCCGATCGTGAAGCCGATCTTGAGCCCCGCATAGGTGATGGCGGCATTCATGATGACGCCGATGATCAAGGCTAAGATCAGGGCGCTGAGGGTGACTTCGCGGTAGCGGGTCTGGAAGATGTCCTGGAAGAAGGAAGGTCTCTCTTCTTCGCCTTCTTCATGTGGATCGCCGGGTTCAGCCATGGGCCTAGATCTCCTGCTGGTTTGCGGGGCCATCCTGGCCGCAGGAGGGGGTGGCTTCAAGGAGAACCACAGGGGTCTCTCCCCATTGCGGTCAGGAGCGACGCGCCAGGAGGATGAAGTTCTCGTCCTGGCAGTGCATGTGAGGCACCTCGAACTGGATCGGCCGGCATTCCACGCGCGGGAAGACCGTTCTCAAGGAATCCAGGAAGGACTCCGCCGGCGCATCCGCCGACCAGAGACCGAAGACGCCATCAGGCACGAGCCTATCTGCCAGCCTTAGCAGGGAATCCTCCTCGTAGAACGAGGCGTGACGCGCGTGCAGGAGAGCTTCGGGGCTGTGGTCGATGTCCAGGAGGATGGCGTCCAGCTGCCTCGGCTGGTTCTGATCGCCCTGCATGAGCTCGAAGAAGTCCGCATGGCAGAGCTCCGTCCGAGAATCGTCCAGGAGAGTCGCCGCCGCCGGTACGAGCCGATCCCGGTGCCAACGCAGGACGGGTTCGAGGAGTTCGACGACGACCACCTTTTGGACCCGGGGGTCTTCGAGAGCCGCCAAGGCCGTGTACCCAAGCCCGAGCCCACCCACCAAGACCGAGAGTTCACGATCTCCCAAGGACTCGAGGGCAAGGGTGGACAAGGCCAGTTCCGAATCCTTGACCGCACTCGACATCAAGAACTCCCCATCGATCGTGACTTCGTAGACCCAGGCGTCGTCATGGGCCGGCGACCGTCTCCTTCGCAGAACCAAGGGACCCAGCGCCGTCATCTCGTAATCCAGTTCTTCGAACATGGACGAGAGCCTACTGGACCATGTAGAGGACTGCACGCTCGGTGAAGAACTGAAGATCCGTCCCAGTGTCAGGATCCTGGTAATTTGAGATACAGCTGAGGACGCTCATCGACGCTTCTTCACTCTCCAGACAGCCAACCTCTCCCAGCCCGACGGAAGGAGGGCGACAGGACAGAGCAGGGAGGTCGCTCCAGGCTCCTCCGGATTCGAGGTCGAGTGGACGAAAGCTCCCGGATAGGCTGCTGTCATGGCCACGCTCATCCTGGACTTCGACAGCTGCCTCGTGCCCGTGGAGAGCCTGGATCTCTACGCAAGTCGGCGGATCAGCAAGGATCTGGCCAGACTGGAGGAGATGGAGCAGCTGACACGCGCCGGAATGGAAGGGAAGATTCCATTCGAGGAATCGCTCCGCAGACGCCTCGACCTCCTGGCACCCGAGCGTCAAGGCCTGATCCAGCTCGGCAGGGAGCTCGCCTCCATGACGAGCCACGGTGCCGGGAGCATGGTGACAGACCTCCAAGAAGAGGGACATGAGGTCTGGATCGTGAGCGGGGGATTCCAGCAAGTACTGCTCCCGGTGGCCGACGCACTGGGCATCCCCGCATCGCGCGTCCAGGGCGTCAGGGCCGTTTTCGATGACAAGGGGCGGTACCAGGCCCTGGATGCGAACTACGCCTTCCATCGATCCAAGATGGAAGGGCTCGCTCGACTGCGAGTAGACTGGCCCCGTCCAGCAGTCTGTGCAGGGGATGGCATGACGGACCTCGCACTTCTGGATGCGGGGCTCGTGGATGCCTTCATCGCCTACACCGAACATGTGCAGCGTCGAGAGGTGCTGGACAGGAGTGAGTTCCGGGCAGACACCATGGACGAGGTAGAGAAGTTGACGCGAAGACTATGGCAGGAAGCGAGAGGATAGAGATGAAGCGCCAACTCTCACTCCCCAAGGAGAAAATCCGGATCGTGCTGCTCGAGGGAATCCACGAGGCAGCCGCCAGTGCCTTCGAAGCCGCTGGCTATTCCAATGTGGAGCTCCATCCCAAGGCCTTGCCGGAGGCGGAACTGCGCGAAGTCCTCAGAACGGCACATGTCCTCGGGTTGCGCTCCCGCACGAGGCTGTCCGCTGACCTGCTGTCCAAGGCCCGGAAGTTGTTCACGATCGGTTGCTTCTGCATCGGTACAGATCAGGTGGATCTGGATGCCGCAGGCCAGCAGGGCATTGCAGTGTTCCATGCCCCCCACAGCAACACACGCTCCGTGGCAGAGTTGGTCCTGGGGCTTACGATCATGCTCTGCCGAGGGATTTTTCCGAAGAGCCAGGCTGCCCATGAAGGAGATTGGCACAAGTCCGCCAAGGGCAGTCGTGAGATCCGAGGTAAGACGCTGGGGATCGTAGGCTACGGACACATCGGCTCACAGGTTTCCGTACTGGCCGAGGCCCTGGGCATGCGTGTCCTGTTCCATGACATCGAACCCAAACTCCCCATGGGGAATGCCCTGTCGCTCCCGTCCTTGTCCGACTTGCTGGCCAGCTCGGATGTCGTGAGCTTCCACGTTCCGGACACGGTCCTAACGCACGGAATGGTGGTAATCCAGGAACTCGGCCGGATGAGGGAGGGTGCCTTCCTCATCAATACGAGCCGGGGATCGGTCGTCGATCTCGAAGCCCTCGCTTCGCTCCTGAAGGAAGGGCGACTCGGTGGCGCCGCCGTGGACGTCTTTCCGCGCGAACCCATGGCCATGGGCGACCGGTTCGAGAGCCCCTTGCAGGACATTCCTACTGCTATCCTCACGCCCCATATCGGCGGATCCACACAGGAAGCGCAGGAGAACATCGCGAACGAGGTCGTCCATCGATTGGTCTCCTTCAGCGACGAGGGCAGCACTGTGGGTGCCGTGAACTTCCCCGAACTCAATCTACAGGCCCACGGCGATTGCAGTCGCATCCTCCACATCCACGAGAACCGCCCAGGGATCCTGCGCCAGGTCACTCGTGTCTTCGGTGAGAAGGAGATCAACATCCTGGGCGAGCAGCTGCAGACGAGGAATGGTCTGGGCTATGTGGTCCTGGATACGGAGCATGTCGAACGTACGGCGGTTCTTCCCGCCCTCGAGTCCATCGAAGGCACCATTCGTACGCGGATCCTCTACTGACCCCCCGCCAATCCCATCCCTGAACCCAGATGTCGATCAGTTTTCTTCCCGGCCCCTCGCAAGTCACTCCCGCGACCCTCGACCATCTGAGGGAAATCGCTGCGTCGGGCCTTCTCAGCCAGAGCCATCGCAGCAGGGCTGTCCAAGCCGTCTGCCGATCTGCAGTGGAGGGCCTCGAGCAGGCCATGGGCATCCCGGGCACCTACCAGGTGGTCTTCACCAGCTCGGCCACGGCGGCCATGACAGTGGTCTTGCGAAGTCTCGTGCGGAGGCGCTGCCATCATTTCGTCCACGGTGCCTTCGGGGCACGCTTCCATGCCATGGCGATTCGCCTTGGTCTCCGCGCAACCGTGACCGATGCCCCGCCTACGCGGGCCTTGGATTGGCGGCAAGCCGGGCTTGACCCGGCCTGCGAACTTCTCGCCCTGACCCACAACGAAACGAGCACGGGATCCATGTGGCCTGACCAGGAGATGGCGGCTCTCAGGGCAGAGTATCCAGCCCCCCTGTTGGTCGTGGATGCCACCTCCTCCTTGGGTGCCATGGCCATGGACTGGCATCTGGCAGACCTCTGGTTCTGCTCGGTCCAGAAATGCCTGGGCCTCCCCGCTGGGTTGGGCATCCTCGTTGCTGGTCCACGCGCCATCGCACTTGCCGACCATCTCCGTGAACCGGCCCTTCCCCATGGCCCCTGTCCGCAAGAGAGCCTCTCTGAGATGGCAGTGCGAATGAAGGATGCACAGACTTTCGAGACGCCCAATGTCCTGGCGATCGCCCTCCTGGCGAGGCAGATGGAGTCCTGGAACCTGGAGGCAGTCGAGAGGCTAGCGCGTGAGAAAGCGGAGATACTCTCTGGCGCTTCTCCTGGCTCGGGGCCGTACATCGAGGATGCTGCCTGGCGGAGCCTGACCATCCAGAATCTCTGCTTCGACGATCCAGAGCGCGTGAGGCAGAAGGCCGAAGAGGCGGGATTCCTGTTGGGCAAGGGCTATGGACGACTCGCTGACCGATGTCTCCGGATTGCGAATTTCCCGGCTACGACCGCCGAGCAGTATCGGGAGCTCGTGCGGGTTCTCGCAGACTGATCCGAGGTCGTAAAGGCCCGGTGGGATAGACTCCCATCCCTTGTCGTCCTCCAGGAATCGATCTTCACGGAGCGCTGTATGGCAGCCCCTCCAACCCAACCACTCCAGATCCGCGTCGACACTTCGACGAGCGAGCCCTGCGTTCAGCTCGGAGGCTCTCTGACGATTGAAGACGTGGATCCGTTGCTCAAAGGTCTCATGGCGAGCCTCCCGGGATTGACCGACCTCGAAGCGGTCGATCTGGACCTGAGTCTCTTGCAGAAAGTGGATGGTGCGGGGGTCGCGGCTCTGCTGGACTCCATTGCCAAGTGGGATACATCCGGGATCTCGGTCCGGTTCCGGGGAGTCGACGCCAGCCTCCAGAGAGTGCTGAATCTGTACTCGGATCGCCTCGCGGGTAAGGGCTCCCCACGTCCTGCGCAGCCAGAGGGCGTCTTCCACCGGATCGGACTCTTCGCAGTGCAGAGCATGACGGGAATCCGAGATGCTTTCGATTTCCTGGGACACTGCGCGGTCGCCCTTCCTGGAATCCTGACGCATCCGCGGACCTTTCCCTGGCGCGACCTGCCTCTCCTCCTTCAACGTGTCGGAGGAGGTGGACTCGGTATCGTGGCCCTGACCAATCTCCTCATCGGCATGATCGTCGCGTTCGTAGGAGTCTTGCAGCTCCAGCGATTTGGTGCCCAACACTTCGTCACGGACATGATTGCCATCGGACACATCCGGGAGCTCGGACCGCTCATCACAGCGATCATCATCTCAGGCCGCACAGGCGCCGGCTTCGCAGCCGAACTAGGAACGATGAAGGTATCCGAGGAGGTCGACGCACTACGGTCCATGGGATTCGATCCCTTTCGATGGCTTGTCCTGCCACGTCTGACAACGCTGCTCATCGCGCTCCCGCTCCTGACCCTGGTGGGTGACTACGTCGGCATCCTGGGCGGAATGATCGCCAGCCTTCCCATGCTCGACATGAACATGGACGCCTACCTGGAGGCAACGGCGCGAGCCATCACGATGAAGCAGTTCCTGCTCGGATGGATCAAGACGATACCGTTCGCAGTCGCGATCGCGCTGCTATCCTGTGCCCAGGGGCTGGCGACTTCGGGCGGAGCGGAGGCTGTCGGCGAACGCACGACCCGTGCGGTCGTCCTCTCGATCTTCGCCGTCATCCTGCTGGACTCCATGCATGCCATGGTCTACGCCATGCTGCAGATCTGATCGATCATGAACCAGGAGCCATACATCCGTGTCAAGGATCTCAGCGTGGGGTGGGATGGCCAAGCCATCTTGAGCCACCTTTCCTTCGCTGTGCGGAGGGGTAGCTGCTTCGCGATCCTCGGTGGGTCAGGGGCAGGGAAGAGCACCGTCATGAGATTCCTGATAGGCCTGGAGGTGCCCATGGCCGGGACGATCGACATCCGTGGTCTGGGTTCACCCAGCGACCTCGATGGAAAACCGGGATTCGGCGTCATGTTCCAGGCGGGAGCCCTCTTCGGTTCCCGCAGTCTGTTCGAGAATCTGGCCCTGCCCCTTCGAGCGTGGACGGATCTGAGTGAGGCCTCGATCCGGCTCCTGGTCCAGGCGAAACTCGACCTCGTGGATCTGGGTGCCTTTGCAGACTATCTACCCGAGGAGATCTCAGGAGGAATGAACAAGCGAGCAGCCATCGCCAGAGCACTGGTCCTGGAGCCGGATCTACTCTTCCTGGATGAACCATCGGCCGGGCTGGATCCAATCACGTCAGTAGAGCTGGACGACCTGATTCGCAATCTGACACGGGAACTAGGCATCACGGTCGTACTGGTCTCACACGAATTGCCTAGCATATTGAGCATCGCCGACGACTGTATACTGCTCGACAAGGAGTCGGAGGGCATCATCGCGCGAGGTGACCCACGAGAACTCCAACGAGAGAGCCGAATCCCGATGGTGCACGACTTCTTCAATCGCAGTTCCGGGTCGACCTCCCAACACCGAACGATAGCCCAGGAGGATTCGCCCATGCACGAGCAACCCGATCGTGAGCCGACTGGTCCGGAGGATGAGAGCTGATGGCGAGACACAAGGACTACTCCAGACTCGGCTTCTTCCTGATCCTCAGCATCCTCCTCGTCACAGCCACGATGTTGTTCTTCCTCAGCAAGAACAACAGAGGCCAGCGGATTCCCCTCGTGACGTTTTTCGAAGAGCCTGTCACAGGGCTGGATGCAGGCGCGACGATCCTGCTCAAAGGCGTCAAGGTCGGTCAGGTCGGCAAGATCGCCATCGACGCGGAGAGCGGGTACGTCAGGGTCGAACTGGATATCGATGATCATGCCCTACGGGGGATAGGGGTCTTCTCCCCGGAGGACCTGGAACAACGCATCCGGAACGGGACTGTCGTCATTCCCGAGAATCTGCGCGTCAAGATCCTCCGCAATCCCCTTGTCGGTACTGCACGACTCCTGATCGACACGTATGCCAATCCACCCAAACCTCTCGCACTCGGAAGGAAGCCCAAGCGGGCCTACATCGCCTCCATACCTTCTCCTGAGAGTTCCTTCTTCACGAGCCTCGAGAAGGTAACGGTACAGGTGCCAGCGATGCTGGATCAGACCAATGCCATCCTCGCTCGAATCGACAAGGTCCTCGGTCGGGCGAAGCTGGATGTCCTCATCGATGAGTCCATCGACCTCGTCCAGAGCTCTCGCGAACAGATCGAGGTCGTGGGTGGAGACCTCCATGCGATCCTCGACCAGAAAGGATCGCTCAACACCCTTGTTGCACAAGCCAGCGCCGACCTTGCTGCGATGCGTCAGTCCCTCCAGCGCTTCCTGGATCTCAGCGAAGAGGAGATCCAGAAGGCCAAGATCGCGGAGACTTCTGCCAAGATCCGGGGGGTCCTGGACAGCATGGATCGCCTGGGAGGCAGTGGAGATCTGCTTGCCTCGGATCTCCGCGAGGTCATTCCCACGCTGGAAGCCATGCTCGTCGAAATCACAGCCCTTGCCCGTGTCCTTCGTGAACAACCCGACTCACTGCTCTACGGTCGCAAGAAGACCGGCACCAGGAAACAATGACCAGTCCCTCTCTCCAGAAGCTCTCTCACCGGACGAATGTACTGCTCCTTCTCGGGCTTACGGCCTGCTTGCCTGGCAGAGCCTCCATCCCCGAAGACAGGATCCTGGAGCCCGAGATGACGGCCCTTCGCCCGGCCTCATCCGCGAAGGATGCACTGGAACTACGCATCCAGCCGATTCAGGCTCGATCCCATATCCAGACGAATGTGTTGCATCGAACCCTGGAAGGAGAGATCCAGACCGATCCGATCTGGACCTGGTCCGTATCCCCAAGCCTCTACCTGAACCAGGCGCTGGATCTGGTTGCCAGTTCGGACGCAGGGATCCGCACCATGGACACCACTCGCAAGGGCAGCCTTCGGATCGAGCTCCTGGCCTTCGAGATCCAGGATGACGAACAGGGCCCATGGGCCCAGGTCAAGATCCTCGCACGACTCAGAGGTCCTGACCGACAGGTCCAGACGAGGGAGTTTACGGAGCGCGTCGCGATCCAGGGCGAGATGCCCCAGTCACTCTCCAAGGCCATGGGCAGTTGCCTCGTGAGCCTCTCCAAGAAGGTCCTGGCGGAGACCAAGAAGCTCCTGCGCTGACCATCCAGGCATGGGGTCCCGCTGGTTCCGATCGGGCTGAATGGCCCATGGAATGGGGAACGATACCCTGCCATGCTGCGTCCCCATGGTGGACCGCCTGCTCACGCCGGTCCGGACCAACAACGTGATTGCGGCACCTGGATCGCAGCACGTGGACCGAAGCACGTGGACCAAAGCACGTGGACCAAAGCAACAAGGGCGACCAGCAAGATGAAGAAGAAGTTCCTTTCCCTACCCCTCCTGGCCATCCCCCTCCTCTTTTCCGTCTCGACTCGAGGAGGATTGGAATCACAGGATCCGGACTGGCTCCCTTTCCGACACTCGAGCCTCTGCGCGCGCTGCCATGACAACTCGGATCGTGCCCAGGCCATGCGTGACGAGAAGGGACAGGGCATCGCGCCTTACGACCTCTGGCAGTCCACGATGATGGCCAACAGCGCCAGGGATCCGTTCTGGCGTGCTGCCGTGGCACGCGAAGTGGAGAACACACCAGCCGCCAAGGCAGCCATCGAAGCCAAGTGCATGCGCTGCCACAGCCCCATGGCCAATCCCGTCCATGGCGGACGCGGTCACAAGCTGACCATGCCCCTCCTGAAGGAGGTGAGCGACATGGCGACGACGGCACTCGATGGCGTGTCCTGCACCGTTTGCCATGGGATCAGTCCAGAGGGACTGGGCACCCAAGCCACCTACAACGGGATGTTCATTATCAACAAGGAACGCAAGCTCTACGGGCCGCACGCGGATGTGTTTGGGATGCCGATGCGAAGGTTCACAGGGCTCACCGGTGTAGCTTCGGAGCATATCCTGCAATCTCGACTCTGCGGCAGTTGTCACACCTTGGAGACCCATGCTCTCACACCGGATGGAAAGCCAACGGGTAGCACGCATCAGGAACAGAGCCCATATCTCGAATGGCAGAACTCGGATTTCAGCACGGAAACCGAGAAGCCTGGTCCCAGGGCGACCTCCTGTCAGGACTGTCACGTCCCCACGGAGAGCACTGGCGGCAAAGCGCTCCACACGCGCATCGCGCGCAACCCCATGGGCGGGGACTTCCGGATCCCGGATCGCTCGCCCGTCGGGAGGCACATCTTTGTCGGCGGCAACAGCCTCATTCCTTCCATCCTGCGGGACAACCCCAGGCTACGAGCGAGGACTCCTCGCAAGGCTTTCGATGCCACGATCGCGGCAGTGAGGGACCAGCTCCGTCACCGCACCGCGAGGCTCGAGATCCAGCAAGCGACCGTGAAGGACGCCCGCATGAGTTTCAAGATCGCGATCGAGAACCAAGCGGGCCACAAGTTCCCAAGCGCCTATCCGAGTCGACGCGCCTGGCTACGAATCCGGATCTTGGACGGAGAGGGAATCCTCTGCTTCGAAAGTGGAAACTGGAACGAAGAGGGTTTCTTGATCGACACCCAAGGCAAGGTCCTGGCCAGTGAGAAGGCGGGCGGCCCCATCCAACCCCATCGCCATCGGATCACCTCCGCAGAACAGGTCCAGATCTACGAGGCTGTCATGAAGGATGACAGCACCCGACACACCTGGTTGCTGATGCGTGCCGCAGGCTATGCCAAGGACAACCGTATCCTCCCCATGGGCTGGTCCCCGGAGCATCCCGAAGCAGGCAAGACTGCACCTGCAGGCCTGATGGGTGACAAGGACTTCGTGGGAGGAGGCGACCGCATCGCCGTAGATGTCCCCCTTGGTGCAGCAGAGGGACCCTTCCAGATCCAAGTAGATCTCGTCTTCCAAAGCCAGGGAGGTCGTTACCTCGCCGAGTTCCTGACGGCCAAGAACGCCGAGGTCAGGCGCTACGAAAAGCTCTGGAAGGAGGCCGATCGTCGCCCCGACCTTGTCGCCAGCGACAAGGTGAAGGTGCGTTAACCCGAACGATTCATGACCTCGATGCGGCTGACGGGGAGCCAGGGTTCACCGCGAAGGATCAGGTGAAGATGATCTGCCCGCCGTGGGACATCTCGTAGAACTCACCCACCGTGATGATCTCCTTCATCTCTGGAACGAAATCCTCCTTCGAGAGGCCAAACATGTCCACTGTGGCCTTGCATCCGAACATCTCGCATCCCGTCTCACCAATGAGCTCGATGAACTCAGGGATGGGAGGGATGTCGAGCGCATCCATCTTCTTGGACATCATCATCGTGGCCATCGCGGACATCCCGGGAATTGCTCCCAGGATCGTGGGCATGTGCATGCCTGGATTGCCAACCGTAGCGACCTTGATCTTGGCGTTGACGCCCTTGCGAATCGCGTCGAGACCAAAGAAAGTGAAGAACAGATTGGCCTCGATGCCCTCCATACGAGCGCCGTTGGCCATGATGAGCCCTGGATAGATGTCAGCCAGACCTCCCTTCGAGATGACGATGGAGACCTTCTCTATGTTGCCAGACATGATGCTTCCTTGATCAGATGCAGCCCTTGGGCTTGGGGATACCACCAATTTTGGCGGCCAGTTTGGCTGGCCCCTTCGGGAAGAGCTGGTAGAGCTCCTTGACCGAAACGCCAGACTTCTTGCCAAGGGCGCGGATCGAGGGAGCCGCGCCATTGGCCAGGTATTCGTTCCTCATGAAGTTGATCACCATCCAATGTCGATCGGTCAGGTCCTCCACCCCGTACTCCTTGCCGATCTCCTTGGCAATCTCTTCGTTCCACTGGTCAGGCTTCTGGAGAAAGCCCTCCGCGTCGACTTCAACTTCGACACCAGCGATCGTTTTGCTTGTCATATTCTGACTCCTGTTTCTTCAGTTCCGTTCTCGCGCGTGTCTCGCGCAGGTTTCTTGTATCATTCCATTACATACAGCTTGATCCTTACACATCAACTCGAAGGCGCCTTCCAGTCCGCTGGCGGGTTCTTGCCCCTCATGAGCATCTTGTGCCCCACGAAGGGTGCATCTCGCCCAGGAAGGATGATGTTCCAGTAGAACCACTTGAAGGCGAGCTTGCCCAGATGATTCCGCCGGGATTCCTTGAGCAGGGTGAAGGGCCCCACGCCGAAGGGGAATCCCCCCGGCAATGGTTCGACCTTGTAGTTGAAGTCGATGAGGATGCCCTTCTTGAATCCGGTTTCGATGAAGCAGTTGGCGTGCCCATCGAAGTCTTCCTTCATGGGCTTTCCCGCCAGATAGAGCTCGACATTCTCACTGAGCACGTCGGCCATGAAGTGGGCCACACTGCCAGCCTTGGAGGTCGGTACGTTCGTAGCATCCCCGATACCGAAGATGTTGGGCTTGGCCGCGGCCTGCAATGTATGGTTGTTCACCTTCACAAAGTCCAGCTCATCTCCGAGGCCCGTTGATCTCCCTACGAACTCGGCTCCACCGTGGACGGGAATCGTGACAAGGAGATCGAAGTCGACCTCACGCTCATCGTAGCTCTTGAGTTTCCCCGCTGGACCATCCACTTCGCCGGCATTGAAGTCGGACACGATCGACACGCCCTTCTTCTGGAGGAGGTCGCCGAAGGCCTTGGAAGCCATGGGCTTGGTGAACGCCCCATCCAGGGGGGTCACGTAGCTGATCTCACACTTTTCCCGGATACCCCTCTTGTGGAGGAACCAGTCTGCGAGGAAAGCGAACTCCAGGGGAGCCACCGGACATTTGATGGGCATATCGACGATATTGATGACGAGCTTCCCACCTTCCCAGGTCTCGAGCTTCTTGCTGAGGGCAATCGCTGAGTCATAGGTGTAGAAATCAAACATCTTCTCCTGCCATCCAGGTCCCGTCAGCCCCTCGGTCTCCTCGGGAATCACCCTTGACCCGGTCGGAACGATGAGCAGGTCATACTCGATCTCTCGCCCTCCCTCGAGGTGGACCTTGTCGTTCTCGACGTCCACACGATCGATGGGTTGCTGGATGTAGTCCACGCCTTGATGGACCTGCTTGGCCCGCGACTTGACGATCTGATCGGGCGTATAGAGTCCGAAAGGGATGTACAGCAATCCAGGCTGATAGAGATGCTGGTCATCTTTGTCGACGATCGTGATCGAGGCCTGATCGGACGAATAGGTCTTTCGAAGTCTGTTGGCCATGACGGTACCGGCCGTGCCAGCACCTAGGATGAGAATCCTGTGTACCATGAGTCTCCTGGTCGCTCAGTAGAAGGAAGGAAGGAACGCCAGGCCTGTATCGGAAGGCAGCAGGCCTGACGAGGGCATCCTAGCAGGGCCTCTGGTGCGCTGACAGAAGGATGCCCCAGGCGATCCGGTTCTATCGTCCCATCCGCAACTCCAGGCCCGGTGTGAACGAGAACAGGAAACGTGCAGCAGGATCGTACTGGACCGCCTGAAGCAGGAGTCCAGACCCTAGGAGTGAAGGCTGATTGGGGATCTGCCATGTGAGCTTCGTCCCGGCCGCAGGAAGTGCCAAGGCCAAGATAACTGCGGGCCGCACGAGGATCTGTCCGCCGAAAGGCGTAGAGGTATCGGCAGGTTCCCCCGAAAGGAGCATGACGAATGCGGAGGCAGCCCCAGAGCTGTTGTCGAGATCGAGCTTGAGCGGGGCGCCCAAGATGGGACGCGATCCCGCCCGCAGGCGTGGGATGCTTCCGCCCTTGCCCGGATACCCCCTACCGTATTCCCTGGAGTCTGCGAGACGAGTCACGGTGACCCGTGCCAGATTGGAATCGATCGCACCGTCGTAGGCCGCGAACCGGAAAGTATCCTGCCCAGCGAATGCCGGGTCTGGATGGTAGACCGCCTTGTTGCCGCTGAGGGCCACACGACCATGGGCTGGCTGGGAGACGATCCGGAAGGTCAGTGGATCCTTGTCGGGATCTGTGGCCTGGAGCGAGATCGACACGGGCTTGTCACTCACCGTGATCTTCCCTGCTTGAGCAAAGGCGGGGCGATT
>JAJRTL010000010.1 GCA_024278315.1 Planctomycetota bacterium | reverse complement strand
CGAGGATCCTGTCCCGGTATGGCCCTGTCTCGAGCGATGGAAGCTTTCGAATCACGGGCCTCTTGCCAGGTATCTATCGTTTGACCTTCCACCGGAGGGGGATCCGAGATCCACGTCCGCCATCGGGAACCCTGTCTGGTTTGAATGGGCCAGCACCCTTCCAGATCATGGCCGAGGCCGGTCGAACCGATCTCGAGTTCAGGATTCCTGGACGGGGATTTGGAGACATCGATGTTCGCTTCCTGCCCGATCGTGATGGATGGGTACCCTCCGATGTCTACCTGAGCCTGAAGCAGTTTGTGGAGGTCTGGAGTGGTGGCGAAAAGCGGCTTCCGGTGAATGAGGAAGTGGTGTCGGTCCAAGGGATCCGATCCGGTCGCTATCGCCTCCGGATTCGACATCCCCGGCTCGGTCTCCTGGACCAGCAGGTGGTGATCCAGGCGGGGCAGAAGCTGGAGACGATCGTTGACCTGCGCAAGCTTGCAGGGCGGATCGAGGTCCGGGTCAAGGATGAACAGGCTCGGCCGGTCGTCGGCGCCTGGGTCGGTCGGCTTCCTCTCGTGACCAACAAGATCAACATCGACGATCCCTGGGGCCTCTACTGGCGGCCCAGCCGTCGCCTCGAGGGTGAGCTCACAAGTGATCGACAGGGCAGGGCCCTTCTCATGACAACCCAGACCGGTGAGGGCCTGGTCATGGTCTGGAAGCCCGGCTTCGTCCCCTTTGCGCGGCGTGTTCAGGGAGGTGATGGTCCGATCACGGCCCAGCTACGCAAGAGCAATGTCGTGCGTTTCCAGATCACCAAGAAGACTCTCGGAGCCACCAAGCCAGAACAGCCCTGGGCCATGCGCTTGCGACTCCTCTCAAGCGAGGTCAGGCACCATGATCCGAGGTTGGACAAGGGCGTCACCTTCCTCTTGTACGGCCTGCGGCCCTACAGCCTGGACACCCTCCCTGCCGGTCGCTACCGACTGGAAGGCCGCAGGCCCGGAGGCATACGTGACAAGAGTGGGACCATCGTGGCCGAGATCCGGCGCGAGTTCCTGCTCGCGGCCGGCAAGCCGCTGGAGCTGGATCTCTGAGCTTCGCCAGCCGGCTACCTGCTCGGCGCTGTCCTCTGCTATGGTTGTCTGCGGGCTGCTGCTCATCCGGCAAACATCAAGGACTCAAGTGAAGACTGGTGGAGCTTTGGTCGGCGATCCCGTGCCTTGGTGCAGGATCACCTACTAACATGCTGGGAGGCCTCTCTTGATCTGGCAAAGAGATCCTCGGTCCAGCTACATGTGGATTTCGCGATTGGAGGATTCCTGCAATGGAGCCGCAAGGCGGAAGCTGGACAGCATTCGGCATGGGGCGTCTACTCGCAGGATACGAGCTCCCCTCCCCATCCACTAACCGTCAAGAAATGGAGTGTCGAGGTCGGGGAGACCGAGCTCGTAGGACTCGGGTGTGACGAAGACGGCCTCAGCGGCGCGAGGCTCTGCCGCATAAAACTCATCCAGTGCTTTGTGGTGGCGCTCGGTCGGCCCCTCCCAGCTCACCTGGACGGGAACGGGATCACCCCTGCGCAGAACCACGAAGTCGACTTCGCCCTTGCCACGCCAGTAGTAGACTTCGCGAAAGCGCTTGCGCAGGAGGATGAAGGTCGCGCACTCGAGCATCTTGCCGCGATCCTCGCCTGTGCGCGTGACCGCAACGCGGCGTAGACCCGTATCCACGGGGTAGTACTTCTTGTTGCGCACGGTGCGCTTGCGCTCCGACCAGACGAAGAAGGGACAGGAAAAGGCAAGGTAGGCACTCTCGATCGCCTCGAGGTAGAGCGAGGCCGTATCGGAAGCGATGCCGAGCGCCGCAGCCATGCGGCGGATGCTCAGTTCGGAACCCGCGCTCTCGAAGAGCATCTGCCCGAGCCGACGCAAGGGCTGGCTGGATCGAGCGCCCACTCGTTCTCGCACATCCCTCTCCAGGATGTCGTTGAAATAGGTCCTCAGCAGGCGGTCAGCATCGGGAGTGTTCAGCGGCGCTGGAAATCCTCCGTCGTGCAGGTATGCGAGCAGGTCGGAATCGGGCTTTGCCAGCCGGTATTCTTTCAGGTCGAAAGGGAACAACTCCACGCTCAAGTGTCTACCGGTCAGGCTGGAAGCTAGTTCGCCGGAGAGCAGGTGCGCATTGGATCCCGTGATCACGAATCGACGGTCGCGAGGTCGATCGAGCTGACTCCGCAACCAGCGTTGCCATCCCTTCACGTGCTGGATCTCATCCAGAAACCAGGTGCAGCCCGTGCCGCGGTCTTTTTCAAAGGCGTCCACAAGAGCTTGGAGAGTCTCGTGGTCCAGCGAACCCGCGAGCCTGGGATCCTCGAAGTTGACGAAGAGGCAGGACTCTCGAGCCAGCCCATAGCGGTCCATGAGCTGCCCGAGCAGGGTCGATTTCCCCGATCGGCGCACACCCTGGATCACCAGAGCCAGATCCGGACGGAGCTCGGCAGGAAGGCTCACATCCCGCAGAATGCTGGGGGGTGGCTCATGGTCCCAGTGACTCCAATCGCCAGCGATATCGAGAAGTTCTGCGCTGTCCATGGGCCCATCCTATCCCATCTCCGAGGAGTGTCCAGTTAACTGGTCACTGGCGAGTCTGTCGAGTTTGCTGGCCAGGAGGGAAGGCGAGATCCCCTCTGAACCGGATCAGGGGGGGAGACGGGAGGTCGGTAAGAACGGTAGCAGTAGGCCACCGGACCATTATCGACGTCATCGTAAAATGGTCTTGACCGTTTTACGATTGACGTCTTCCTGTTTGACGCGCTCCACAAGTATCCGAGATGGAAGCCGTTCCTGAAAGGGCTCTTCGATACCTAGTCCGAGGACTTGCGTATCATCGTTACCGGATCGAGTCGATTGGATACCTATCGTCGCGTCGGGGACAGCCTGTTGGGGCGATACTCCCTGTATCGGATGCGTCCTTTCTCGATTGCGGAGACCTTGACGCAGGAGTTGCCCGACCCCACGCGCATCCTTCGTCATCCCAAGAAGCCGAAACCCGCGGAGTTCAACGCGCGGTGGGAGCATGGTGGCTATCCGAGTACATAGGGTCAGGCCCTTTTTCTCCGGGTGTTTCACCCGGAGAAAAAGGGCCTGACCCTATGTACTCGGGGGGGAGATCCAGCGTGAGATTCTGTGTGAGATATGGCTGGAGGTCGGTGAGCCGCTGGGGCTGGATCTCTGAGCTTTGCTTTCCCCTTGGGCGGGGGCTCTCTACACTGGGCGGGCATGAAGAAGGGGCCCATCCAGAAGATCTTGCTGCCAGTGGAGTTGCCGCGGCGGGACATGAGCTTGATCGACTACACGATCTCGCTGGCTGAGCAGCTGGGGGCGGAGATCTGCTTCTTTGCGGTCATCGACTCTCCGACGACGCTGTATCTGATCAAGAGCAAGCCTGCCGAGCACAAGCGGGGGGAGGGCTTTCATCAGAAGGTTGTGGATGATGCCAAGGTGCTGATCCGGCGGATCGTGGATCGGGCGACGGATCGGGGGGTGAAGGCCATGGGGCATGCGGTCGTGAGCGAGCGGACCGACAAGGAGATCCTGCGCGAGGCCGAGGAGCGGGGCAGCGACGTGATCCTGTTCGGGGATCAGGAGCATGGGCTGCTCTACAAGATGTTCTTCGGGGACACCGCCGATGCCGTCCTGGATCGAGCCCCCTGCCCGGTGCTGGTCGTGAAGAGCGAACGCTAGGGTGAGGGCCTTGGT
>JAJRTL010000172.1 GCA_024278315.1 Planctomycetota bacterium | reverse complement strand
CCCTCCTCGACCTTCGAGGCGGCTTCCTCCGCTTCGCCGAGATCTTTGGCCGAGATGTTGAATGACTCCCTGCCCTCATTGACATGGTCGATGACGAACCATGAGACAGGAGCAAACCAGGTGTACCAGGGCCACTTCGTCTCGTTGCTGTGGCAGTCGGCGCAAGCCCGGTAGAAGAGCGCTTTGGTCTTGGGAGAGTCCCACTGGACTTGCCGGACGATCGGAGGATTGGTCCGGCTACCCGAAAACACGACCATCAGGACGGGGACGACGATGACTGCTGCGAGAAAGATCTTCTTCTTGTTCATGGGCCCTCTGGGTCTCCGGACTCGAATCCTGGCCTGGACGATTCAGGACCTCGATGCGCAGAGATCCCATAACTCATCCGCGCCTATTTTGCATCACAGGGGCCCTGGTGACAGCCGCATCTTTTCGTGTTCTCGTCGGGGTGATTACGGATCCAGTGAAAGATCCGCGATACCAGATCATTCGCCACTCGATTCCGATCACCATGGAATCGGGTCGGAGCACGAACTCGACTCGCATCGAAGGCAAGCCGGCCTCACAGTAGCCAGATCCTCCGGGCGTCTCGCGCGAACCTTCCTCGGGCGGCAGGAAAGGGTCATTTGATCGAGGGTTGCGCACCCGGTCCTCGTCAGCGTCCATCGAGTTGGAGGTTCCAGGTCGCTCGCGTCTTGTTGGGCAGGTCGTGGACCCCCTCGTAGACCCCCAGGCTCTGCTGTTGCAGGAAGAGGCGGTACTTGCCGGGAAGAAAACGGCCGAAGACCATTTCCTTGGAAGGATCCGCTGGAATGGACATGCGTCCGGATCGCATGAGCACTCCTTTCTGGTCCCACACCGAGTAGAAGGCCTGCCCCCTGGGCATGGGACTGGGCAGCTTGCCTGACCAACGGAGAGAGACGGCGACTCCCTTCTGGAGCTGGACTCGAGCATCCTGCTGACGCCCTTCCTGCACGTCCAACGGTCCCGAGAGACCAGGCGCAAGTCCCGGCCCTTCCACGAGCACGCGGTAGCCACCTTTGGGCAACCCCTCGAAACGCACGAAGCCCTCTTCGTCGGTGAGCATACGGGGGAAGAGCAGCATGGGTTTCCCATCCTGATCCAAGAGGGTCACGAGTGCGTTGCGCTTCGCCCCACCTGGCCCCAGCGCCTGCACAGAGAGCTGGCCACCCTTTCCGAGCAGGATCTCGAGGCCCGTCATCTCCGCGCCTTCGGCTAGAGCCAACCCGGAGAGATTCGCACCACTTGGTTTGCCACCCGAGAACCCCAGCTCCTTGGCCATGATCGAGTAGGTGCCTGCACCCAGTCCCTCGAAGGAGAAGGTTCCCTTGTCTCCGGTCATGTGTGTCCCTTCGCCGATCTCGACGATGTCCATTCCCGCAGTGAACTCCTTCGCCTTGCGCAGGTTGAGGACGACTCCACTCGCGACCTCCCCGGTCTCCTTGTAGACGACTCGTCCGCTGATCTTGCCTCCTGGCAGCCTAACCAGCAGCTTGTGCCTCTTCACGTCAGGCAGATCGATCTGTTGAGGCCTGCCCACGAGGCCACCCAGCGCCTCGCGCTGCACCTGCAGGCGGTAGTGCCCAGGCTGTGCCGCAGCCATGCTGAAGTGCCCATCCCTCACCTTCACCAGTTGCGCAGGCAGGGACTGTCCGGGCTTGAACAGGGATACCATCCCCGAGATCAGCGGCTGACCACCGATGGAGACTTCTCCTTCGACAGCGACTCCACTGACGGGTCCATGGGCCTCCGCCTCCCAGAGGAGTTCGACTTGGACAGTCTCACCCGCCTTGACGACGCAGCGCTCCGAGACGGCGAGCTTCTGTGCCTTCTGGATGATCGCGCCGAGATCGCCACCACCCTGCGGGTCGTATCCGCTGGCTCCGAGCTTGGACATGAAGTCCTCGGGAAAGGCATCCACCTTGTAGACTCCCGCAGCCAAGGCTTCGAGATGGAAGCGACCTTGTTCATCGGTCTTGCCGTACTTGGCGAACCGTCCGTTGGTCAATCCGACCTGAACCCGCCAGCCGCGCATGGGGTCGCCTTCGGCATTCCGGACCAGGCCGTCCATCTTCCCGCCACTCGTCAGCGCGAGGCGGATGCCACTGGTCGTCTTGCCCTCAAGAACCTTGATGATCTTGCTGCGGCCGGGAGCATAGCCGTCCTTGTCGGCCAGCAAGCGAATCCTGCGAGGCCGCAATCCGCCAATCTCGAACTTGCCCGTCGCGTCGCTCTTGTAGAGTTTCTGCCCCATGGCCTTGCTGAACATCAGCGAGTCCTGCACTCCGCCCTTGGCAATGCGAACCACGACGCCACCCACCGGTCGTCCCTCCGGATCCACCGTCACACCTTCGATGACGCCTGGGCTCTTGAGCCGGATCTCCCCCAGATCCAGCGTGCCCTTCTCGAGACTCACGGACTTGCTGAACGGCGCCAGCCCCTCCGCCAGGATGTGCAGCTTGAATCCTTCCCTGGAAATCGGCGAGATCTCGAAGCTGCCGTCCAGTCGTCCGGAAAACTGCTCGTTGACGACATCACGCTGGATGAACATCCACATGCTCTGCGAGAGTCGCACGCGAAAGCTCTCGACGGGCTTTCCATCCCCATCAGCGACGCGCCCCTTGAGAGATACCGCCTTCTCCAATCTGAGTTCGATACCCTTGCTACCTGCAGGGACAGGATCGGCCTTGCGCACGTCATATCCATCGGCCACCGCCAGCAACCAGGCCTGCTTCCCCTTCTCGAATCCGCCTAGGTGGAAGTAGCCCTGCTCGTCGACCTCGATCCCCTCCTTGCCCGCCCCCAGGGCAAGCATGTCCTTGCCCACCATGGACCCGATGCTGATACCAAGCACCTTCTGACCGAGCATGGCGACATGCATGACCCGCGCACCGACGACGGGCTCTCCCTCCATGTCCACGACTCGACCCGACACGCTCAACCCTGCATCCAGACGAAAACGCATCTTGTGGACGACGTCACGCTCCAACGCGATCTCGAGATTGCCCGGCAGATAGCCGGGTCCACTGCTCTTCAGGATGTAGCGCCCGGGCACCAGGCCCTTCTTCTCGGCAAGGCCCTCCAGGTCCGACCGGAAGCGGATCGCAGCGAGGCGAGCCGCCTGGCTCATGCCCCCGATCCCCATGTTCACGCTCGCCGGCGGATTCTCGGGTGCATCCACAGGCACGAGACTCATGCGGATCTTCGGCGCAGGTTTCCCATTCGGCAGTTCCACGGAGACCTGGATGCCCGCTCCCCCCACCATGCGCACCTGCTCCACGGTCTCCTGACCGGGCCTGAGCTGCAACATGCGCGTGACCGGCTCCAGGTCCTTGGCCTTGACCTCCAGGATCCACGGCCGCGCAAACTCCATCCCCTCGTAGCGACAAACCCCACGGTCGTCCGTCATCTTCTCCAGTGGGATGATGTCCTGGAAGACCTCGGCCATGTTCTCCAGGGCTTCAGGGTTCATGAACTGCCCCATGTCCATCTTGTGGCGCAGTGTCACTTTTGCTGAAGGCACGGGCTCTCCCTCGGCATCCGAGACGATCACGAGCAGGCTGGCGGCAGGCTCGGTCATGACCGGTCCCAGATCACGATTTTCTCCGATCGCGACCTGGACCTCCACCTCGGCAGCGACGTCGAGCCTTGGATGCGCCAGCGAAAGCACGTAGTCGCCTGCCGGAGGATTGTCGAAGACGAATCGCCCGTGCGCATCCACCCCCACGCTTGCAATCGGAGCGCCACGCCCCAACAAGCGCTGGAGGAAGTCCCGCGAATTCTCGGACTTCTTGCCGGCCTTCTCCTTTTTCATCTCCTGTCTGGCCTTGCTGAGCCCCATGTTCATGAGGCCCATCCAGCCCCCCTCGGGCATCTCGGCAGGCTGGCGCAGCTCGGCCTGTCCTCCACCAGGCCAGGGGCCCAGGGTCGCAACGAAACGCCCCGTGACCTGGGTCTCGACTTCGATCTCCTTGCGGCTACTGGCGGAGCTCGGCCGCGTCTCGTGTCCAACCTTCGCCACGTCTTCGCTGGCCTTCGCCTCCTCGACTTCCTTGCTCTCAGGATCGACCTCCCCCACAGCTTCTTCGATCGCCGTATTGCGAACCGACTGCCAGGGACGCTCGAAGTAGAAGAACCCCGCCACTGCCAACAGAAGGATGACGAGCAAGGAGAGGGCACGCGGACCGAACCGCGAAGGGGACTGGGACATGAGAGACCTCGGTTCCGAGAATCTCCGGAATACGCAAGCAAGGCCCCATTATCGGGAACTTTCCCCAGCATTCCCAGGGAAGGTCTCGATCCCTGCATCAGCCCGAATGATTCATGACCTCGATGCGTCTGACGGGGATCGCTCGGTCCAGGGCCGCAAACCTGGCGGTTGGCTCGGCAAGGCTTCGATTCGACAACCCGCCTGCGGTACGCCAGCGGAACAGGTTTCAGCGTGAGCGCAGCTCGTAGTAGCGGGGATGGCCAGGGACGACCACGAGCGACCAGCCGTCTTCGAGGCGCGACAGCAGTGCCTGCCCATTCGCGACCCATGCCGCGTAGATCTGCGGAAAGCTGGCTTTCATCTCGGTCAAACGGCGCCCGATCTCGCCCTCCCCGCGACCTTCCATGAGGTCCCGGGTTTTTGCGGACAGGAAGATCCTACGCCCCTCGGCATGCCAACGGCGGAGCCTGGCCTCCATCAGGGCCAGGTCCGCGAGAGCCTCGGCCGGAGCCTTGGCGAGCATCGATTGCACGAGGATCTGCTGGGCGCCCGGCACTTCCAGATGGAGGTAGATGGACTCGAAAGGGCCCACCAGCAGGCCCACCGGAGCGCCTTGCCCCATCGCCTCGATCTCGATCGCAAAGGCGAGGCCTGGGCGCTGATCGTGGCTGCGGATCTGGGTGACGGAGAGGATCGCACCGGACAGGACCAGCACCAGGAAGAGGCGGACGGACAGCCTCGCGCCTGCCAAGGCCCAGGCTGCAGCCGGCGCCAAGGGCAGCAGGTAGGCCCCTCGCTCCCAGATCGCCTCACCACTGTGCTCGTCGGCCAGGGTCAGGACCACGAGGAGCAGGTAGGGCAGAAACATCGCGAAAGCCGCGAGGAGCTGGAGAGGACTCGGTCGTGCCCGTCGCTCGCCCGGCAGGACCAGGACAAGCGGCAGCAGACTGAGGGGGAGGAAGGGATAGACGATCTCCCACCAGAATTGCCCCGGGAAACGGGTGACGGCCGTGCCGAGCCCTTGCCTGAGCCAGCGATCCAGATGGCCGATCGAGCCTGCAGCCTGGCTCTGACCTCCGATGTCGAGCAGGTGCAGCAGCAGCGCGAGCCCGCCGAAGTAGAGGAGCAGATGGGTCGCGCTGAACAGGAGCAGCGGAGGCCACCGATCCCAGCTCGACCTTCTCGCGATCACCCAGCCCCAGAACAGGGGCAACAAGAGCTGTCCAGTCGCGTGAGCAGCCGTGCCCAGGCTGGTCGCCAGTCCCAGCAGCAGGGCCATGCCGATCGCCTTGCGGTGGGAGCCAGCTTGGATGACGCCTTCAGCGAAGCAGAACGAGAGTCCCACGAAGAAGAAGAACAGGCCGTGGAACTCGACGACCGTGGCAAAGAAAGAGACCGCAGGGCAGGCAGCCACGAAGGCCAGGAACAGGAGCTGCCTCGTCCGTCCACGAAGCGACCTGCGAGCCATGAGCCCCAAGAAGAAGATCGCGCCAGCCACCGAAAAAGCCGAGAGCAGGGTGCCCATCCCATGGGCGGTCTGGCCTGTCCAGGCCAAGAGGCGCGTGGCCAGGTCCAGGATGGGCAGATAGAGCGGATGGACGTCGTGGTAGAGCTGACCCTTGCCCAGCATGTGGTGGATGAGCTGGTAACCATCCTCGCGGTAGAAGGTCCTCTGCCCCAGGAGCACGTAGGCCAGGAGGGCCAGCAGAGCCACAGCGAGAACCTGGAGTCGCGTCAGCGAGGGCGGCTCGGGGGCCCGCTCGGCCCCCAGGATCCCTCCGCCGGGTGGTTTTTCTCGGATCAACACTTGGTCCGCCATGATCCCGAGCATATCCAAAGCCATCCCCCGGGGTCAGTGTTAGAATCGCTCCCCGTTATCCACTTCCCACGAGAGAGAAAGAGAGTCGCCAAATGCAGGTCCTCCGCGTAGAGCCCACGCCCAATCCCAACGCGATCAAGTTCGTCCTGGACGCCATGCTCGGCTCACCGAGCGAGTTCCGGAACGCCGAAGAGGCTGCCAGCAATGACCTGGCCAAGGAGCTCTTCGAGATGGACGGGATCGAAGCCCTGTTCCTCTCCGAGAACTTCGTGACCGTGACCATGAATGCCGGAGCCGATTGGCATCAGGTGCACGAGCAAGCTCGCAAGACCATCGAGGCGCATGCCGGCGAGGGGTTCACCCAGGCCAGCAGTGCCGCACCGATTCCCGTGATCCGCGATGGGGCACACGAGTAAGCGGGTGAGAACGCCGAAATGCTGGATCAGATCGGCGCCGTGATCACGCAGCGGGTCATGCCTGCCCTCAATGCCGATGGCGGCGGGCTCCAGGTGCTCGGCATCGACGAGCACAAGGTCGTCACCATCCAGTATCAGGGCGCCTGTGGCTCCTGCCCGAGCGCCATCCAGGGCACCTTGGGAGCGATCGAGAACCTGCTTCAGTCAGAGGTCGACCCCGACCTGCGGGTCGTGCCAGCCGGCATGGCCGCCGATCCGACCGGCTGGTAGCCGCCGCTCCGCTCGGGCCGCGGGCATGGCCCGGCGGCAGGGCGACCTCTCTGAATCCCTCTCTCTGACTCCAGCCTGGCAAAGCGCCGATGCAGATCGCGACTTGGAACGTCAACTCGGCTCGTGCACGCCTTCCGCGCATCCTCGACTGGCTCGGCGAGCACTCTCCGGATCTGGTCTGCCTCCAGGAGATCAAGTGCCAGGACGAGCAGTTCCCGCGGGCGCAGATCGAGGAGCTAGGCTACAACGTCGAGACCTACGGACAGAAGGCCTACAACGGCGTGGCCCTGCTCAGCAAGGAGCCCATGGACGATGTGCGGAGGGGCTTCCCCGACGACGATGACGACGCGCAGGCGCGCGCGATCGCAGCCACGATCGGCGACATCGAGGTCATGAACCTCTACGTCGTCAACGGCAAGGAGCCTGGCTCGGACAAGTTCGCCTACAAGATGCGATGGCTGGACAGCCTGACCCGCTACCTCGCATCCGATTTCAATCCCAGGAGTTCCGACCTGCCGCGCAAGATCGTCCTCTGCGGTGACTTCAACATCACCTTCGACGATCGCGACATCTACGACGCCGAGGCCTGGCGCGGCAAGATCCACTGCACCGACGAGGAGCGCGAGGCTCTCGCAGGGATCACGGAGCTGGGCTTCAATGACGCGTTCCGCCACCTGCACGAGGAAGGTGGACACTTCACGTGGTGGGATTTCCGGACCCGCGCCTGGTCCGGCAACCGAGGACTGCGAATCGACCACTTCCTCGTCTCCGAGCCAGTCCTCGACCTCACCACCGAGGTCGCCATCGACCTCACAGAGCGCGACCAGCCCAAGCCCTCCGACCACGCCCCCGTCCTCCTCACCCTCACCTGATCCCCACCCCGAGTACATAGGGTCAGGCCCTTTTTCTCCGGGTGTTTCACCCGGAGAAAAAGGGCCTGACCCTATGTACTCGGGGCGGGGGGAATCCTGGCGGAGCATCCCATCCCCGACTCTACGCACTTGAGACGGTGCGACTGCTGTATATCGCCCATGGATGGCGTCCCCATGAGGCCTATCCTGTCTGCCCCAGAAAACTGAGAGAGCCCAATGAAGACCATCATCGAACCCTTCCGTATCCGCAGTGTCGAACCCATCCGCATGAGCACCCGCGAAGAGCGGGAGAAGGCCCTCGCGGAAGCCCACTACAACCTGTTCTCCCTGGCAGCGCGCGACGTGATGATCGACCTGCTGACCGACTCGGGGACCGGCGCCATGAGCACGAAGCAGTGGGCGGCGCTGATGCAGGGTGACGAGAGCTACGCGGGCTCCGAGTCCTATTTCGATCTGCGCGATACGGTCCAGGATCTCATGGGCTACAAGCACGTGATCCCCGTCCATCAAGGGAGGGCAGCCGAGCGGATCATCTTCCAGATCATGGCGGCCGACGACATGTGCATCCCCAACAACACCCACTTCGACACGACGCGGGCCAACATCGAGTTCCGGGGAACGCAGGCCGTCGACCTGCCCGTCCCCGAGGGTCTCGATCCGAGCGCTGCTGGCGACTTCAAGGGCAACATGGACATCGGACGTCTGCGCGTCTTCCTGGAGGAGAACCAAGGACGCATTCCGGTCGGCCTGCTGACGATCACCAACAACGGCAATGGAGGTCAGCCGGTCTCCATGCAGAACATTCGCGAGACCTCAGAGCTCTACAAGCAGCATGGCATTCCCTTCCTGCTGGATGCCGCGCGCTTCGCCGAGAATGCCTACATGATCAAGCTCCGCGAGGGGGGCTACGCCGACACGGACCTCAAGGACATCGTGCGCGAGATGTTCGGCTACGCTGATGGCTGCATGGTTTCTGCCAAGAAGGACGGGATGGTCAACATCGGTGGCCTGCTCTGTCTCAACGATGACGGCCTGGCCTCTGATGCTCGGAACCTCCTCATCCTCACCGAGGGCTTTCCGACCTACGGCGGGCTCGCTGGTCGCGACATGGCGGCCTTGGCGCAGGGTCTGCGCGAAGTCCTCGACTGGGACTACCTCCAGTATCGCCACGCCAGCGCCAGCTACCTGGCCGACGGCCTCGAACGCCTCGGCGTGCCCTGTGTGCGCCCGACCGGACTGCATGCCGTCTACGTCGACGCACGCGCCCTCCTACCCCACATCCCTGCTCTCGAACTCCCAGGCCAGACGCTCTGCTGCGAGCTCTACAAGGTCGGCGGCATCCGCCCTGTCGAGATCGGCACGCTGATGTTCGGGACGACAGACGCCCAGACCGGCAAACCACAGCCAGCAACGTTGGATCTCGTCCGCCTCACGCTACCGCGCCGCGTCTACACGCAAAGCCACGTAGATTGGATCCTCGAAGCTATCGAGGATGTCGTCTCACGCAAGGATGGACTGAAGGGTTACAGAATCCTGGAGGAGGCTCCCTTCCTCCGCGCCTTCACAGCCAAGCTGGCTCCCATCTCCTGATGGGCAGACGACCCCTGGAGCCATGACCTCTGGGGCATGTGTCGAGGGTGGGGATCGTGCAGAACCTGGACCGGGCTCCCAGCCGCCTTCGTGAGCTTCGTACCCAGAAATGCCTGTCACCACATCTGGAACATGAAGGCAGGTGAAGGATTCGAAGGGCACGAAGAGGAGCTTTGGTTTCCCTGCACTCCAGAATCGGGATCCGGAGTCCCGGCACTGATACGACCGCGCATCTCCCAATCCACGTCCTGTGCCGACCTTCGCGACCCGTTCCGATCAATACGCGATGATCTCCAACCCGTCCACTGCCTCGCCATCCAGCACGAGTTTCTTCAGGACGGTGGGGCGTTTTGCAT
>JAJRTL010000171.1 GCA_024278315.1 Planctomycetota bacterium | reverse complement strand
CGCTCCAGGCACACCGGTGACCAGGTCAGAACCCAGGCCAAAGCCCATGCTGACAGACGAGCAAGCGGCCCAGATCGCCATCAAGCTTGCCCAGGGCAAGGCCACCTCCAGAGACAAGCAGGCCCTCCATGCCTACCTCGAAGCCAGTCGCTAGTCGGCGCAGCGGCCTGTGTGTCGTCGGGTTGCAGATGACCCTGCTTGCAGGTCTTGCCGGCCTCGCTGCTTGCGATCGTCCTGTACGGGCGCACATCCTCCCCCCACAACCCGCGACGCCTGTCGTGGTCAGCACTTCTGAACGAGCGCCCACGCCCCCCAAGCCTCTGCGACACAGGGCTCTGCCGATCGTCCCTCCGCCAAGCGAGGCTTTTGCCACGCTGATGGCCGAGGACCCGAGTCCCCTTGCGCTCTCTCGGCTTCGCCGCCACCTCCTCGGCGAGAGACTCTACTGCGACTTCCTCGAGACCCACCGCCCGGAGAAGGTCCCGAAGCTCGACCAGATCACGAAGTCCCTCTCGGGTCTCAGGGACCTTCCCGATCTCGCCAACCGTGCCGAGAAACTCCTGACCCAAGCACGCCAACTCGCCGAGAGGGATGGGGATCACGAGATTCTAGGCCAGGCCACTCATCGCCTGCTCACCCAGACGGAACGATCCCTGCATCTCCTGGAGCTTGCACTCGCCCCCGCCATCGATGCTCTTCGAGGCCCCATCCTGCGCCGCATCGACGCCAAGATCCTCACAGCCCGCAAAGTCGAGGAGGCCTCCTTTGCTCCGATCGCCCACCAACTCCAGATCCTTCGGGATCGCATCCAGCACATGGGGGATCTTCTCGACTCGCAACGCGCCTTCCTCAAGACCCGCGCCACTCAGCTCTCCAGCACTCTCTCCACTCCGCCACTCTTCCAGCCCGACTCCCTGGCCGAGGCCCAGACCCTCGCCAACTCCGTCGTGGCCCAGCTTCACCGCAGCCTGGTCCCCCGCTAGCGCGAACGCCGTCGAATTCGGGATCCCGACCGGATTTCGCCGTTCGGTTGTGTCAGTTCTGTTTCCGTAGAGCTGGATGAGGCCATCGTGACCTTGCCGTTTCGGATTCCCATGGAAGTGAGGTGAGTCGTGCAGAAGTGCTGGATCGGATGTGTGTTGTTGTCTGTGGCGGGTGGACTGGGGGCTCAATCGGCGATCCGTCTCAATGGGACGAATGCCTTTGGACGGACGAAAGTCGGCGCCTTCGCAGCGCAGAACACGACCTGGGAAGCGTGGATACGCCTGCCGGCCTATGTGAAGACGACAAAGGGGGGCCCGATCCTGTTTCGGTGGGGCATGTATTCGCATGGATCTCCGTGGGCCTTGTCGAAGGATGGGACGGCAGTGTCTGGTAATCTCCATGGAGGGAAGGAGGTCACTACGAAGAGTGGAGCCTTGAAGGTTGGACAGTGGCATCACCTGGCAACCGTCTACGAAGGCCAGGCCTTGCCCACGGTTCGTTTCTACATGGACGGAAAGCTCGTCGGGACGCAGAAGGGAGTCAGCTCGATGAGATACGGGACGACCTGGGAGCTCGTGCTCGGAGCGTCAGGCTACCGGGGGTACGCCAACTTCCTGGCGGGCGAACTGGATGAGGTGCGCTTGTCGACCGTGCAGCGGTACAAGAAGAACTTCGTGCCCCAGACTCGGTTCGTGGCCGATGCGGCCACCTTCGGATTGTGGCACTTCGACTCTGGCAAAGGCGCGGTGGCGCTCGATGCGAGCACGAACAAGAGACACTTTGCTCTGGTGGGTGGCTACAAGTGGGTCAAGGGACTCGATGAGCCATCGCTCTCAGTCTCCACTCCGAGCCTCTCCTTGATCAAGGGCGGAAATCTGGACTTCAGACTCAATGCGGGCAAGAACGAGGCCAACAACCTCTCGCTTCTGCTCGGTTCCTTGTCTGGTACGAAGCCCGGGATTCGTCTCGGGGCTCACAACCTTCCACTCAATGTCGATGCGTATTTTCTGCTTCTCATGACGAGTCACAACCTGGTCCTTCCGGGAGCGCTGCAGTTTCTGGATGCAAAGGGCCAGGGCCGTGCCCAGCTTGTCGTCCCTCCCGGTCTCCCCGTCTCGTTGGTGGGAAAGACGATGAGTCATGCCTTCGTGACCTTCGGATGGACAAGGACACCCAGCTATCGGTTCACGAGTATCGCGACCCAGACTCGACTTCTCCGATGAGGTGGTCAAGCGCGGTCGCAGGGCCGCAAAGCGGGCGTGGTCACTCTTCGGTTCGACGGTGTTGACGTGCTATGATCGCCTTCTCGATTCCCGTGATCAGAAGGTCCATGCCGTGTCTTCACCCGAGAAACCACCCGAGTCCAGCCAGGATTGGAGAGATCTGCGTCCTCTTGTCCTCAGCATGGTGCGAAAGGGCCTCGGTCCTTTCTTGCGAAGCAAACTCGAATCGGCCGATGTCGTCCAGGATGTCCTGGGTGCGGTCGCTGAGGATTCGGGACAATGGGAAGGCGAGCGAGGCACGCACTTCCTCGCATGGGTCGAAGGGGTCGTGCGCCATCGTATCTGCAATCTTGACAAGCTCCACAAGGCGAAGAAGCGAGGAGCTGGCCGTGCCCTGCTGCCTCTGGCTGACGAGTCGAGTGTCGATGGCGCTGTGGAGGTAGCCGTGGACATGTCCGCTGCGGAGAGACTCGAGAGCCAGCAAGACGTGACATTGCTTCTGCAGTGCATGGAGGGGCTGACCGACGATCATCGCAGACTGATCCTCTTGCGGGAGTACGAAGGTTGCTCGTGGCAGGACGTCGCAGCAAAGACCGATAGGCCGACTGGGGACGCGGCACGGATGGCCCATGGTCGAGCCTTGAGCCAACTGTCGCTCCTCTTCCTCCAGGCCAAACGGCAAGGAAGGGGGGAAAGGAGAGAGGCATGAGGGGTTCGAGCGAGACCGGATCCGACTCGGATTTGCTCGAGTCTCTGCTTTACGACTTCGTGATCGCACAGGGAGCTCGGCGCGCACCGCAGAGCGGCGGAAACGGGCTTGCGCCGTGGTTGGATCGATTACCCCAGCATCTTCACGATGATTTCATCGAGTGTGTCGCGCTTGCCGAGGGAATGCAGGCAACGCAGGATCTTCCTCCTGGGGAGAAGGTCCGTCTCAGGCGTATGCTCCGCGCCCCCGTTGCATCGCCATGCGCAGAAGTGGATCCCAAGTTCGTAGGTCGCTACGAGATCCAGTATGTGATCGCACGGAGAGCAGGGTCTACGGTCTACCTGGCCTTCGATCCCGAACTACAGCGATTCGTGGCGATCAAGATCCTCCCACAGAGTCAGGACGACCGCGCCATCCAGCGCTTCGAGCGCGAGGCGCGTATCCTGGCTGGATTGGATCACGCCGACATCGTCAAGGTCTATGACTCAGGCAGTGAGGGGGGAAGGCCCTTTCTCGCGCTCGAGTACGTAGAAGGTCGTGATTTGTCGGACCTGGAAACACCGTCGACGGACATCGAGCGCCGGCAGGAGATCGAAAACGCCAGTCGGTTGGCCGGAGCCTTGGCCTGGCTCCACAAGAAGGGCATCTGTCACAGGGATATCAAACCCAGCAATGTGCTTCTGCGTCCGGATGGGCGCGTGGCCTTGGCGGACTTCGGGCTGGCAAAGGCCTTCGATGAAGAGAGCAGTCTCACAGGCAAGCTGCTCGGCACGCCTGCTTATATGGCTCCCGAGCAGGTCCGCGATCCCAGCTCCGCGGGGCCGTCAGCAGATGTGTATTCGCTGGCCTGCCTGATCGCCGAACGAATGAGTGGTCTCTCGCCGCATCTTGACAGTCCGTTCACCCAGATCCTGCGCAACCTCGACGAAGGACGCCCTCCGCTGCGCCCGGATCACTTCGCCAAGATTCCAAAGCCACTGATCCCCACTCTCCAGGCTTGTCTCGCTACCGACCCGCGCGTACGACCATGTGCTGCAGATCTGAAGAGGGACCTCGACGCATGGCTGGCCGACAAGCCACCACGTCTGGGCAATCGCACGTTGGCAGCCCGTGCCGTACATGAGGTTCACACACGAAGACGTTTCATCGCGGGATTGGGTATCGCCGGATTGGGCGTCGGGGGCCTTGCCCTTGTGATTCGTTCTTTCTTGCAGGGCACAGATCGTGTTTCCGCAGTGGGAGCCTTCGACGAGGCTGGCAGCCTTCTGTTCGATACGGGGGATCTCCCCTCCGTCCTGGAACCTGTGTACGAGATGGAGGAGGGGTATTCCCCGCTTGCCATGCTTTTCCTCGAGCCGGTCCGCGGCAATTGGGAGAAAGACCGATTGGCTCGTTGCGAATCTCTGATGTCGCAGAGCACCCTTTCGATCGAGAGGAGCCGTCTTCTAGATACCTGTTGTGCATTCCGGCGCGGTCGACTCGACCGGATCCCGGCACTTCTGGCCGAACCCTTCCCCGGGCGTGCAGGTCTTGAGATCGAGTACCTTCGGCGTCGCCCGGCGGGGGGCAAGGCATTGGCTCGTCAGCGCATCGACGATGCGCTGGAGTCGATGGTTATCGATGAGGCTGATCCGCTTGATGCCTTCTTCGTGGCGCTTTCCCTCATGGCCCTTTGGGAAGATGAGCTGGGCAACTTTTCCATCTATCGACAGCTGCCTTTGAAAGCCCCACGCGTCGAAAGCATGCGACCCTTGATCGCCAGGGCGCGCCTGATGGGAGGGGCCTGGCGGGGGTGGACCGAGCTTCTTGCCACGGGGTTGACGCGCATCGGGTGTCCAGAAGTCGGCGAGGGAACGAACCCGTTGCACGCCAAAGACTACCTGCCTGGCTCTTTCTGGGCCAACTACGCCGCAGCGGGGTTGATCATCGACGGCTCCGCGAACTCCAAAGCCTATGCGAACTCTTGGAGCAACCTGCATCAGCGATTTCCAGAAGCCACGATGGTGCGGACCTTGCTCGACTATTGGGCCTATCCCCTGCATCCCCCGTCTTGGCAGAGATCCCTGGAGCGGTTGTTCTACCAGGAGCGCAGGCCGTCCTTGGCAGCCAGGTGGATCGGCTGCGCCTTCGCCAATGGTCACTTCGATTCCAAGAACCCGGATGGGGTCGAGATGCTTGTCAGGTCCTGGTTGGCTGATCACCCGAAATCCAAAGACCTGCTGCTCTATGTGGCTGCGCAGTATCTGGTTCAAGAACAACCTCTCCCGCGCTCAGTCCGAGATCTGATGGTCAAGAGCGGCTGCAGTATTCCTCAGGATGACCCTGAGATCATGAAGGTCCTGGACCGAACCAAACCGCTGACAGTGCGGAGAATTCCCGGAGATCCTCCTCTGCTGGAAATGCAGAAGCAGTTGGGGCTCCTGGTCGCCGTCCAAGCTCACCCTGGCTCGCATGAAGTCGTCTGGATCGATGTTCGGACTTCGCTCGAATCTCTGCTCTCGGCGCGTCAATCCGCCTTGACGACCTTGGTCTACCGAGCCGCCCGGGTAGTCATGGATCTAGGAGAGGGTATGGGGGCCCATTACCATGCCATTGTCTCCTGGCATCGACTCCTTTGTCCGATCCTGGAGACACAGGCTCCTGCTGACATCGCACTGGCGCGAGCCTTGCAGGGGCTCGGTGTCTTGGGGCCGGTCCCTCTTCTCCAACGATCGCTGCATTCACAGGTCCAGGAGATCCTGGGGATCACCGAGCTCTGGACGAAGGAGCAAGAAGCACTTGCTCGCATCAAGCTCTCAGAATCCCTCCATCTCGCTCGCGGGCTCCCCGGGAGTGACCGCGCTGCTCGCGAATCGCTGGCAGGAGTGGCGTTCGTGGTGGCCCACCTCGCAAGCCAGTTGTCCGACTCGGAGGCGCTCGCCGAGGCCAGCACGCTGTGGACGACAGCCATACTTCCGTTTGGTCTTCCTGCGAAACAGCGACAGCTCTCTACCATCTTCCTTTGACTCCTGCCACTGCGCATCGGAGCTACCACAGTGGGTGGGCAGCCGCTGATGCACCGCTGGTTGCACCAACGAGGAACTGAGGCAATCATGAATTTCGACTCGCCTGCTCACACGCCCGATCTGCATGGGCGCTTCGATGTTCGACGAATCTTGCTCCAGTCGGCGTCCATGGTGAGTGTGCTCGGCAGTCCAGGCCTGCATGCCCAGGTGCGATACCATGAGATCGGCATACCTTGGAACAAGAAGGCGGAGAGTGGGCCGGATGCCAAAGTCGATGGCTGGTACTACAACTTGGGGATCACCGGAATCCGTGTCATCCTCCTTGCCGATGCCCCCAAGCACCTTCTGGTCAAGCATATCTTCAAGGGCAGCCCTGCTGCAGGGAAGGTCCGAGTTGGCGATGTGATCGTCGGAGTCGCAGGAAGACGTTTTGAGACTCCACACCGCAATGGATTCGGCCCAGGGAGGTTCGGGGCACATGGGCCCATCCTCGATTTTGCAAATGCCCTGGAAGCATGCCAAGCCAGATCTGGGAAGGGCATTTTGAGGTTGAGCGTGCAACGTGGCAAGAAGCACAAGAACCTGGTGCTGAGAATAGGCAAGCGATTTGGAGCGTATGGAGGTCGTTACCCAGTCGATTGCAAGAAGAGTGACTTGGTCCTCAATCAGTTGCTTGAGTATCTCGTGAAACAACAAGGTTCTGATGGTTCTTGGGGGATCCCGACTCACAACACCTTCGCGCCTCTGGCTCTCCTCGCGAGTGGCAAGAAGAAGTACTTGGCTGCTGTCGAGAAGAACGTTCGCATGCACGCCCGCACGACCAGCGCCAAGGACAGATCGTGGCTGATCAACTGGCGCTACATGTCTGCCGCCATCGTCATGAGCGAGTATTACCTGGCAACACACAAGAAGTGGGTGCTCAAGGAACTGCAGCAGGTGTATGCCTTTCTCGCTTCCAGTCAATATACAGACCTCTCCCAATTGGACCCCAAGTCCAAGGTGACTCACCCCGATAATCAACCCAAGGACGCTATGGATTCTCACGGTGGCTGGGGGCACAACCCCGGATACGAAGGGTACGGACCGATCAGTATGATTACGGGTCAAGGCGCGCTTGCATTTGCCCTGATGAGTCGTTGTGGGATCAAGGTCGACCGGAAGAGACATGAGGAAGCCTATGCCTTTCTTGCTCGATCGACCAATTCCAAAGGGTATGTCTGGTACGAGGATCTGGCTCATGGCCCGGGCTTTTGGGACGACATGGGCCGAACGGGCGTTGCCGGTATTGCCAACTTCATGAGTCCCTACGCGGATCCTATCTACAAGAAGCGAGCTCTCTTGCACGCGAAGATCATCGGAATCCACCCGGAGAGCTTCCCGGACACACACGGCTCACCGATCATGGGCATGGGGTATGAGGCGTTGGCGGCCTTCATCGATCCGGGGATCTATCGCCGCCTTATGGATGCCAACAAGTGGTGGTTCACGCTCGCCCAGTGCAGGGATGGGAGTTTCTATTATCAACCCAATCGCAACAGCACTGGCTACGGTGCAGATTCGCGCATTTCGGCGAGTGCAGTGACAGCCTTCATCTTCCTGATTCCCAAGGCAAGTCTGCACATGACCGGAAGACCCCTCCATAAATAGGCGACTTCACCTTCTTGAATTGACCCATGGTAGATGGACGTTGATCGGAGTCAGACGGTTGTCGCATCGACGAGATTGAGAGCGTAATTGCCTGGATGGATTCGGCGGTGCGTGTGGAAGCGCCCACTGGGCTCAGCCGTTGGGTGTGGTGTCCCACGCTCATCGCTCATCCCATCCAACGCTCATTGGCCTCATGGCTCACGGGGCTCACGGCACCCACGATTGCCAGGTCGCTCGACGTAATCGAGAAGCTTCACATCGCCGAGGAGATCACCGGCAAGAAGCGTCATCCGCGCTACGCCTGGCGAGCGTGGCGCGGGCTTG
>JAJRTL010000170.1 GCA_024278315.1 Planctomycetota bacterium | reverse complement strand
CACAGGTTCACGGCTGCGCATCGAGCTCATCATCACCCTCGTCTTCCACTGGCGCTTCCGCCTCGGCCCCAAGAAACACGAGATCGCGACGTTTTTCCAGGTGAACTGAATAGCTCGCCTGGACAAAGATACTGCAGGTGAGCTGAATAAGGGAGTAGAGGAAACGCCGATGCAGCGGACCAGCTGACGCTGGCAGCTGATCGCCAAGACCTGGGAATACCGTTCTGTCACAGGATGCAGATCCTGATGCCATCCGGGAGCTTCATCGATTCTTGAGCGGCCCCTAAGCGTTCGCTTCGCCGAAGCCGACGATCTCCTCGCCAGCAACGCGGCGCTTGCGCGCCAGGTCGCCGCGCTGGGGCGCGTCGATGATGGCGTCGACGCGGCCCGACTCGACCTCGGCGAGGGAGACGGCCATGCGGCTGCTGATGCCCTTGCGTTGCATTGTGATGCCGTAGAGCACCTGGCAATCGGCCATGGTACGTTTGTGGTGGGTCACAACGAGGAACTGTGTGTCCTCGACAAAGCCTGCGAGGACGCGCAGGAAACGCTCCACGTTGGCCTCGTCGAGAGCGGCGTCGACCTCATCGAGGATGCAGAAGGGCGAAGGCTTGACTTTGAACACTGCAAAGAGGATCGCCAATGCCGTCAGTGTGCGCTCACCACCGGAGAGCAGACGGATGTTCCGCAGTTCCTTGCCGGGTGGCTTGGCGTAGATCTCGATGCCTGCTTCGAGCGGGTCATCGGATTCGATCAACTCCATGTCAGCCTTGCCGCCCTGGAAGAGCATCCGGAAGATCTCCTGGAAGTGCTCACGCGCCTCGTCGAAGGTGCGCTGGAAGAGCTCCCTCGAATCCAGATTGATCTTGCGGATCGTATCCATGAGCTCCTTGCGAGCCGCTTCGAGATCCACGCAGTCGTTCTCGAGTGTCGAGGACTCGGTCTCGGCAGCGAGCAGTTCGGCCTCGGCGTCGAGATTGACGGTGCCCATACGCTGCAGGCGTGAGCCAAGAACGCGAGCCTCCTGCTCGCTCTCCCGCACGGAGAACTCCTCGTCGAGCCAGAGCTTCTCGCACTGCTGTTCTGCTGAGTAGAAATCCAACGGTGCGGGCGGCCCTTGGATGACGGCCACATGGGTCGGGGCGGGAGGACCTTGGATAGCATCGAGGTTCCAGAGGCCATAGCCACTGACCTCGCCGCGCAGACGAGGCAGCTCGATGCGATAGGCCTCGAGGATCTCCTCGTCGAGCTTCTGCAGCTTGAACCGCGCCTCGCGCTCCTCGAGCAGGGCCTTGCCCCGCCGGTCACGTGCGTCTTCGAGTTCCCGCTCGAGTTTCTCGGCTCGCTGGCGGCGCTGCAAGGCTGCGCTCTGGAGGGCATTGTATTCACCCCCCAACTCGGCCACCTGCTCCTCCAGGAAGCGCGCCTGGCAAGCGTAGTCAATGGCCTGGGACTTCCACGATGCCATGTTGGCGCAGAGTTCGCGGATCCCGTTCTCGGCGCGCTCGCACTGTTGCAAGAGCTCGGACTGCCTCCTGGCAAGATCCTCGAGCTTGTGGACCTGGAGACCCAGCTTCTCTTCGACGCCCTTGAGCTCGGCATCGATTCCGGCTTCCTTGCGCTGCAGCAGGACCAGGGTCTCCTGGCTCTTCTGTGCCTGGATGTCCAGCTCGCGGACCTTCTGGTGCAGGTCCGCCTGCCGCTGCTCCATGGCCTTCTCCCTGCGATCCAGCAGCAAGCTATCCATCAAGGGGGTCATCATGCGAGCGCGGCAGGACAAAGCTTCACCCGCGAGTTCGCGAAGCTCGACCCGGATCCGATCCAGCTCTTCTTCGAGCTCGATCTCCTGACGCTCTCGAGCCTGGAGCGAATGTTCGATCAAACCAAACTTGCGGAGCAAGGCTTCGGAGAGGAGCTCGAGACGGCGGCGTTGACCCAGCTTGCGGCGCAGCTCCGACTCCACACGTTCCTGGCCGACAGCTGTCTCCTCGAGCCTCGCGAGAATGTGTTCGAGGTCCTTGCGCAGGGCTTCGAGAGCGCTTCGGCGTTGGACGAGGCCAGCAGCCTGTTCGGCGCGACCACCGCGGAGCCAGGGGCCGTCCAGAACCTGTCCGTCCAGGGTCACGCAGAGGAGATGTTCGTCCTCTTCGAGGATCTTGCGACCAGCCTCGAGATCGGGAACGAGCAGGACACCTTCGAGCAGCTTCTCCAAGGCCTCGCGCACCGGAGCCTTGAGCTCCAGGAAGGAGAGGAGAGGAATGCCGTCCGCATCCAACAGGGAAAGGTCCGCGTGTTCGGCGCGTCGTTCCTCTGCGTCTGCGCCACTCGCATCCAGGAGGATCAGCCGACCGCCACCCTTGGTCTCAGCGAGGTTGGCGAGTGCCGCACGTGCACGGTCCGCGTCCTCGACCACGAGGGCCTGTACGCGTTCGCCGAGGGCGGACTCGAGAGCCGCGCCGAGCTCCAACGGACATTCGAGATGGTCGACCAGGCGTCCCAGGATGCCCTTGCCCTCCTGTAGCAGTTCGCGGGCGGCCTCGTCCAGACCGGTGTGCGATGCCTCGAGTTCTTCGAGCAAGGCGATCTGCGAGCCCAGACTGGAGCGTTCCCGTTCGAGAGCATGGAGAGCTTCGAGGCAGGTCCGTTTCTCCTCGGTCAGGCTCTCGCTGCGCTGGGCTTCGATCTCGAGGCGGCCCCGGACACGATCCCGGCGATGCTCCAGGTCCCAGAGGATCTTGCGTTCTTCGCTACCCTCATCGCGGGAGCGAGTGAGCTTGCTGCCCATCTCGCCCAGCATGCGATCCAATCGCTCACGGCGGCTGCGCAGCCCTTGGATCGCCAGCTCCTCATCGCGAACACGGTTCTTGGCCATGGTCCGCTCCTGGAGCACTTCGAGCAGTGCGACGCTCAGCCGCTCCCGCTCGCTCGCCGCGGCGCGATGCGCCCGTCGACTCTCCTTGGCCTCCTTCTGGAGCCTTGGTAGATCCTCGTCGAGACGATCGCGCACCGAGCGAAGCTCGACGAGTTCTCTCTCGAGCTGCTCCACCGCCGCCCGGGTCTCGCCCTCCTGGGTGGCCATCGACTCGAGGTTCTCGGTGGACCTGCGCACCAGGCTCTCGAGCTCGCTCCGACGATGATGTCCACCCTCCAGGCTCTGCTCACGGCTGCGGGCATCGCCCCTGACCGAGGCGAGGACGTCCTTGAGGTCGTGCAGGCGTGCGCCCAGCTCACGGCTCTTGCCTTCGCCCGAGAGGAGGGCCTCACGCGCTTCGTCACGCTGGAGTTCCGACTCGGCGACGCGGACCTCGGCTTCGGCGAGACGCGCCTCGATCCCATCGAGGGTCTGGCGATGCTGTTTCGAATCGGTCAGCGACACGGCCACACGCAGGGCCATGAGGCGTTCCGCCGTCTCGCGCCAGTTGCGCGCCTTGGTGGCCTGGATCTTGAGCGAGCGCACGCGGCTCAGCTTGTCCCGGCGCAGATCGCCGACGCGCGCCAGGTTCTGCTCGGTACGATCGAGGCGACGCAGCGCTTCCTTGCGGCGGAGCTTGTAACGACTGATACCGGCAGCCTCGTCGAAGATGCTGCGACGCTCATCGGGGTTGGCCGAGAGCACGGCATCGATCTTGCCCTGCTCCATGACCGAGTAGGCGCCGACACCGAGGCCAGTGTCCATGAGCGCTTCCTTGACGTCCTTGAGCCGGACAACCTGGTTGTTCAGCAGATACTCACTCTCGCCGGAGCGAAACAGACGACGACCGACACTCATGTCGGCGGGTCGCGTATCGGCCTCGCCTTCGGGAGCGCGCTCCAAGAAGAGGAGGACTTCGCTGCATCCCATCGGCGCGCGCCCTTCCGCCCCGTTGAAGATGAGGTCGAGCATCTCCTTGCCACGCAGGCTGGTCGGGCGCTGGTCGCCAAGCACCCACTTGACCGCATCCACGACGTTGGATTTGCCGCAGCCATTGGGGCCGATGATCCCGGTCAGCCCCTCATCGAAGAGGAACTCGGTCTTGTCGGCAAAGGATTTGAATCCCTGCAGCGTCAGTCGTTTGAGTCTCATGTCCCGCCCTTCTCCAGAGACACTGCTGGTCGCAGAATCGTTGGGACGTCGAGGCATGGGCACGCTACCGGACTATCCGGAAGTCACCCGCCCCTCTTCGCCCGTCTTCTCCAGCATGGGTCGTAGCTCCTCGAGGAACTGCGACGCATCCTTGAACTCTCGGTAGACGGAAGCGAATCGGACGTAGGCAACTTGATCGAGTTCACGAAGCTCCTGCATCACGAGGTTGCCGATCACAGTCGTCGGCACCTCCTGATCGAAGGCTTCGGAACACTTGCGCTCCACGCTGTCCACGAGTGCTTCGATCTTCTCGCGGGAGACCGGAGTCTTCTCGCAAGAGGTGAGAAGGCCCCGGAGGATCTTCTCGCGTTCGAAGGGCACTCGGGTCTGGTCCTTTTTCACCACCCTGAGAGGTGTCTCCTCGACTCGTTCCTTGGTGGTGAAACGCCGCCCACAGCCCAGACATTCGCGCCTGCGACGGATCGTGAACCCGTCGGCAGAGGATCGTGAGTCCACGACCCGATCGTTGTCTGATTTGCAGAAGGGGCAGCGCATGCAGCCTGGGCCCTCGGAAACGAGTGAGAATGTAGGGTATGAAGAAGGACCAGGTGGTCTCCCATTCGCCGGCCGCCCGCCGGCACCTCTCCAGGCCCGTCCCGGGGAGGTCGCAAGAGCTTATCGCAACCAGCTTTGCCGTGAAAGACCCGGCTCGGTTGCCCGGTCATTTCCCCAGACAGAACCTGCCAAAGATCCGATCCAGGATCTCTTCGGGGACCTGCCGCGCCTGCTCGGGTTCGAGGAGGGCCAAGGCCTCGCGAAGCTCGGCGGCCACCAGTTCGGGCAGATCCAAGGCTGGATCCAGCGCTCGGATCAGGATATCTCGGGCTCGGTGGAGACGCCCCAGCAGCATGCCCAGGAAGGCCTCCCCCATCGGGCTGGCTCCGGGAAGCTGGCCGAGACATTCGCGCAAGCGGTCGATGCTGACCGGATCCCCGACCGAGATCACCCGAACCCCTGCGGGCAGGGACTCCGTGCAACCCGCGGGCGCCTCATCCGCGCGCGTCGCGAGGCTCAGCACTGGCTGCACCCCGAGCTCGGCCGGTGCCCCTTTCCAACGCGACCCCAAAGGCTCTAGCCAGAGGTAGCCCGAGGACTGGGCCAGGGCCTCCTTCAGGATGCGCAGCTCCTGGTCCTCACCCGGATCCGACCAGAGCTCACGCCCAGGACTGTCCCCGAGTCGGAGCCCCATGGATGGAATCCGGAGCCACCGGAGATCCCGAGTCGTCCCGGCCTCGCCAGAAATCAACCCGGGAGCGGTGGGGCTCGTGCCGGAAACCAACCCGGGGGTGAGGTTGCTACGCTCCAACTCTTGTTGCTGCAAGAGGTTCCAGAGACTGGTTTTGCCCGCATTGGGGGGTCCGAGGAGGAGGAAGCCCGGCAGCGCCAGGTCGAGCGCCGTCCGCCCCAGCTTGCCTTCGACGGCGGTCAGATCCCGGACGAGGGCCTCGATACGAGGGCGCCAGAGCTGCTCGGACACCTCACCGGTCTCCCCGTCCTCGAAGTCAAGCCCAGCCTCGAGGAGGGCCAAGAGCTCCAGGAGTTCCTGGGCATGGGGCGTCGCTGACAAGCCCGGCTCGCCGGCCAGGACCGCGGAGGCGCGGATGAGGTCCTGCTCGTCGCGGCTGTGGATCAGGGCCAACACGGCTTCGACCTCGGCCAGATCCATCTTCCCGTTCTCGAAGGCCCGGCGTGTGAACTCGCCGGGCCAGGCCAGACGCAGCCCCATCCTCTCCAGCGAGCCCATGACCGTTTCGAGAATCAGGGGCGAGCCTGGCAGGTGGATCTCGATGAGGTCCTCCCCCGTGTAGGAAGCCGGGCCAGGGAAGATCTGGAGGGCAACAGGCAAGGACACGCTCGGGAGGTCCGCAAGGGTCTTTCCGCCCCTGTGCTCAGACTGTGCAGCCTCATCCCAGGAGCTTCCCAGCGGCCACATCCCTTCGATCCTGCCCCGCTCGCGTGGCAACTCATGCCCCAACCACCCACTCACCTCTGCCAGGACCTCCGCCCCCGTGAGGCGCACAACAGCCCGCTCAGCCGTTCCGCTGGGCGTCGCTGGCGCGTAGATACTGTCGAAGGGGCTCGTCATGGACCTGGGTGCCACTCTGGTCAGACCGTAGGAGCAGGGAAAATTTGCCGAGTTCTAAAGCATTTGAAAGTCCCTTCCGATGGAGGGTTTGAAAGCAATCGCACTGGGTCCGGCGACCTCCTGCCGGGCCCTGCACTCTTCCTCCACTTTCACGGGATCAGGATCATGGCCAAGGCAGGCACTCGACAGGCACTCTTTCTCGACCTCCACGGCATCCTCCTCCATCCCTGGACCGATCGCGAGAACTATGCCCAGCCTCGCTTCCTTGAGAGCAGTCTCGAAGCCCTGACCCGCATCGATGCGTCCCGGATGGACATCTTCGTCGCCACCAACCAGTGCGACGTGGCACGCGGCATCTTGCGCGAACGTGATTTCAAGAAGATGCAGGAGTCGGTCACCGCAGCCTTCCAGATGGCAGGCATTCCCCTGCGCAAGTTCTACTCCTGCCTCTACCACCCCCAGGGCAAGGGGCGCTGGCGCAAGGAATCCGTCTTCCGCAAGCCCAACATCGGGATGTACAAGATGGCTGAACAAGAGTTCGACCTCAACCTGCGTCGTTGCTGGACCATCTGCCAGAACACAGCCGACGTCCTCGCTGGCTCCCGCGCCGGCCTCGGCACCATCCTTGTCCGCACCGGTCAAGCCGGCGAAGACGGCGAGTTCCTCGTCCAACCGCACTTCGCCGAGAAGGACCTCGCGGGGGCCGTCCGCCGCATCCAGCTCTTCGAGCTCTCACTCACACGCTGAGCATGAAGAAGAAGATGTGACTTCCCTGTGAAGTCTCAGGGACGCGAGCGAGCATAGCGCTGCAGCCAGGGTAGGCTTGGGATCTTCGGATCCCCGAGCCCAGGCGCGTATGGTGAAATCAACAGTCCTGCAATCCATCATCCCTCTGGTGCTGTTGGCGTCTCCCCTCTATGCGCAGATCGAGCAGATCACCCATGGGGGACGCGTCTACCTTGCAGAGCGCGTATCTGGCACGCGGGCTCGGCTCTCCCCGAACCAATGCTACTTCGACGGGAAGGGTCTGCGTTGCACGGGCGAGGGGCCTTCTGAATATCCAGGAAAGGAACTGAACGGCGGAAAGAGCTTTGCCCGCATCCAAGGGCTCCGAGCGGGCAACCAGGTTTCCTGGTTCCTGTTCCTTCCCCGAGCCGGGACGGCGACACTCTCCTTGGCCGGCAAGCCGAGCCAGGAAGAGCTGGACAAGATCTGGGTCGAGATCGGTCGCATCGGGCAGCCAGCCTCCCGGCGCGTCCAGCTCGGCGGGGAAGCTCCGAGCCTCGAGTTCACGGAGGCGGGAGTCTACCGGATTCGCGTCGGAACCCGGGGAACGTCGTCCGTGTCGTTCCAAGGCCTCCGGTTGAACAGCAAGGCGCTCGAAGGTGCCGCCATCCTGCGCACGCGCTGGCGTCCGAAAGCCGCGCACGCACGCTTAACTGCCTCCAAGCTCCAGGGCAAGGTCAAGGTCTGGATCATGGAGATGGATGCGGTACCGGGCCAGGCGGGCTTCTACTCCCCCATGACCACGCCCTTCGGGTACTTCTGCTCGACTTGGACGGCCGAAGGCAGACCCAGCGGGATGAACTTCTCACTCTGGTCCTTTGGCCGAGGGAAGAAGGAACCGCCGATCCGGAAGCTTTCGCACTTGCTGGCGATCGGTCATCCCAAGGGGAGATTCCAGGGATTCGGACACGAGGGCACAGGCGTGAAACCCCGAGGATGGAATCCCTTCGAAACGTGGAAGGGACAACGCTGTGTCTACGCCCTGCGCCTCGAACCGGGTAAGCCCTATGACACGTACTACTCCTACTACTTCGATGAGGTCGTCAGCGAGTGGCGGCTCTTCGCCACGGGCCGGAAGTTCTCGGAGAAGAAGCGGCGACGCAGAAACGCCGCGACCAAGGAGACCGCCCTCTTCGTCGGTAGCTTCGTCGAGGTCCCAGGTCCACCCCCCCGTCAACGCACGGGCCATATCCGTCGAACGATGCGCTACCGGGGTTTCGTGCTCAACGAAAACAGGGAGTGCTTTCCGATTGACCGCATGAACGGTGAAGGCAAGAAGGGCCAAGTTTGCAACCGGGGTCGAGGGATCACCCAAGATCATCGCTTCGAACTCTGGATCGGAGGCATGGCACAGCTTGGCCCCAACGAACCACAGATCCTGGAAACCACCATGGATCCCAAGACCTTGCCCTGGATGCAGCAGGACAAGCTGCAGGCTCTCTTCACGGTGCCCACGCAGATCGACCTTCTCGGGCTGCGCCGCGACAAGGACGGGCTGGTCCTACGCTATCGCATCCGTGGCCTAGGAAAACCCGCAAGCACCAGGCTCTACTACGGCCCCGAGGATTGCCTCACCTTCGCCTCCCGCTGGAAAGGGAGCGTGGACCTCCCCCCACCCAAGGAGGGAGTTCAGGAGATCCACCTGCGTCTACCCAACCTGCCAGGCAGCGAACCTCCTGACGCCAGGATCCTTCTCACCAACCCACACGGGAGATTCTGGTCGATGCAGTCGGGGAGGGCATCTGACAGGTAGAACGAGGCGATGCCCCCTTCCTTATCCAGGATGATTCATGAGATCGTTGCGAGCGAGGTCATGAATCGTTCGGGCTTTGGACTCCATGCCTGTACATGAAGATCGGCGCGGTAATCTCCGCGCCGATCTCTTGGACTTCGGTCAGGCTACTTGCCCTGTCCCGGATGCCCGATCAGACATCCAGTCGGACGATCGCCGCGAAGACCGGGCGCATTGCGCCAGTCTTGGAGGGAGGTGTCGTGTCCTGGTGCTTGTAGACAGTGACGCACTTGGGAGTCAGTGACTTGACGATCTTCCACTCACTGGACCAGGTCGGTACGAGACCTAGCTTGTTGGCCTTGGTATCGAGCACGAGGCACTGATCATAGAAACTGCTCGCCGGAAGGCCAGCAGGGATCGTGAGCGTCGGCCACTGCATCGAGCCCGAAGTGCTGGCCTTGAGGGCCACCCAGAATCCGGTTTCCAGACCGACGTTCCAGAAGCAGTTGGGTGCGCCAACCGGACCGAGATCGATCGGCAGCTTGAAGGGATTGGGCTTGGTCTTGACACCGAACCCCGAAATTGTGGCCAGCCCAATGGCATTGGCTGGAATATTGCCGTATCGGACATACCAAGGACCGCCCTTGTCCGTGAGCCCCCTTCGCGTGTATCCCAAGCTGTTGTTGTACTTGCCCGTACTGAACTTGCAGGTTGAGGCGACCTTGCCATTGGTGAACCGCTGGCCAGTGGCGTTGCCCGCAGCATCCAGGAACAGGTTGGCGTTGTAGGTGTTGCTACCCGACTGGTAGGTCGAAATACGCTTCGTGATCGTAAAGTCGATGCAGAGACTCTTGCCACCCGTGCTGATCACGACGTAGGGGGACGTGAGAGGAATCTTGAGCGTAAAGGGGACGACCTTCTGTCCGTTGTTCACGTAGGGAGCCGCGGGCCAGTTGAGCACGGCCGGGCTTCCGTTCTTGCCGAACACCTGCGTGCGCGTCTTGCCTTCGTTGTTCGCAAACGTGGTGCTGTACGAGGTCGTGGCCACAGCGCTGTGGCTCATGTAGATCGCCAGCGTCTGCGTGCTCTTGCGCATCGTGTTACTGTAGAAGTTGTTCCTACGGTAGGAGATGCTGCCGGTCTTCATGACCGGAAGACCTAGATCCGCGAGGGCATATCCGGTCTGGATGTGCATCGGCGTATAGGTGGTCGTGCCGTTGTAGTTCTTGCCACCACGACCGAGATAGCTCTGGTCATTGTTGGTGTCTTGGATCTTCTCGAAGCCCGCCGGCAGAACCGAGTAGGTGGTTTGTGCTGCGAGCAGTGACGGGAGAGCGAGAGCAACCAGGGGAAGGAATACCTTCATCATTGGACTCCTGTAGAGGGAATGGGGCATGGTCCCGCACGGCCTCATCTGGGCAGCGCAATCACAGGCTTGATTGATGTCCATCCGAGGCCCGGGCAGGTCGGACCAATATCGTCACCCTACCCTAGCCCGGCCGCCAGCGCCGTACTACGGGCCACAGTTCGGCGATGGATTCTCTTCGATCACGATTGTTTCACACTCGTTGCAACTTGAGGCCTATCGTTTGGCATGCCCTTGCCATCGATTCGAGAACGATTGGGACTAATGGCATTTTCATGCAAACTCGCATCGAGACCCGGCCGAAGGCTCAGCCCCGATCGACTCCGCGTGACATCTTTACGAGGTCATCCGAAGCGCCAGGGGGCTGGCTTGCCTCGCTCGGTCCAGAGGCCTTCGGAGACCGGCAGGACTTCGGCGCGTGGAGCATTGAGCGGCAGGTCCGACATGCCTTCGTCATCTTCGGAGGGATCGTGGATCGTGATGAGCCAACCTTCCGAGAGATCGACCTGCAGACGTGTGGACTGGAACCAGCGGCGGGCATAGGCGACGCCGCCGGCGATGGCGAGGAAAAGCAGAGGGAGCATGCGAAGGCGGGCGGTCTCGCTGGACTCGCGCATGAGGAGGATCACGAGGCAGAAGAGGACCACCGAGGCCATCGCCATGAGGCTGGGTTGGCGATAGCGGTGGATCTGGACCTGAAGCTCCTCGAGTTCGTCTTCGGTCATGCGGCGGCGCGCGGATCGGAGCTCGGGGAACTTGAGTGTCACGACGTACTCGGGAGGCAGTGCCGTGATGTAGGGATGCTCGGGCGGAGCTGCAGCCTCTCGGACCTCGCCCGTCGCGCGCACGCTCATGAGCCTGCCATTGGCGGATAGGACCTTGCCCGTTCCGGGCAGCATCTCGACCCACTGCGAAATCTCAGGATCGCCATCCAACACCCCTGCGGCGACCATGCGCGCATGCGCCTTGCGGTTCTGGCTCTCGAAGAGGCTCGCACGAGCCAGCTCGCCTTCGAATCGAAGGACCACACCCTTGCGCAGATCCTGCGCCAGAGCACGCAGTCGAACCTGACTGCTGTGCACGCGATAGAGCAGGAAGGGCACCAAGACCAGGAGCACAACCGCGAGGATGTTCTCCAGGTAGTCGTAGGAGAGGGGCTGACCTTCCCCGATCACGCCCATGGTTCCGATGAGGAAGAGCCCAATTACCGACATCAAGAGCCCCACCCTCAGGCGTTGCTTCTCCGAAGTCAGCTCGGTCTCGAGAGCCTTGCGCTCATCGTCCCGAACCGCTCTCTCCTCGCTGCGGCGTAAGCCCAGAAACCACTGGTCCATAAGGGTCCCTTCTCTCCTCTCCTGGAACCTATCTCATCGACACGACAGAAGAGGCCCTGAACCCTCTCCGCGAGCCCGCGCCCCTGTTGTGATTGCTGCTGGCTGCCCCCCCCAATGAGGGACTAGCGGTGCTGCAAGGCGAGCTCGAGCCCGATCTGGATGCCGTCCAGCGGCTTGTCCCGGAGCAGGTCCTCGAGCAGGAGCCCCGCGCCTGCGAGCAGCGAGAAGGGTAGCTCGGGGTGACTCAGCAAGAGCCACGAGCGATCGCGGGGCCAGAAGCCTGTCGGAGAGCCGAGGCTGCGTGGGTCGGCATGCAAGGTCAACAGCGCCGACAGGGGGGCCACGAGCAGGAGGGACTGGTCCCGCGCGCAACGTTCGGCAGGCCAGTAGCAGAGACAGTCCTGATCTCCCGTGTGCGGACGGAGCAGCCGCATGAGGTGATACACGGTGTCGACATCCAACTCTCCGTCCTCCGGACCGATGAGGCGACGTGGCCAACGCCCTTGGGGCATGGCCTGAAGGAAGTCCGCGAGATGCATCCCAGGGCCATAGTCGAGTTCCAGATCATGGGCCAGATCATGCCACTTGAGAGCGCGGGCAGGAAAAGGCTGATCGGGGCGCCCACGACCGTAGCGCTCCTCCCAGGGGGTGGTCCAGAGGAGGTTCTCATCCTCGCATCCCAGATCTTCGTGGATCGGATGGAAGAGTTTGGCGTAGGCAGCGAAGCCCACGGGAAGCAGGTCGCCGACCAGGACCTCACGGCTACCATCCATCGCCGGGAGCGCCGCATCGCAGAAGGCTGGGATCCATTCCAGCTCTTCTCTCGTTTCCAGTGGTCGCATGCTTCCCATTCCGCCTCGAATGCCCGATTCTAGTCTTCCTACCGAGGAGTGCCTGATGATCCGTCTCTACTATGCCGATGTCTGACCCTTTGCCCAGAGGGCGCGTGCCGTCCTCGCACTTCTGGAGATCGAATTCGAAGGAATCGTCATCGACCTCCAGAACCGGGATCCTGAATTCCTGAAGATCTGCCCGACCGGCAAGGTGCCGCTCCTGGTCGACGGGGACTTCCGTATCTACGAGTCGGACATCATCTGCGAATACCTGGCCGAGCGCTTCGAGTGGCAGGATGCCTATGGGCCCGACCTCCAGACGCGGACCCTCATGAAGCTCGCCATGAAGCAGTGGGATCAGGTCGTCATGCCTGCCTTCTATCCGGCACTGCGCGAAGGGATCATGCCCGATGACGAAACCCGGGAGAAGATCTCTCTGGAGTTCGACCACATGAGCCAGGTCCTGGTGATGCTCGCAGGCGACGCCGAGAACATGCTGGCCATGCACATCGCCCCCTTCTGGGCGCGCATGGACTGGCTGCGCGAGATCACCCCCTTTGCCACGCTCATCGACGCCCACGAGGAGCTTCGCTACTGGCTGGATCGAACCGTGGTCCTGCCAGCCATCCAATCGACGCTTCCCGACGAGGAAGCCACCATTCAGACCTACCGCGATCGATTTGTTCATAAGGATTGACAGCATGCGCCACCCCCTGATCCTCGCTCTCATCGCGGCCTCCTTGGCGCTGGTCATCGACCTGCGTGGCCAAGATGCGGTCACCAAGAAGGCTCTCTCACCGAAGATCGACGACGGCTTCCGGATGGAGGCGGGCAGTCTCGAGGCCATCTTCGTCCGCTTCGAGGATCAACTCTTCAAGCAGGGCGGCGACTACGAGTCGTTCTGCAAGAAGAACGGGAAGTTGGGACGTCTGGCGCTGCGGAAACAGGTGCTCGAGACACTCAAGAGCAAGCAGGCGCAGTCCTGGAAGGAGCTCGGGCCGAGGATCGAGAAGATGGCAGTCGAGGACAAGCTCCCCAACCTCAAACGCTACTGGATCGTCAACGGCTTCGCGGCGCGCGCCGACGGGCCGACGATCGAGGCGCTGGCCGCCATGGATGGAATCTCGTTCATCTATAGGATGAAGGTCGCACGCCAATATGCGCTGCCGCGCCGAGGCGGAAACAACAAGAAAGTCCAGGACTGGCTCGCCGTCTTCGACAAGACCTGGAAGAGCGATGCCGACGAAGCCTTCTCGGCCGAGGGACTCCGTATCCCGTGGAACGTTCAGCGAATCCAGGCTCCCAAGGTCTGGAAGCGCGGCCACCTGGGCCAGGGTATCGTCGTCGCGCTGCTCGATTCGGGCCTGCTTCCGACCGAGAGCCTCACTCGAGCCCTTTGGCGAAACCCCGGCGAGACGCCCAATGGCAAGGACGACGACGGCAACGGCTACGTCGACGACCTCTACGGTTGGAACTTCGAGACCGATCGCCCCTTCATTCCCGGAGATTCTCCCCGCATGCCACACGGCAGCATCTGTGGAGGCATCATTGCGGGGCGTCCCTACAACGACAAGAAGCTCATCACCGGCCTCGCTCCCAGGGCTCGCATCATGATGCTGCAGGGCATGGGGCAGTTGAAGGCCTACGAATACGCGCTCGACAACGGGGCCGACCTCCTCTCCATGAGCTACATGTGGGTCAACCGCAAGCTCGGCAACTACCGCGGCGTCTTCAGGCTCGCCCACGAGCACATGGCAGCAGGCGGCATCGTAGCCTGCGGAGGGGCGGGGAACTTCGGTCCTGGTGGCCGCCGCAAGGCCCCCGCCGGACACCAGATCGCACTCCCCAAGGACATCCCCTGCGTGATCGCGGCAGCGGGCATCCTCAAGGACGGTAGCCAAGCACCTGCCAGCAGCGAAGGTCCCTGCACCTGGGACGGCGTCAAGTTCTACGACGACTATCCACCCGAGGCGCCCTTGCAGAAGCCGGATGTCACGGCCTTCTTCGGTGGCTATCCGACCTGGTGCCGGACCAACGTCCGCGCTCGCAACTGGAGGGTCGTCTGGGAAGGACCCGGCCGGATCGGCCTCGTGATCGGTCCGCAGGGCAACTCCTTCAGTGGGCCGCACGCCATCGGCGTCTCCGCCTTGATGCTCAGCGCCAACCCGGACCTGCTCCCGATGGAGGTGCAGTCCATCCTGCGTGCCACGGCCAAGGACCTGGGTCCGAAGGGTTGGGGCAAGAGTTTTGGTGCTGGCCTGATGCAGGCGCTGCCGGCGGTCCTCGAAGCGGAGAAGCGAGCCGCCAAAGCACAGAGCCAACCCGGCAGGAAGACAAAGAAGAAGAAGGCATGAACATCCCCAAGAAACTGCATCTGGGCAGCGGCAAGAGCTTCCTCGAAGACAGTCTCAACATCGACATCTCGGACTTCTGGCAGCCAGACATCGTGGCCGACCTGGGACAGCCCT
>JAJRTL010000169.1 GCA_024278315.1 Planctomycetota bacterium | reverse complement strand
GGATGCTTGGCAAGAGGGGGATGGATCCGTATCCTTCTTCGCCTTCCTTTGGAATGGGCCTTTCCCGTTGGACAGGCCTGATATCTGGGTGTCGCCCGAGCAGAAGCATCTGCGGGGTGGATCCGGTGCAGGAGAACAACAGCAAGCATGGCTATCGTCAAACTCCTTCTTTGGGTGCTCTTCTTCGCGAGCGCACTCTTCATGATTCTCGTCATCCTCCTCCAGGAGCCCAAAGGCGGTGGCCTGGCCGAGGCCTTTGGTGGCATGGGAGCCCAGACCTTTGGTGTGAAGGCGGGTGGAATCAACCGTTTCACCTTCACGATCTTCGCCGTCTTTTCTGGCTCTGCCCTCCTCCTCCACGTCCTCCGGGACGTTTGATCCAGGAAGCCGTGCGTCCTCTTGTTCCGGCTTTCCGATGGGGAAGTTTGGCAGAGGCAGGTACGGCCTTCCTGAGGAGTGCGCTTTGACTCGCCCGGTTCTGAGCATGACCGGCTTCGGGAGGAGCGAGGGGAGTGATGATCGTCATCAGCTCTCCGTCGAAATTCGCTCACTGAACCATCGCAGCCTGCAGTGGAAAGGCCGCTTTCCTCCTCACTCTCAGGAACTTGAAGCCGCCACCGAGGCGATCCTGCGAAAGCACCTGACCCGGGGTGCTCTTCATCTTTCGATCGAGATCCATAGCCTCGAGAAGCGGCCCAGCGTGGCCTTCGACGAGGAGATGGCGCGACTCTATCGCACACGCTTGGAAGACCTGGCTGGTCGACTCGGCTACAAGGAATCACCGAGCCTCGAGTATGTCCTAGGCCTGCCTGGCGTTGTGGAGCGGCTCGAGGATGAGCCCGAGATGGGTTCACTCGCGGGACTCTACGAGTCCGTGCTGACGGCTGCCCTCGAGATGTTGGTCGAGGGGCGCCAGCGGGAAGGGGCAGTCCTGGCGACGGAGCTCCGGGGGCGTGCCGATGTGATCCGTTCTTGTGTCGAGCGCATCGAGAGTCGTTTGCCGGAGGTCAAGGCCGAGTACCAGGATCGTCTGGAGAAACGTATCCGTGAGTTCCTGGATTCCCGTGGGCATGCTGTCGAAGAGCTCGACCTGCTACGAGAAGTGGCGATCTATTCCGACCGGTCCGATGTGGCGGAGGAGCTTTCACGTCTCCATACGCACATCGATGAACTCCATCGGATCCTGGATCAGGGTGGTCTGCTGGGGCGCCGGGTGGACTTCCTCAGCCAGGAGATGCTGCGCGAAATCAATACGACCGGATCCAAGTCGGCTGATTCGGAGCTGGCCCACCTGGTCGTAGAGGTCAAGGCGGAGTTGGAGCGGATCAAGGAGCAGAGTCAGAATCTCGAATGAGCCTCCCGGAGAACAGACACCAGGGCAAGAGCCGACTGGTCGTGATCTCTGGCCCTTCGGGCTCGGGCAAGACGACGATTTGCAAACGCCTCCTCGAAGTGCCCGGCATCGTCATGTCGGTCTCTGCAGCCACGAGACAGAAGCGGCCTGGCGAGGTGGACGGAGAGGACTACTACTTCCTGGACAAGGACGAGTTCGCTCGCAAGGTCGAGAATGGGGAGTTCCTGGAATACGCGGAGTACAACGGCAACTTCTACGGCACGCTTCGCTCGGAGGTGGAGAAGAAGCTGGCTCGAGGCCTGACGGTGATTCTGGAGATCGAGGTCCAGGGGACGCGGAAGTTGCGTGAGGGGGGTGTCGAGGCTCTCTTCCTCTTCGTGATGCCACCGAGCCCCGAGGAGCTCGAACGGCGCTTGCGCCATCGGCGCACCGAGAACGAGGAGACGATCCTTGGGCGTCTGGCCATCGCACGCGAGGAGATGGACATGGCGCATCTCTACGATCATGTCGTGATCAACAACGAACTGGATGCGGCCGTCGAACAGGCTCGTGGCTACATCGGGCATGGAGACTTCGGGTACGAGCCACGAACGGAAACTGCGGGAGACGAGTCCGATCCGGAGGGTGAGGCCTGAGGAGGGCATGCGGGATGGGTACCAAGACGATCGGTGAACGGGGACAGATCCAACTCTGTATCGGTGCGGGTGCAGCCACCTTCAAGGCTGTGGCCTTGGCCAGCAAGCTGCGCCAGGAGGGTTTTGCAGTTCGCGTGGCCATGGGGCGCGCGGCCCTTGAGTTCGTGCAACCGCTTTCCTTCGAGGCCGTTTGTGGGGTGCCGGTCGTGACCAGCTCCACGTCCATGGATGCGGATGGATATGCCAGCCACTTGCGTGCGGGCGAATCGCGTGCCCTGGTGATCCTGCCTGCGACGGCCGATCTGATGGGCAAGGTGGCTCATGGTCTGGCGGATGATGCTCCGAGCCTCGCGGCGCTCTGTGCTCCAGACATCAAGCTTTTTTGCCCTGCGATGAACAACCACATGTGGGCCAACAGCTTCGTCCAGGAGAATGTCCTGCGCCTGGAGAAGGCTGGTTGGGAGAGGCTGGGGCCGGTCGAGGGGATGCTGGGGGAGGGGTATGAGGGGGTGGGACGGATGGTTGAACCCGAAGCGATTCTGGCCCAGGTTCTGGCGCTTTGCCCCTGAGAGTCGGGGGGTGTTGGTTTTCGGATGTGGTTTTTGGGTAGTGGGTAGTGGGTAGGGGTAGGGGGTGTGGGGAGTTGGTGTTGGGTGTGTTTGGGCTGGGGGATCATCAGGCCCCCTTTGCTCCGGCCCTCGGATGCACTCGAGAAGTCGCTGCAGGGGGCCCGATGATCCCCCAGCTCGCGGTGTTGGGAGGGGACCCGGTTCTCCGGGTGGATGGGGGGTGGTGTTCTTGGTGGTGGGGGGCGTCCAGCATCGGGGGGGGGCGCTCGGGTGGGCAGCGGGGTGTGGGGTGCTTGGTGGTGGGTGTGGGTGTGGGTGTGTGGGGTGCTTGGTGGTGGGTGTGGGGTGTGTGTGTGGGGGGGTGGTGTGGGGGGGGGAGTGTTATTTGGGGGGGGGGAGGAGTTTTTCCAGGGTGAGCATGAAGGATTGGTAGCGTTGGGGGGCTAGTTGTTGCCAGGCGAAGATGCCTTTGTGTTCTTCGGCGAGGAGGAACTTGGGATCGGTGGGGAGGAGTTTGCTGGCGCGTAGGATTTCGTAGACGGATCCTCGCCAGCCTGCATGGACCAGGTAGAGGTCTTTTGTCTCGAAGATCCGCAGGCTGGGTGCGTCCCGGTCGATGCTCTCCAGGAAGCCCAGCAAGTGGTCGGGACGATGGATGTTGATGGGCTCTCCGCGAAGCTCGAAGGCCCCGCTGGCGATGATTCGACCCTTGCCGTAGGGCGTGAGGCTCCAGTCCTGCCCGCGCACCTGATCCCGGGGGGGCCGTTGTTGGTAGAACAGAGGCAAGAGTGGAAAGAAGGATTGATGATCCAGTAGAAGGGTCCCACCTTCGCGGATCTTCTCGAATACTGTGGAGTTCAGGATCGTGTCGCTTCGGATGCGCTGATCGAGCACATAGCCGGGCAGCTGGGGGCTTCCGTAGAGGGCAGGTACCCAGTTCCAGAGGGAACCCAGCAGGAGGAGGGCGAGCAGAGGCAGGGCAGGCCAGAGCTGCCGAGGTGAGAAAGGCTGTCGGAGGATTGCGAGCAGTGCCCAGGCGATGGGAGGGAGAAGGAGGACGGCGAGTGGGAAGTTGTGGCGCGATCCGCTGAGTGGATAGAGCCCCAGGGCCGCGAGGAGCAGGCCCTGGACGAGGGGGAAGCCGGAGATCAGCAGGGCTGGGTATTTTCGCTCCGTGAAGCTGCGAGTGAGTCCCAGGAGGAACAGGAGACAGGCGGCGAAGATCCCGAAAGGAGCTATGAGGGGGCGGAAGAGCGAAAGGAAGGCGAGTCCCAAGTCGGAGAGGCTCCCCCCGAGTGCATCCGAGAGGGCGCGTTGTTGGGCCGCTTGTTGCCCGGCGTTCTCGAGCAGGGCAGCTCGGAAGTGGAATTGGAAGAGGAGCAGACCGAGGATCAGGATGGGCAGCGTGGCCCAGAGAATCGAGCGGAGTTCGTTCTTCGGGTAGGCGCGGCGTCGTTGGTCGCGCCAGAGCAGGAGGGCAGTGGCCGGAGCGTAGACCAACGTGAAGTAGTGGGTGATGAGCGACAGACACCAGAAGAGGCTGGCGAGAAGGATCGTTGGCCTGCTGTGCGTTCGTAACCACTGAACGGAGAAGGCCAGGGCGTAGATCTGGAAGCAGAGCCAGATGCTGTAGGACCGCAGCAGGAGTGAGGAGGTCCAAGCGTAGGTCGCAAAGGCCAGGAAGAGCGCCGCCAGCAAGGCACTCCTCTTGTCGTAGAGCTCTCTCGTCAGCAGGTAGAGTGCATGGATGCCGAACAGGGAGGCAATGAGATTGGGGAGCCGGAGCACGAAGAGGCTGTCCCCCAACGGCAGGGTCGCCCGGACGATGGCATAGGAGAGGGGGGGGTGCGGCTCGGTGGGGAGATCCCGCAGGAAGTCCGAGAAACGGGCCCAGCTCGCCACCGAGAAGATCATCCCCTCGTCGGGATTGAACCACCAGGTCGCGAGCCAGGGCAGGCGCGTGGCGAGAGCCAGAAGCAGGATGAGGGTGAGGACGAGGCGACTGTGGTCCTCCAGAAACCCGCCCAGGCGACTTCTCGGAGGTTGTCGATGCCCGTCCATGGCCGGGGGTTCCTGGTCAGACTCCGGTGACCCTGGGGAGTGGATCGATGATGGCCGAGATCTGGGTGAGGATGTCGTCATCCAGGCGGATCTCCGCGGCCCTGATGTTCTCGATCAGTTGTTCTGAACGAGTGACACCGATGAGGACGGTGTCGACCGCCGGTTGGCGCAGGCACCAGGCCAGGGCCATCGTGGCCAAGGGGATGTCCATCGACGTGGCAATGGCCTTCAGATCCTGTGCCGCTTGGAGGTGCGTGTCTCCCATGTAGCGGCCGATGAATCGGTTGCTCTTGTCATCGGTGGCGCGCGAACCCTCCGGTGCTTCTTGTCCTGGAAGGTATTTTCCGCTCAGGACGCCCTGGGCCAGAGGGGAGAACACGAGGTTTCCGAGTCCGAGTTCCTCGCAGGCGGGCAGGATTTCGGGCTCGATGTCACGGTGGAACATCGAGTAGGGAGGTTGATTGCTGATGGGAGCAGCAAAGCCATTCTGCACGCAGAGCGAGACGAGATCGCGGATCTGGCCTGCGGTCCAGTCACTGACACCCCAGTAGAGGATCTTGCCTTGTCGGACGAGGTCGTCCATGGCTCGGGCTGTCTCCCACAGCGGGGTCTCCGTGTCGAAACGGTGGCATTGGTAGAGGTCCAGATAGTCCGTTCGGAGACGTGTGAGGGAGCCCGCGATCGACTCGAAGATATGCTTTCGTGAGAGTCCACGATCGTTGGGCCCGTCGCCCACAGGGAAGTAGCACTTGCTCGCCAGCACGTAGCTCGAGCGCCGGATGCCTTGAAGGACCTCACCGAGGGCGGTCTCGCTCTTGCCCAGGGCGTAGACGTCAGCCGTGTCGATGAGATTGATGCCCGCGTCGAGTGCCTGTCGCACGAGGTCACCGACGGGCTTGCCGTTCACGCTGTTGCCAAACGTGAGCCAGGAGCCGAGTCCGACCGGACTGATTTTGAGACCGGAATGGCCTAGATTATTGTATTCCATTGGTTCTCCTTTCCCGTGGGTTCACGAGGGAGGGATGAGTGTAGCGTCGACCAGGAGGATTCGTCCATGCAACGTAGCGCCTTGGATCTTTTCGATCTCGATCCCAGAGAGCTGACCCGGCAGACCGTGGAGCAAGCTCGCGAACTGGATCGGCGTGCGGTCGATGAGCTCGGCCTGCCCTCGATCCTGTTGATGGAGAACGCGGCCCTGGGGCTGGCTCGGCAGGCACGCGCGATGCTCGGTGCTGGCGATCTCCTCGTGCTTGCCGGCAAGGGGAACAATGGAGGGGATGGGTTGGCTCTTGCGAGACTTCTGGCGCCCCGGGCGAAAGTGGCGCTACTCGGTACACCGGATCCAGAACAGTGCCCGGATGCGGCTCTACAGCTCTCTATCCTCAAACTGGCTGGAATCGAAGTGGACCTGGCGCCGGACCCCGCGCGTCTGGAAGAGCTCGTCGGGTCCTGCGACCTGATCGTCGATGCCCTGTTGGGCACGGGGCTCAGCCGGGCGCCCGAGGGGCCTGCGGCCGAGTGGATCTGCTGGATGAATGCTCGACCCGAATCGGTCTTGGCTGCCGACCTCCCCTCGGGTTTCGATGCCGACAGCGGCATCGCCTACGACCCCTGCGTGCAGGCCTGGGTGACCGTCAGCTTCGCGAGACCCAAAGCGGGTTTCTACCGCGAAGGGCAGCTCGCGCCAGAGCTGGGTCACTTGCGCGTGGCTTCTATTGGTCTCCCAGAACCCTGGGTCGAGGGGCTGGAGGGCTAACTCTGGGCCTCGAGGAATCGTTCGGCTTCGATGGCGGCCATGCATCCGGTTCCGGCTGCGGTCACGGCCTGACGGTAGACGGAGTCCTGGCAGTCGCCACAGGCGAAGACACCGGGGACCTTGGTGGCCGTCGAGTCAGGGGCCGTGATCAGATACTGGTTGGCATCCACGTCGAGCCAATCGACGAAGAGCTCGGTGTTGGGGGTATGCCCCATGGCCAGGAAGAGCCCGTCGGTCTTCTGCTCGAAGGTCTCACCGGTCTTGTTGTTTTCGAGCAGCAAGCCTGTGACGCGACCCTCGTCGACGCCCAGGACATCGCGGACCTCGGTGTTCCACTGCACCTCGATCTTGGGATTGGCGAAGACACGATCCTGCATGATCTTGCTGGCCCTGAAGACATCTCTGCGCACCAACATGTGGACCTTGGCGGCATGGTGGGTCATGTAGACCGCCTCTTCGCAAGCGGTATCGCCGCCGCCCACCAGACAGACATCCTTGTCTCTGAAGAAAAATCCGTCGCAGGTAGCGCAGGCCGAGACGCCTCGTCCCTGGAGCTTGGTTTCGTTCTCCAGGCCGAGGTAGCGAGCCGATGCGCCGGTAGAAATGATCAGCGTTTCTGCCTGCAGGGTCTTTCCCAGGTTGGTTTCGACCGTGAAGGGGCGCGCCGAGAGATCGACCTTGGTGGCGGTGTCCGCATGGATCACCGTTTCGAATCGCGCTGCCTGCTTCTCGAAACTCTCCATCATCTCCGGTCCCATGACTCCGTCGGGGAAGCCCGGGTAATTCTCCACGTCGTTCGTGATCGTGAGCTGCCCTCCCGGTTGCATGCCCTTGAGCAGGACCGGATTCAGGTTGGCGCGGGCAGCGTAGATGGCAGCGGTGTAGCCGGCAGGGCCGGATCCAATGATGAGGGTCTTGTGGACTTCAGACATGATCGATCAGGGACAGGAGATCCAGAACGGGGGGCTTGGGGACCGAGGGCCAGATTGCGTCGCCGATCATGGCCCAGGGGACAGTCGGATCAAGCGAAGACCTGATCCACGAGCTTCCCTGCCCCGTGCAGGGCCTGGAGTTCACTGTTGCCTCCGATGGGCTGGCCGTCGATGAGGACCAGTGGCACCGAATAGTGGCCAGGCAGGATGGCGCTCACGACATCCCGGCGGTCCCTGCGGGAGCTCAGGTCGATGACCTCGTGGTCGATGCCGAGTTCTCCCAGGAGTTCGAGTGCGGCCGTGCAGAAGGGGCAGCCTTGGATGCAGTAGATCTCGACCTTGGCGCTTTGTTCTTTGCTCATGTTCCTATGGGTTGGCTGGGCCTCGCGGCGGGTTCCTTCTCTGGGAGCCTCGCGAGGCGTTCTTGGTTCCGGCAACTACGATGGTCTCTCGGGTGCGCTCCCGCAAATTCCATCCCGTGGATCCCTGGCTGAGGCCTCAAGTTCCGGTCCTGAGGTTCCGATGGGAAGGGAAGAACGTCGCAATTCCCGACAGATCAGGTCCGCCTCGATGAAACTTCTCCCTTTGCTCGCTCTTCTGTTTTCGGTCCTCCTTCCCTCCTCATGTGGGCAGGAACAGGTACTTCCCAGTACCCGGGCTATCCAGAAGCTACAGGCCTTCAAGGTCTGCGTCGCCAAAGGGGACAAGGCCGGGATGATCCCGCTCCTGACCCTGCAGAGTCGGAACGTCGTCAGCGCGCTGCCTCGGAAGGGGAATCCCGATCAACCCTTCGAGATCCTGAAGAGCTGGTCCAAGTCTCCCTCCGAGATTCGTCTCCAGGTGCGCGATCCTGACCCCGAGGCCCAGAACCGGACAGGCACCTACGTAGTCGTGAAGGAACAGGGCAATTGGCGCATCGATCTCGTGGCGACAGCTGGCCTGAACAGCGAAGAGGTCCGACTGCCCGGGCCTTCGCACAGGCTCGTGCACAAGCCCATGAGCGACACGCGCCTGCGCGAGCAGGTGCGTCAGGCGCGCCGACTCATGGAAGCGTCGGCAAGTCGAGGAGCTGCCGTGCCCGCAACTCAGGGTCGGCAGCGCTAGTCAGCTTGCGGAAGATCGATTCCAGGCTCGGATGGCCGGTGACCTCGTCACTGGCCTGGAGCTCTGCCAGGCTACCTTCTGCGACCTTGCTTCCCTCGTTGAGAATGACGATCTCGTCTGCGACCTTCTCGACCACATCGAGCAGGTGCGAGCAGTAGAGAATGGCTCGTCCCCGTCGCGTGAGCTCTTGCAACAGGGCTTTGACCAGCTGTGTGGTTTCCGCGTCGAGGCCGCTCAGGGGCTCGTCCAGGACCAGGACCTCCGGGTCACTCAAGAGGGCCAGGGCCAAGACAACCTTCTGCCGCATGCCCTTGCTGAAACCACTGATCGGATCATCGATTCGGTCCAGGATCTCCAGCACCCCGAGCAGATGCGCCCCGCGTGCTTGGATGAGATCGTCGTCGAGTCCGAAGAGCCGTCCGCGCAGGACCAGGGTCTCGCGAGGAGTCAGGACTTCGTAGAGATGTCCTTGCTCCGGGATGTAGCCCAGGGCTGCGCGCGCCGCTCGAGGATCCCGGACCACATCGTGGCCCGCGATGCTGAGCTGACCCTCGGTGGGCTTCTGCAGGCCGACGAGGCACCGCACGGTCGAGGACTTTCCAGCACCGTTGGGGCCCAGGAGCGCTAGAACCTGTCCCTTCTCGACCTCCAGGCTCAGCCCCTGGACGGCCGTATTGTCAGCGTAGCGGACGACGAGATCCTGGATCTTGATCATGGAGCCAGTATGCGGAGGGGGAGTGGGGGAGCAAGACGTGCTTCCGGCGTTCCGCCGCAGGCCCGCCTGTGTCAGAATATGCGGCCGCATTTGGGGCGACCAGCTCAGGAGAGGTTTTGGAACGAGTAGAACGACGCAGGACCAAGGAAGTCAGGATCGGATCGGTGTGGATCGGTGGGGAGCATCCCATTGCCGTGCAGTCCATGACGACCACCCGGACCGAGAACCTCGAGGCGACCCTGAGCGAAATCCACGCTCTGGAGGAGGCGGGCGTGGAGCTCATTCGCGTGGCGGTGCCCACGGAGGAGAGCGCCAGGGGCCTGTCCACGATCAAGGCCGAGATGACCGTGCCCCTGATCGCGGACATCCACTTCGATCCCATGATGGCCATCCTCGCCATGGAGGCTGGTGTCGACAAGATCCGGCTCAATCCCGGGAACATAGGCCGGCGCGAGCGCGTGGAACGTATCGTCGACATGGCCAAGGACAAGGGCATCCCGATCCGCATCGGCGTCAATTCAGGATCGGTCGAGAAGGAGTTCCTCGACAAGTATGGTTCTCCGACACCGGCTGCCATGGTCGAGTCGGCGCTCAAGCACATTCGCATCCTCGAGGACCATGGTTTCGAGGATATCATCCTCTCGCTCAAGTCCTCCGACACCTTGGCGGCACTCAGGGCCTACCGCATGGCCAGTGATCGTATTCCCTATCCACTGCATCTTGGCATCACGGAGGCAGGACAGCCCGGCTACGGCGAGATCAAATCGGCGGCTGGATTGGGGGCGCTCCTCCTGGACGGAATCGGGGATACGATCCGGATCTCACTCTCGGGTGACAGCACCCTCGAAGTGGCGGCGGCCTTCGACATCCTCAAGGCGACGGGGCGACGCGTCCTGGATCCCGAGGTGGTTGCCTGTCCGAGCTGTGGCCGCATCGAAATCGATCTATTCCCCCTGGTGGCAGAGGTCGAGAAATACGCCAAGACACTGGGCAAGCGGCCCATCAAGATCACGGTTCTGGGATGCATCGTGAATGGTCCGGGCGAGGCGCGCGAAGCCGATATCGGGATCGCCGGTGGAAGGGACCAGGGCCTGGTCTACAGGCGGGGAGAACTGATCCGCAAGGTGCCTCAGTCAGAACTCCTGAATGCACTCAAGGAGGAGGTGGAGCGCTTCCTCGAGGAGCAAGAGGCCATGGAGGCCCTGCAGGGATGAGCGGTGCGGGACTCTCGGTGACCAAGGTGTTCACGTTCGATGCGGCGCACCAGCTCCCCAACCATCCTGGCAAGTGCCGTCGACTCCACGGGCACACCTATCGTCTCGAGGTCACGGTTGCAGCCGAACTCGATGCCAAGACCGGCATGGTCCTCGACTTCTACGACCTGTCCTCGGTCGTCAAGGAAAAGGTGCTCTCCCGCCTGGATCACCGCTACCTCAACGACTTCGTCGAGAACTCCACGGCTGAGAACCTCTGTCTCTGGATCGCCCGCGAGCTCACCGAACTGCCGCTGCAGCAGATCCGGCTCTGGGAGACGCCGACCTCATGCGCGACTCTCAGGTTGTGATCGTTCGCGCCAAGTCGGCGCTCCGACCGACAGTGATCACAAGTGTCGGTCCAACTGCTCGAGGATGACGGACCACTGATAGGAGGCTTGCATGGCCTCGCGTGCGGACTGTCCCATCCTGCCTCGCAGGTCTGGCGAGTCGAGAAGGGTCAGCGTGTGTTCGACGAAGGACTCGTCGTCGTCTGCGACGAAGATGTCCTGGCCAGGCTCGGCCCGGATTCCCTGGAAGGCCTTGGGGGAGGTCACGACCGGGAGGCCCATGGCCATGGCCTCGAGGACCTTGTTCTGGATCCCCCGCGCGATACGGAGGGGGACCACTGCCATGCAGGCCCGCTCGAACCAGGGCACTGTCGAGTCGACCCGACCGCTGACCTCGATGCCCCGTTGACCATGGAGGGCGCGGATCTCGGCAGAGGGATGCGCGCCCACGACCAGGAAGCGCGCCTCGGGTCTCTTCTCGCGGATGCGTGGCCAGATGACTTCGGCAAAATGGAGGACGCCGTCCACGTTGGGGTGGTAGTCCATGACGCCGGTGAAGATCAGCGTGGCCGCTTCGCGTTGGGCGGCATCGCACGGACGAAAGTGTTCGAGGTCGACGCCGTTGCGCAGCACTTCGACCGGAGCATCAGGGATCCGTTGTTCGAAGAGTTCCTTTTCCACGGCGGAAACCACAAGGTTGAGATCCATCTGGTGTGCCAGCTCCTGCTCGAAGGACAGGAGGAGCCTCGCTTCCCGGCCATAGACCCAGGTCCCGGGGAAGCCCTTCTGAACGGCATACTGGGCCCATTTGTCCGAGTCGAGTTCGGCGAAGTGCATGATCTTCTGAACGGACGCGAGCCTCGAGCCGTGCTGCATGAGGTACTGCCCCATGGAGGAGGAGTAGGCGAAAGCCAGACGTGGTCGAGCCGTGCTGAGCCATTCGCCGATCCCGCGATCGATCTGCTTGGAATGGAAATAAGGCAGGGTGAGGGCCTGCTTGCCGAGGAGATGCGTCAGACAGGCGATCCTCCGGAGTCGCGGATGGATGCGATGGGAGAGCACCTGGATTCCCAGGCCTTCCAAGTGTTTCACCGCTTCCTCGTCACGCTCGTTCTCCAGGAAGCAGGCCACGCGGATGCTCTGTCCCAAGGCCAAAAAGTGCTGGAGGATGTTCCAGGTGGTGATCCGATCTCCCCGGTCCGGCGGATAGGGCACCCGCTGGGAGAGGAAGAGGATGTCGAAGGGAGTGCTCGTTGCCATCGCGGGTTGCTATCGACCGGGAATCGACCGGAACCCAAGCCAGACTAGCTCAAGGCCCTGTCGAGGTCTCAGATTCTTTTCGCTCTGAGCACGAGTCGAGTGGAAAGCTGCTTGGTGGACTACAGGTCTTCTTCGATGGAGGCCGAATAGAGGCATCGGAGTCCTGGATGGCTCCAGATTCCCTGCCGGGGATCCAGCGCCCCGCAGGGGGAGATGTATAGCAGTCACAGAGTGGGAAGAGCCATGGCCCTGACCTCGGACAAACAGTCCTCGCCCAGTATTCTCGACCTCATCAACAAGACCCTGGAGCTTCCGACCATCCCGCATGTGCTGGTCAAGCTCAACGAGGTTCTGGCCGATCCCGAGTCCTCTGCGGACGACGTGGCCCAGGTCATCTCCTTGGATCCCGCGGTCTCGACCAACATCCTGCGCATCGTCAACTCGGCCTACTACGGCCTGCAGGTGCGTGTGAGCTCGGTCAACCTTGCCGTGTCCATCATGGGCTTCAACATGACCAAGAAGGTCGCACTCAAGGCGGCCGTCTTCTCGGTCTTCGCGAAGGACAAGGAGAGATCCTTCACGAACTTCGACCCCAAGAACTTCTGGCAGCACTCCATCTTCAGTGGTGTGTTGGCGCGTGTTCTGGGCCAAGGCAGCTCCAACTTCTCGGGCGTCCACCCGGAGGATCTCTATATCTGTGGACTCCTGCACGATATCGGCAAGATCATCCTCCTCGAGAGTGCCTGCGACACCTTCGAGGGCATCCTCAATCAGGCCGCCACGAGTGGTCGTCCCTGTGACGAAATCGAGCAGGAGGAGCTTGGATACACCCATGCCGACGTCGGATCCGTGTTGGCCATCAAGTGGTTCCTGCCCGAAGACCTCACGATCGCCATTCGCTACCACCATGCTCCGGATCGCGATCCCTTCCACAAGACCTTGTCGTCCTTGATCTTCCTGGCAGAACAGCTCGCCATCCGCGAGGGCAAGCCGCCCTACGCCAAGGCTCCCACGCACGAGATCGACCCTGCCCTGCTCGAGACCGTCGGGCTGGCCGAAGAGGACCTGGATGCGCTCGTGGCCAAGGCCAGCGAGGAGTTCCTGGGCTCTGGCACCCCCTGGTAGCCTGCAGGGAAAGGCGATTGCTCTCGGAGAGTGCGGAAGCCTCCGGTTCCCATGGGACCCGGAGGCTCTTCGTTTTTCCAGGGCTAGACTTGGCAACGGGTTCCCGGTGGAGCAATAGCCCGAACGATTCATGACCTCGATGCGTCTGACGGCGTCTTTCGGTCCAGGACCGCGAACCTATCGGTTCGCTCGGCATGGCTTCGATTCGACGACCCTCTTGGGTCGCCTCATCTCTCGCGCAGCCGTCCTGAACTCGAAATGCGCTCGTCAGACCGCAAGACCGAGATCGGCTGCGCCGATCTCGTTCTTGCTCACAACGATCTCATGAATCGTCCGGGATAAGTGGACAAGCAGGTCAAGATTCACCGAGAAAGGAGATCTGCCAAGAAGACGCGAAGAAAGGACTCCACATTCTGGACGGCCTTCGCCGCTTCCTCCCTCGCAGAGAACGAACTCGCTCCCCAGTTGTTCATGGCCCAGAAGGGTTGTCGAATCGAAGCCATGCCGAACAAACCGCCTGGATTGCGGCCCTGGATCGAAAGATCCGCATCAAACGCATCGAGGTCATGAGTCGTTCGGGTTAGGCTTGTCCTTCGATAGCAGCACGAGAATCTGAGCAGCAGCACCTACGTGAGCTTCAAGAAAAGCTTCCTCATCACGATCGTCTTCAACCTTGTCATCCTGGGATTGGACAAGGGTGCTGGCTTGATCATGTATTACATCCTCCAAGAGCACCCCGAGGACAAGGGCGTCTTGGATATCCTCGGGCAGTTGCCATTCGTGCTCATGGTAATTGCCAATCTGGGGCTCGCGAGTTCTCTCGTCTACTACACGAGGCGCAAGGAAGTCAGTGTCAAGACCGCCGGCGAGACGACCAGCTTCGTAGCCCTCATCTGGGGCACGTTCGTGGCCGTCATGGGACTCCTGGCCATGGCCATCTGGTCTTGGGCCCAACCCGACAGGCTGGTGCCCGGTTGGTATCTCCTCGTGCCACTGTTCCTCGCTACGCCCCTGCTCTTGATCATCAGCTACCGCAATTCGGTGCTTCTGGTCATGGATCGGATTCGCATCTACAACATTGTGCATCTGATCCCCAGCATCCTCTACCTGCCCATCCTGCTCTGTTTCTACTTTCTTCTGGATGAGGGGGCGGCAGTCTCGGTGGTCTGGGCTCGAGTGCTCCCGATCGGGATTCTCGCTGTGGCGCTGGTCTGGTATCTACGTCGAGAGATTCCACCCAAGCCCGCGTTTGACCCCGAGTACTTCCGCAAGGCGATCAGTTTCGGTTGGAAAGCCAATATCAATTCCGTTCTGAGCTACCTGAATCACAGGCTCGACATCATCCTGCTGATCGGACTCTTCTACGTCCCCACACAAGAGCAAGTCCGGCTCTACATGGAGAGTCATCCGCTCCAGGGAGCTCCCTCGGTTCCGGTCACTCCCTTCTCTGCATCGGTGGCGCTGGTGCTGAGAGAGGTGGCCTTCTATTCCTTGGCCGTGACACTTGCTGAGCTGATCTGGCACTTTCCCGAAGCTCTGCGGGATCTGCTGTTTGCGAGGGTCGCTGGGAGCCATCCCGATGAAGCCTCCGAGATCACACCGCTGGTCTGTCGCAACAGTCTCCTGCTCACCAGCCTTGGCGCCACCGGCATCTGGCTGGTCCACGACCCCTTCTTCCGCATGTTGTCGGGACCCAACTGGGAGGGAATCTGGCAAGCCAAGGTCGCCGGATCCCTGGCCATACTCCTCCCCGGTGCCGTCTGCTACACCATCGCAAAGGTCCTGCAGGCCGATCTCGCTGGCCGCGGACATATCGGCACCTGCATCTTCCTCGTGGGCACCGTATTCGTCACGATGCTGATCGGTGACGCTCTCTTCGTCCCCGAGGGTGGTGCGCGTGCGGCGGCAGCCGTCTCCACGGTCTCCTACGGACTCGCCAGTCTCCTGACCCTCTTGCTCTACAAGCGCGAATCGGGTCTTCCCCTGCACGTGATCCTCATTGCTCGCCCATCAGACTTCAGGCACTACAAGGAGTTGATCGGGGATCTGTTCCGTCGGGTAGGCAGGCGATGACCGAGCGGCTCCCGATCGCCGTCGTGATTCCTGCCTACTGTTCCGAGGAGTTTCTCGAAGAGACCTTGGCCAGCGTCCTGCAGCAGACGAGGGCGCCCGAGGAGATCCTGGTCGTGGATGACGGATCTCCTGGCCGGGCGATCTGTGAGATCTGCGCGCAGAGTGGGGACAGCGTCCGCTACCTGCGGCAGGAGAATGGGGGACCGGCCTCCGCCCGCAATCGGGGCGTGCGCGAGAGCCGTGCTCCCTGGTTGGCCTTCCTGGATGCGGACGATCTTTGGCTGCCGCAGAAGCTCGAGCGTCAGTGGGCCGCACTCCAGAGGGACCCCGGTACCCTTTTAGTCTGTAGCGAGGCCTGTCTGCTCGGCGGGCCGCGAGAGGGAGAGCTGCGGCGCTCAGGCCAGCGGCCTGCGCTGGACCTGTCCTCCTTGCTCAGCGCCAACCCCATTGCCACCTCGTCCGTGCTCCTGTCCCGTGAGGCCTTCGAGGAGGCGGGTGGTTACCACGAGGATCGGGCTTTCATTGCGGTCGAGGACTATGACCTCTGGCTGCGCATCGCAGAGCAGGGGCCCCTCTGCTGGCTCCCCGAGCCGCTCGTGCAGTACAGGGTCCATGAGGCAAGCCTCTCAGGTGCCGAGCGCTTCCATCAAGGCGTGAATCGTGTCTTGGACCGGGCCCTCGAGCGCCTGCCCGCGGACGCGAGCTACAGGAAGGCAATACGGCGACACCGTGCCACGCTGGAGAGGGATTGGGCCTGGGAGCTTCTCGAAAAGGGTGAAGTTCGTCGTGCCCTCCAGCCGATCTTCCATTCCTTGACCCTAACTCCTTTGAGTTGGCCGTCTTGGAAGCTCCTCCCCAAGGCCCTCAGCGCCTCCTGGAAGGGATCCTGAAGCGACTTGCCAAAAGGGGTCTCTTGCAATGACGCCTGAGGCCCGCTAAGGAAATCGGCGCTTCCTTCCCATTGATCCCCATTTTTCCGGTCCGAGATGCCCAAGAAGCTTGTCATCGTTGAGTCACCTGCCAAGGCCAAGACCCTCGCCAAATTCCTCGGCGACGGTTACCAGGTCGAGGCCAGCATTGGACACGTGAGGGATCTGCCCGAGTCGGCTGCAGCCATCCCGGCGCAGTACAAGAAGGAGAAGTGGTCTCGTCTTGGCGTGAACGTCGACGAGGGGTTCGAGCCGCTCTACGTGATCCCGGACAAGAAGAAGGAGCAGATCCGCAAGCTCAAGGCCCTGCTCAAAGAATGCGACCTGCTCTATCTCGCGACCGATGAAGACCGCGAGGGAGAGAGCATCAGTTGGCACCTCCGTGAGGTGCTCAAGCCCAAGGTGCCGATCAAGCGCCTGGTCTTCCATGAGATCACCAAGGCGGCCATCCAGAAGGCTCTGGATGAGACCAGGGAGATCGACGAGAACCTCGTGAAGGCCCAGGAGGCCCGCAGGATCGTCGACCGCCTGTATGGATACATCGTCTCACCCCTGCTCTGGAAGAAGGTCAAGCCGCGTCTCTCGGCGGGCCGGGTGCAGTCGGTGGCCGTGCGGCTGATCGTCGAGCGGGAGCGCTTGCGCATCGCTTTTCGTGAGGCCGAGTACTGGGACCTGGAGGCTCTCTTCCAGAAGGATCAGGATCCACAGTTCAAGGCGATGCTCCAGCGCGTGGGCGACTTGAAGGTTGCGAGCGGCAAGGATTTCGATCTCAACACTGGCAAGCTAAAAGCGCAGGCTGGCGCGGCCAAGGTCAAGGTCTTGCACCTGGATGCCCAGGCGGCGCGACAGCTACGTGAGCGCTTGATCGGCAAGCCTGCCAAGGTCCTGGGGCTCGAAGAAAAGCCCTACACGGAGAGGCCAGGCGCTCCCTTCACGACCTCAACCTTGCAGCAGGCCTCCAACAACCGTCTGCGCTTCTCGGCGAGGCGCACGATGGACCTGGCGCAGCGTCTCTATGAGAACGGCTTCATCACCTACATGAGGACCGACTCCACGATCTTGAGCCAGGAAGCCCTGAACGGAGCCCGCAAGTACATCCAGAAGGAGTTCGGGAAGGACTACCTCCCCGATCAGCCACGTACCTACAAGAGCAAGGTCAAGAACGCGCAGGAGGCTCACGAAGCCATCCGTCCGGCGGGGGAGGATTTTGCGAGTCCCGACAAGGTGCAGGCGGCCCTGGGTACGGACGCGCGCAAGGTCTACGAGCTGATCTGGCAGCGCACGATCGCGAGCCAGATGGTGGATGCGAGGGGCCAGCGGGTCAGCCTCGAGATCGGCGTCGAGGACGTCGTGTTCCGCGCGGGCGGCAAGACGATCACCTTCCCGGGTTTCCTCGCTGTCTTCGGCAATGGCTCCAGGAAGAACGACGAGGACAACAAGGGATCGCTGATCCCCAGGCTCGAGGTGGGTTCGCCCTTGGATCTCAAGGAGATCCATGCGCTCGAACACCACACGCAGCCTCCTGCGAGGCTCACCGAGGCCACGCTGGTCAAGGAACTCGAAGCCAGAGGCATCGAGCGACCGAGTACCTATGCCAGCATCATCGATACGATCTTGAAGCGTGCCTACGTGCGCAAGCAAGGCAACGCACTCATCCCGACCTTCACCGCCTTTGCAGTGACCCGATTGCTGGAAGAGCACCTGTCCTATCTCGTGGACTACTCCTTCACCGCGCAGATGGAGGACGAGCTCGACAACATCTCGCTTGGCAACATGAAGCAGTTGCAGTATCTCAACGGCTTCTACAACGGCAACGGCAAGCCGGGCCTCAAAGGCACGCTCGAAGAAGTCGAAGGCGAGATCGATCCTCGTGTTGTGTGTGGCTTCGCTCTGGGCGAGGACGAAGGCGAGCTCGTCGAGATCCGTGTGGGACGCTACGGGCCCTTCCTCTCCAAGGGTGATGTGCGGGCATCCATCTCCGACGATATCGCCCCCGATGAGCTGGATCTTGCGAAGGCCCTGGAGCTTCTCGCCGAAGCTGCCAAGGGACCCCGGGTCATTGGCAAGGAGCCTGGTACCGATCTCCCGGTCTACGCCAGGACAGGGCGCTACGGTCCCTATGTCCAGCTCGGCGACATGGAGGAAGGTTCCAAGGAGAAGCCCAAGATGGCCTCGCTGTTGAAGGGTATGGACCCCGATACGATCACCTTGGAGCAGGCCCTCGGATTGCTCCACATGCCGCGTGTGGTCGGAGCCCATCCCACCTCAGGCGAAGACGTGATGGCAGCCAATGGCCGCTATGGACCCTACGTCTATTGCGGCAAGGAGACACGTTCGCTGCCGGAGAACCTTTCCCCGCTGGAAGTGAGCCTGGCGCAAGCCATGGAGTTGCTGAACAAGCCCAAAGAGCGTCGCCGCGCACGTGCGCGCAAGGAGCCTCTGAAGATTCTGGGCGCCCACCCCGAGACCGGGGACGAGGTGAAGATCCTGGACGGCCGCTTCGGGCCCTACGTGACGGACGGTACGACCAACGCCTCGGTGCAGCGCGGAACGACGGGGGAGGAGATCACCCTGGATATGGGCGTCGAAATGCTGGCCCTCCGAGCGGCCGAAGGTCCCAAGAAGAAGAAGGCCAAGAAGAAAGCCAAGAAGAAGGCGACCAAGAAGAAGGCCAAGAAGACTCCAGCCAAGAAGACTGCCAAGAAGACTTCGAAGAAGAAGGCGCAGAAATAGAGCGAATGGGATCGCAGGAGGACTCGATGGCGGGCGGCCCAAGTGATGTCGATGGCCTACTGGTCACGGTCAGACGTGCCCTGCGGGTTTGTGATAGGGCGAATGCAAGCGGCATTTCCTGAACATTGCCCGGGAACCGGGCTACATCCTTGTTCCAGTCGTATCTTCCCCTAGAGCCACTCTTGCCCCAGCAGGCCCTGTGCTTATCATTCTTGCCCCCATTTCCCCCGGAATCACCGGGCTCGAGTGGGGCGGGGCTGGTGATCAGCGCCCGCAATCCGAATGCCCCGTTCCCCAGAGAAGGACCTGCAATGGACATCCAGGAGATCCCGGTTGAAGGCTATGAGAGAGTGGTTCGGGCCAGAGACCCAAAGAGTGGTTTGCACGCCCTCATCGCGGTCAACGACACGACGCTGGGGCCGGCACTCGGAGGCATGCGGATGTGGCCCTACGCGAACGAGGCCGAGGCCCTGACCGATGTGCTGCGGCTCTCCAAGGGGATGACCTACAAGTCCGCCATCGCCCACACGGGGCTGGGAGGTGGCAAATCGGTGATCATCGGTGACCCTGCCAAGAAGTCGCGGGAGCTCTTCCTCGCCATGGGCGACTTCGTCGAGAGTGTCGGCGGCAAGTACATCACGGCCGAGGACGTCAACATCGGCATTGCCGATCTCGAGATTGTCAAGGAGCGCACCGGCTTCGTGACCGGTCTCAGCCGTGAGTCAGGCTCTTCGGGCAATCCTTCTCCCTACACGGCGCACGGCGTCTTCCTGGGCCTCAAATACTGTGTCGAGCGTGTCTTCGGTAGCGACGACCTCAAGGGACGTTCCGTGGCGATCCTGGGAACCGGATCGGTGGGTTCGGCTCTGGCTCGAAAGCTGGCAGAAGAGGGGGCCGAAGTCTATGCGCACGACCTCAACGAGGAGCGCGTGGCCGAGCTCGAAAAAAACTTCGGTATCCATCGCGTCGACGAGGAAACGGTTCTCTCGATGGAGTGCGATGTCTTTGCTCCCTGCGCCCTGGGTGGAGTGCTGAACGACAACACCATCCCCAAGCTGTCTTGCAAGATCGTGGCGGGAGCAGCCAACAACGTGCTGCTCGAAGTCCAGGACGGTACCGACCTGCGCGAGCGCGGCATTCTCTACGCACCTGACTACGTCATCAATGCGGGTGGCATCATCAACGTGGCCGTAGAACTCCTTCCGGATGGCTACAACGAAGAGGAAGCCCTCAAGCGCATCCGCAGGATCCCCGAGGCTCTCAAGGAGACCTTCGATCTCGCCGAGTCCGAGGGCATATCGACGGCCGAGGCCGCCGATATGCGTGCCCAGCAGATCATCGAAGAAGCCAGGGCGCGCCGGTCACAGGCCTGATTCCCTCGACAGATCGCGCAAGAGACGGGACATGGATTCCAACGAACCCGAAGAACCGAAACCCGAGATCCTCTACCCCTGTTCCTGGGAGTATCGCGTGATCGGCTCGGACCGCGATCATCTCGTGATCGAGATCCAGAAGATCGTCGGGAACCGCAAGCACACGCTCGTTGATGGCAACCGCAAGGGATCCTGGCTGTCCCTGAGCTTGGATCTCGTGGTTCATGACGAGAACGAGCGCAATGAACTCTACGTCTCCCTCAAGGGGATCGATGGCGTCAAGATGGTGATTTGACGGGTTGGGTGCTGGGCCTGGTTCCTGCGTGGTGTTCACGACAGGACTTCCTTGTAGATCTCGAGGGTTTTCTTCGCACAGGTCTTCCAGGAGAAAGAACGAGCGTGCGCCTTGGCCTGATCCACGGGGAAGGTCTCGATCTTGCGCAGGAGACGCGAGCAGGCCGAGGCGACGCTCTCGAGGGATTCGGGGTCGAAGTACTGCGCGTACTCCCCACCGGCCTCGGGCATGGCTGTGCGCTCGCTGGTTGCGATGGGTGTGCCGCAGGCCAGGCTCTCCACGACGGGGATGCCCCAACCCTCTGCCAGCGAGGGGTAGACCGAGAACAGGGCCCCGGCCTTGAGTAGGCGCAGGTCCTCCCAGCTTTGATAGCCCAAGAGCCGGCAGTCCTGCTCGACACCCATCTCCCGAGCCACATGTCGTCGACGCTCGAGGCTCTCTCCGGTCAGGCTGCTCATCACGAGCAAGGCATCGCCCAGGAGCCCCTCCTCTTTGAGCCTTCGGTAGAGCGGGAAGAGGATATCGCTGTTCTTGCGGTCCAGCGCCGATCCGACGGCAAAGATGTAGGGCCTACCTCCAGTGATGCGCTCGCGCATCGCCTCGACTTGGGCTGGGTCGGCGTCTTCGTGGAAGAGTGGGTGGATGCCGTTGTGGACGACGTGGATCTTGGCCGGATCACAGGGGTAACGCTGCAGGATATCCTGCTTGCTGAACTCGCTCACGGTGAGGATGGCATCGGCCTGTCGCACGACGCGTTTCGTGACCTTGCGTGCGTAGCGCACAAAGGGGTCCTGGAGGTCTTCCGCCATCCAGGTCACCAGGATGTCATGCAGCGTGACCACGAGTTTCGGTTGCCCCGGCAGCGGCAAGCGCGGCGGCAGCGTGTTGTAGGTGCCGTGATACAGATCGACACCCTCGGAGCGCAGGCGTAGCGGCAGGGCCAGTCTCTCCCAGAGATGGAAGCGTCCACCGGTGATGCCCAATCGCTGAGGTCGCATGGAGTCGGGGATCTCGGGCATATCTCCGGGAAGTTCCCTCTCATGGAAGAGGATGAGATCCAGGTCCGGCCCGAGCGCGCCGAACTCCCGCATCAGATGTCTGCAGTAGAGGCCGATGCCGCGCGGGTTCTCGCGAAAGGCCTCGCGGAAATCGAGTCCGATCCGGGAGCGCTTGCTCATGGATTCAGTTCAGCCTGGTGGTGGGTTCGACCCCCGAAGAGGTCACGATCAAGGTGTGTTCGTGCTGGCTGACCCGAACCCCCTTCTCCTCGCAGAGAGGGGGGTATTCGTGGACCATGCGTCGTTTCCGCAGGGCTTGCAGGCCCTGCTCGGCCTCTTTGGCCGACATGAATCGTAGCAGGTCGCGCCTCGCGAAGGGGAGACGATGGAAGTAGTCCAAGGCCTCCAACATCTTCTCCCCGAGCTTGTCCTTGGGTTTGGCCGCCCGTGTGACTCCGAAGACTTCGGCTTTTCCGACTTCATCGATGAAGCCCTTTCCGGTAGACGCAAAGGGTTCGACGGCGATGACCTGACCCTCACGCAGCCTTCCGGAGCGCTTGTCGTCGTAGTTGGGAATCTGTGGTGCGCAGTGCACGGACCAGCGCGTGACGCCGTGCCCGGTCAGATTGAAGATGGGTTTGAAGCCGAGCGAGGTGATCGTGTCATGGATCGTGCGACCGATCTCGGAGATGGCGACACCTGGTCCGGCCATGGCGATGACGTTCTCGAGGGCCATCCTGGAGGCCATGGACAGGGCCGAGCCCTCGCCGTCTCGTAGGTCGACCGTCACCGCGTTGTCCGCGACGTAGCCATCGACATGCACCCCACAATCCAGCTTGAGGATGTCCTCGGGGCCGACCGTCGTGGGGTCATCGGGCGGCGGACAGTAGTGGGCCGCAATGTGATTGACCGAGATCTGTGCTGGGAAGGCAATCTCGCCTCCCATCTCGCGGATCAGGGCCTCGCAGCTCTCGACGATGTCCTTGAGCCTGGCTCCTGGCCGAATCAAGGCCTTCGCGTGCTCACGTGCTGTGCCAGCGATGACGCCGGCTTCCCTGAACTTGTCGTAGTCGAGTCCTTTCATATGCGTGGGAGAGCTTACGGTCCTCTGTGCCGCGAAGGGAGGAGCTTCTCGCGATTGGATCACAACAAGAAGGTCACGGTCCTTCCAGCACCTGATTGCAGAGTTGGAGGAAGGGTTCGCGCCAGTGATACTCGTCGAGAAGGGAGTCGTCCCGATGCCCCATGAGTCTGAGAGCCGCGTAGAGGGCTTCGATCGAGGCGAGTCCACTCTGTGGATCCTCCTCGAGTTTGGACCGACGAGGGTAGGCTGTCACCAAGGTGCTCGGAAGGGAGCGGGGAAGGACCTCGCCATGAACACTCGCTCGCATCTTGGGCAGAAGACGCCATGTGGAATCCAGGATGAGGAGAGGAAGGCCAGCATCGGCTGGCGAGAGGACAGGCGCATCGATCTCCAGGAGCAGGTGGCCGGGTGCATGGATCTCCCGATCGGGTTTCCAATTGCGGAATCCAAAGCCCGCCCTACCAACGAGTGGCTGGAGGCTGCACTTGGACTTGCGTTCCTTGTAGTGCCGATAGATCAGGACATCGATGGGCTGTCGGTTCAAGAGGCTGGTCCCTTGTTGGTCGTACTCAGCATTCCTGAAACGGCTGAGAGGACGGCCTCGGGTGGGATGGCCTGGACGCAGAGCGGGGCGTCGCAGGAGCGGCGACCACAGGGGGCGCAGGGCACGGGGTAGCGCAGCACGCGGGAGCCTTCGAGGCGTGGTCCGTAGACGGCCGGGTCCTTGGGGCCGAAGAGTGCCACCGCGCGCGTGCCCAAGGCCTGCGCCATGTGGAGAGGACCCGAATCCGCCGCCACGACGAGATCGACCTCGGCTAGCAGCGCCAGGTAGCTGTCCAGGCCGAGCTCCGCTCCGTTGGCATGCAGGCAGGATGCTATCGCCGTTTCCCGCTGGATGGCTTGGGCGAGTGGCTCTTCACCTGGACCCGTCCCGATGACGACCCGAAAGCCTGAGGCGTGCAACAGGTCGGCGAGCCTCGCGAAGGCGCTGGTGGGCCAACGTTTGAACGCTGCGAACTCGGAGGTGCCGGGGATCAGGCAGATCACCGGACCTGTGTCGCTCGGATGCGAGGCCAGGAATCCCCTGGCTGCATCGACTGCGCTAGGGATGGTCTGGAGGAAGGGAGCCACCGGAGTCGCCACGGTCTTCCCCAGGAGCTGCTGCACGAGAAGCAGGCCTTCTGTGGCGCGGTGGGGACTGACCATCCCATCCTGGCCGTCGACCGTGTGATGGGGGGTGAGTCGCACATGCTCACCGGCGGCCAGGGAGCTGCCTTCTTTTGCGCGTGGAGCGGCGAAGCCCAGCTTGCGCTGCGCGCGGCACAAGAAGAGGTGGAGTCCGCTCTTGAGGTTGCCGTGAAGGTCGAGAGCGGCATCGTAGCGCTGGCTGCGCAGCGTCCGGACGTGGCCCACCAGGGCGATGAGCAAGGACGGCCAGAGCCAGGGGCGGAGCGCCATGCGTTGCAGATCCTGGCGAGGGTAGACCAGGACGCGGTCCAGCAGAGGGTGCCCCGAGAGGAGCGCCTGGCCACGATCCTCTACGAGCCAGTCCACACGGGCCTCGGGCTCCGCCTCCTTCAGCGCCGACAGCGCTTCGAGGGCGAAGAGGATGTCTCCGAGAGCGGAGAGGCGCAGAAAGAGATAGCGATTCCCGGCCATGGCGCAGGCATGATAGGGCGCGACTGGGAAAAGCTCCTGTTTCCTTTCAATAGAAGCCCGTGTCTGCCTCCGATCCTGACCAGCCGACCTCTGCAACACCTCGCTCGCCCAGGGTCCAGATTCTGTGGTCCGATGAGCCGGCCGACCTCCCACCGGGTTTCGAGGCGGCAGGCTATGAACCCAGTGGACCTGCCGAAGCACTGGGACGAGGTGGCACCTACCGCATGCCTTGGCCGGACGGACGCACGGTCTACTACCGCAAGTTTCGGCATGGTGGTTTCTTCGGTGGCGTCCTTGGGCCCCGGTACTGGAGCACGTCACGACTGACCCGTGAACTGGAGGACTGCAAGCGCCTCGCCGCGTGCGGTGTTGCTGTGCCCCAGCCCGTCCTGGGGCGTCTGGAACGGGGTGGGCTCAGCTATCGGATGGCCATCGTCACGCAGGAAATCGAGGGGCAAACCTTCTTCGAGTATCTCCAGAAGGGGGAGGTCAGCCTGCATCTGCTGGCGAGCGTGGGGCAGGCCTTGGCTGCTCTTCACGAGACAGGCTTCAGGCATCGTGATCTGCACCCAGCCAACATCATGGTCGACCCCGGGGATCGGGTTCACATCCTGGATCTGGAAGGTGGCGGCTGGGGTGGCGCCAGGTCCGATGCCCACGCGGTTGCCTCCCTCGTTCGTCTGGCACGGTACTGGGAGAAGCACGGTCCGGATCAGGTGCTTCCCCAGATGGCATGGGCACTTTCCTTGCTGAGAGGCTATGAGCCGGATCCACGAAAGCGGGCTCAGCTCTTCCAACGATGCCAAGAGCGCTACCGTTCCCATGTGGGTTGGCATCGACTGTTCTGGTACGTTGGGAGATCCTCGAAGGCGCGCAGCGACACCTCCCCGGAGCGCTTGGGATAGGCTTCAGAGGTCCCTGGACATGGTGAGGCCTTCCTCCCAATAGCCTTCGCCCGGGGACACTGATTGAGGTTTTTTCCCCATTGTCCTGTTTCCAAAGCGCATGGAAAGGCTAGAGAGACTCAGCCGGTCTCCCACCGGCTCTCTTCTCTCCCTTCTTTCAAGCTCTCCGTTTCCCGGAGCCATCTCTCCCGTCCCAATGAGGTCCATCATGGTTCGTGTTCTCGCTGTACTTCCTGTTCTTGCTCTCTCTGCCACCCTGTCGGCCCAGGTCTCGACTGGCATGGCCACCAAGGGTGCCTTCGGCGTCTTCGCCAACTCCAAGGTCCACGCGGTGAAGGACGCCACGCCGATCAAGTCCTCCTTGAGTTTGCGTGCTGTGGACACCAAGAACCGGCACTATCTCGCCAGCGCCAGCACGCGTGCGGGTCATTTCGTCTCGCGGTACACGGGCAAGGTCTACGCAAGCCTCATGGACTCGGTCTGGGCCGCTGGCGGGAACAAGGCCGGCACCAGCAAGCCGCATTCGGTCGCGCTCATGCTGAAGTCCGCCAGGGCCGTCAAAGGACGCGTCGTCCTCAGCTACTTCGGCCGTCGCTCAGGCGTGGGTGCGGGTGGCGTGCAGGTCCAGATCGGCAAGGTGAAGTTCGAGGCGAGAGCCGATGGCAAGCGCCACAGCCTGGAGGTCAAGGGCCTCGAGGTCGGTTCCAAGGGCCTCCTGGTCATGATGTCCTCCGTGGCCATGGCAGATGCCAGCAAGACACGTAGCTCGGCTGCGGCCTCCGGCACTCTCTCGGTCATGTTCGTCCCTGACCGTAAGGGTCTGCAGTGCAGCATCAGCATGGGCAAGGCCAGCTGTCGCGAAGGTGGCAAGCTCACGGGAACCGTTCGTTCCTCGAGTCACTCCTCCTTCATCACGCTCAAGCTCGAAGCGGCTCTCAAGCAGTCCTTCGCCTTCCTCGTGATCTCACCCAAGAACGAGTTCTTCCTGCTGCCCCGCACCAAGTGCATCTTCTTCAAGGCCCCGCTCGTCATTGCCGTCACCAGGACCGATCTCCGCGGTAATGCACTGCTCGGCATGCGCATCGATGAGCGCTTCATCAAGTCGTCCGTCCAGGTCCCGACTCAGGTCGTCACGATGGGACTCGCCCGCGGCGGTCTCAGGCTGGCCACGAGCAACTCCTTGATGATCAACTGCAAGAAGTAGGCGTTGTTCTCATTCGCCGTGGTCGTCCGACCACCTTGCGAGGAAGCGCTTGGCCGTGCTGCGGCGGGGAAACCTGTGCGCCAGCTTGTCAAGCCACCGCGCTGCCAGCTGTTGCTGGCGACGCGCGGCTTCGGGTTGGCCCCATGCCGCCAGCAGGCGTGCCCTCTCCCGACGCAGACGGATCTCCTGTAGGGGCTCCAGGGAGAGCCGGCGCAGGCTCCGCGTGCTTTCGTCCAGGAGGGCCAGCGCTTCGGTGTATTCGCCCTGCTCTCTCAGGAGAGCCGCCAAGAGCCGTGCGGCGCGGATCCTGGCCCGCGGCATGTCGCTGGCCATGGCCTCGGAGTGGAGCCTGCGCGCCCGGCTTTCGGTGGCCAGGCCGAGCTCGATCTGGCATTCCAGATCGCGGAGTCGCACGAGCAGCATGCGTCCGCACTCTCCCGCGTCATCGTAGAGCCTCCTGGCCTCGAGGAGATGCGTGCGTGCGCGCTCGTAGCGTCGATCCCGGATCAGGGAGAGAGCCATGAGCTCGTGGACGCGTCCGGCATCGCGGCTTTGGAGGTGCTCCTGGAGCAACGCGCGCAGGAGCGGACGCGTGCGTTCGCCCAGCTGGAGGGCGAAGCGTGCCTTCGCGAAGCGCAGCGACAGCAGGTTGCCGTAGTCGTCCTCAGCGATGAAGATGAGTTCGGCTCGCGCGAAGTGCTGCTCGGCGCCCTCCAATCGCAGCCGAGCGGCCTGGAGCCTGCCCAGCTGGAGCGAGATCCGTCCCCCGAGTCGGAGCGGTAGGTTGCGCGCCTCGCCATAGAGATCCTGGGCAGCCAGCACGGTTTCGAGAGCTTCCTTGAGTTGTCCCAGGTCGGCCAGCAGTTCCGAGCGAAGCAGGAGAAGGTCGATGAGGCTCTCGTGATCGAGGCTCAGGTCGAGAATGGCGAGGGCCGTTTGGCATTGATGGAGGGCTTCGACCAGGCGGCCACGGCGGCGCTCGGCGACGGCGAAGAGCGAACGGATCGAGGCTTCCTGCGGTTTGCGATTGAGCGCGCGTGTCATGGCGAGGCCGCGCTGGAGTTTCTCGATGGCCTCTCGGGGGCGGTCACGCTCCAGATCGAGTCTGGCGCTGAGAACCAGCCAGTCGAGTCGCCAGAGCAGATGCAGGGGCGTCCGGGGTATCTGGGCCAGGTGGAGTTCGCAGTGGCGCAGCAGTACGGACACACGGCTGCGACCTCCGCGCTCGAGGAGTCCGCGTGCGGCTTCCAGGAGGAGCGGGAGTGCTCTTACGTGTTCTCCGGCACGCGACCATTGCATACCGACGGACTGCGGGCTCGAGCCGTGGGCTTGGAACAAGCCTGCTGTTGCCGCGTGGAGTTTTCTCCGTCGCTCGTCATCGATGCTCGCCAGGGCAAAGTGGCGCTGAGAGCGGCGGCGGAAGCGCATGTCCCCACCGAAAGACAGGATCCAGCGGCTGCGGATGGCGGAGAGGCGTTCGAGGATCTCGAGCTCGGAGCAGGCGAGGAGTTCGGCGAGATCAGTCGCACGGAAGCGGGAGCCAAGCACCGCTGCCGCTTGGAGCAGCTCGCGGTCCGCTGGTGCGAGTTGATCCCAGCTCACCTCGAGGCTCTGCCGCAGCAGTCCACGCAGGGGGAGCTGCGCTGCTAGCCGGATGTCCTGCAACTCGCCGAAGTCCCCTTGCACGAGTCCCTGGTCGCGCATCCAGGCCAGTGCTTCGAGTACGAGGCCCGGGACGGGTGGAAGCTGCTTGAGCATCTCGCTGCAGGCGCGGGCAGCTTCCTCCTTGTTCAGAAACAACGACCGGAAGAAGGTCTGCGCCGTCGTTGCGTCGAACTGCTCGACCTCGATCTCCTCGACTTCGAGGCCTGCGAGGTCAGGAGGCCTGTCCTCCTGGTGGGAGGTGAACAGGATCATTACGTGCTTGTCCGTGGGGAGACTGGCCAGATGTCGAAGCACCTCGAGGGCCGCGTGCAGCAGGCGCTCTGGCCTGTGCAGACGCAGTACGAGAGGTTGGGCCTCGCTGCCGAAGGCTGCGAGCGTCTCTGCCAGAAGGCGATCCGGGAGATCTTCTCCCCGGTCCTGACAACCTGCCAGCCAGCGTGCCATGCGCAGGGCACGGGCCTCCGAGATGCCCAGCTCCTCTTCCATGCGAACAGCGATGCGCCCGGCCAGGAAACGGGGTTGGTGGGAGCCTCGGAAGCCCGGACCGTTGGGGCTCTCGGGCACGAATCGAAGCGCCTGCTCCACGAGGAAGGAATCGAGGGGGCTCAGGAGGCGAGCCTCGCTTCGCGTGGCCGGTTCGCCGGGGAAGTAGAGCGGCGGCCGTTGCCCTTCGAGCTTCTTGCTCATCCACTCGTCGATGAGTCGCCGCTTGCCGACACCCTCCGGACCTCGCAGATGGAGGATCTGCAAGCTGCCTCCGCGCGCGCTGGTGAGGGCCTTGTCGAGTTGCTTCCATATCTCCTCGCGACCCAGGAAGGCGAGATCCGTGGGGCGACGTGTGCGCGCCAGCCGGAGCTCGGAGGAGAGTCGCGGGGTCTTCTTGACGAGTTGCCGGAAGAAGGGGGCGGATTCGCCTTGTTCCAGCATATGGGCCAGGTCGGATGCGCCGGGTCTGTCCTTGGGGTCTTTGGACAGGAGCCTCAAGCAGAGATGATCGAAGAAGGGCGAGAGGCGTGGGCGCTGCGACGAAGGTGGTGGAGGGCTCTCGTGGAGCAGGGCTTCGAGGAGTTCGTCCCCCCCCCGATCCAGCTCCTCGGGGAGGAAGGGATGCTGGCCGGTGGCCAGTTCGTAGAGAACGATGCCGAGCGACCAGAGGTCCGAGGGTGGGCGGGCCGACCGGCCCAGAAGGAGCTCGGGCGCGGTATAGGCGAGGCTTCCGCGCAGCCCTCCGCTGGTCTGCCCGCTGGCACCGTGGCCGCCCCGGCCAGCGAAGCCCAGATCCATGAGCTTGCTCTGGCCGGCCTGGGTGAGGAAGAGGTTCTCGGGCTTGACGTCGCGGTGGACGATGCCCTTGCCGTGCAGGACCGACAGGCCCAGCCCGGCGTCGCGGCCAATGCGGCGCACGAGCCCCTCCACGGCCGGCCCGTCCTGGGTCAAGAGCTTGCGCAGGCTGTGGCCATGCAGATACTCCATGACCAGGAAGAACCGGGTCTGCCCCTGGAGCTCGACTTCTTCGAGGCCGTGGATGCGGACCAGGTAGTCCGACCGGAGACTGTTGCCGAGCTTGGCCTCGCGTTCGAAGCGTTCGAGGGCTGCGCGGTCGCTCAGGAGCTCTGCATGCAGGAACTTGAGCGCCAGCTTCTGCCCAGGGGGGAGCCGGTAGCGCTCCTCGAGCAGTTCGGCGAGGAAGACCCGCCCCTGGCTGCCGACCCCGAGTTCAGCCAGGAGGCGAAAGGAAGCGAGGTTCAGGGGTAGGGTCAGGGAGTCCAAGTCGTATCGTGTGCCTGCACAAAGAGGACCAATATGATGGCCCGCCCTGTTCCTGAAAGCACGTATCCCTTGTTGGTCGTATGACGGTAAAGATCTACAACACAGCCAGTCGCAAGATCGAGGAATTCGAACCCCTGGAGTCGGGCAAGGTCCGCATGTACCACTGCGGTCCGACGGTCTATTCGAGCCCGCACATCGGCAACTTCCGCTCCTTTCTGATGGCCGATCTGCTCGGACGACACCTGCGTGCCCGGGGGCACGACGTCACCCAGATCATGAACATCACGGACGTGGGGCACCTGACCGAGGACGACATCGAGCAGGGTGAGGACAAGATGCTGGCGGCGGCCCGCAGGGAGAAGCTGGACCCCTTCGAGGTCGCGCGGAAGTACGAGGAGGAGTTCGTGGCCTCCGCGAAGATCCTGGGCTTCGATCTGCGCAACTACGTGATGCCACGAGCGACGGACCACATCCCCGAGATGCAGGAGATCATCCAGGGCTTGCTCGAATCCGGGCACGCGTACCGGGTGGGGGATGGGGATGTGTATTTTTCCATCGAGAGTTTCGGCCGGTTCGGTGAGCTCTCGGGCAAAGTGCTGGAAGACCTCGAGTCGGGTGCACGCGTGGCCGTGGTCGATGAGAAGAAGGACCCCCGGGACTTCGCACTGTGGAAGACCGATGCCAAGCATCTCATGCAGTGGGATGCACCCTGGGGACGCGGCTTTCCGGGTTGGCATATCGAGTGCTCGGCGATGAGTCGCAAGTACCTGGGCGATCAGTTCGATGTGCATACGGGTGGCGAGGACAACCTCTTTCCGCACCATGAGTGCGAGGTGGCGCAGAGCGAGTGCTTCACTCACAAGCGGCCCTTCGTCAAGTATTGGTTGCACTGCCGTCATCTCCGCGTCAACGGAGAGAAGATGGCCAAGAGCAAGGGCAACTTCTTCACGATCCAGGATCTGCTGGACAAGGGCTTCAAGGGGGAGGAGATCCGTCTGGCCCTGATGACCGTCCACTACCGCAAACCGATGAACTTCACCCTGGAGGGGATCGAGGAGGGGCGCGCCTGGATGGAGCGCGTGCGCGATTGCCGTGCTCGTCTGCTGCGCATCCGCGAGGGGCTGGAGACGGCTGGCACGGACTCGGTGGGCGGAGTGCTCGCCGAGAAGCGCGAGGCTTTTGGCGCCGGCCTGGACGACGATCTCAACATCGCGGCTTCGCTCGCTGCCGTCTCGGGCCTGGTGACCGATCTCAACAAGCTGTCCCCGAGTGTCGAGGCCGCCTCCGCTGCCCTGGCCCTGTTTCGGGATCTTGAGGACTGGATCGGTTGTCTCGGCGCAGAGCCTGTGGTCGAGAAGAGCGAATCCGGCATCCTCTGGGGGGGCGAGCCCACCGATCCGCGCCGCGCCGATCTGCTCACCCAGGCCGCTGCCCGTGAGGCCGCTCGCGCCGCCAAGGATTGGGCTCAAGCCGATCGTCTGCGGGATGAGATCCAGGCCGCCGGCTTCCGACTCGTCGATACCCCGGATGGCCCTCGCCTGGATCCGATCTCATGAATCGTCCGGGCTCGCCCGAACGATTCATGACCTCGATGCGTCTGACGGCGTCTTTCGGTCCAGGACCGCGAACCTATTGGTTCGCTCGGCATTGCTTCAATTCGACGACCCTCTTGGGTCGCCTTCATCTTGCGCAGCCGTCCTGAACTCGAAATGCGCTCGTCAGACCGCAAGAACGAGATCGGCTGCGCCGATCTCGCATTTGCTCACAACGATCTCATGAATCGTCCGGGCTCGC
>JAJRTL010000168.1 GCA_024278315.1 Planctomycetota bacterium | reverse complement strand
TTGGTCGCACGCTCGAGGACCCCCTTGCCCTCATGCGGGAGGATCCGGACTTCGGCCCGAGCCTTGTCCATCCCCAGGCTCGCGAGCTCTTGGACCAGGGTGCGCGACAAGGTGATCGCTGCCTTGCGGCGCTTGCGAGTGAGGGCTTCGCCCTTCTTCTTCAGGGATATGAGCTTGTCGTCCAGCTCGGCTTGTATGGCGTCGGGAGATCGGCTACCCAACTCGATGCTGGTTCGCTCTTCCTGCATGCTCTTCCATGTGTCGAACAGAGCCTTCTCATCTGGGCCGAACCGATCCAAGAGGGTCTGCAACTCGCTCCGCCGGGCCTCGACTGCATCGAGACGGGCCGGGTCCAGCTCGAGCCGATCCAGCCCGGCTCGCAACTCGTGCACGGACTCCTCCAGCAGTAGCCGAGATTCGTCCAGCAGCCGGGCCGCATCCACCAAACGCGAGTCCATGTCGCTCAGGGACTCGATGTCCCTGGCCAGGGCCGTCACGGTCTCGACGGCCGGTCGCATCTCGCTGCCTTCATCGCCGTCATAGAGCTGCATGAGTCCACGGTTCAGGGTCCGCCTGAGCTCATCGAGATTCTGGAGGATACGTCCCTCCTGCTCCAGCTCCATGACCTCGCCCGATCTCGGATTTACGCGCTCGATCTGGTCGAGGCAGTATCGGAGGAACTCCAGCCGCTCCATCCGCTCGCGCTCTCCCGACTGCAGGTCGGTGAGCCGCTAGGCCAAGGCCCGGGCATCAGCCAGCTCCATCGCGAAGTCCTCCCTCTCGCCACTCGAACCCGCATAGGCATCCAGCAGCTCGGTTTGCACCTCGGGCCGGATCAGGGACCGGTTCTGCCCCTGACCGTGGATCTCCAAGAGGAGGGCTCCAAAACGCTGCAGGTCCCGAAGCGTGACCGGCCGTCCATCGACCCGGGCCTTGCTGCGCCCCCGTGCATCCAGGACTCGCGTGACCAGGATCCGATCCTCTTCGGGCTCTGTTCCCAGGCACTCTTCGTAGAGTTCGCGCACCATCCGCGAACGCTCGCCCTCCGCCAAACGAAAGACGCCATCGATGGTGGCTGCCTGTGCGCCCTTGCGTACCAGATCCGCCTTTCCACGCGCGCCCTGCAGCAAACGCAATGCACTCACGACCAGGGACTTGCCGCCGCCGGTCTCCCCCGAGATGACCGTCAGCCCCTCGGCTGGCAGCAGCCCGCTGTTCTTCAGCAGGACCAGATCACGAATCGTGAGTTGTTCGAGCATGCGCCCCTCCCTTCCCCTGGCAGCCCCCGATCAGCGAGGCGCGTACTTCTTGAGCTTGCGTTGCAAGGACCTGCGGTGGATCCCCAATCGTCGTGCCGCCTCGGAGATGTTGCCGCCACAGTCCGAAAGGACGCGGTGGATATGCTCCCACTCGACCCGCGCCAGGGATGGCACGGGAAACTCGTTGCGCACGGGAGCCAGGGGTGGGGCCTCACAACGCTCGAAGGCATTGAGGATATCGTCCAGGTCCGCAGGCTTGGCCAGATAGCTGGTCGCCCCCAGCCGCATCGCATCCACGGTGGTCGCGATGCTACCGAACCCCGTCAGAACGATGACCCTGGTCGTACTGTCGATCTCTCGCAGCTTCTGGAGTAGCTCTAGACCGTTCCGCCCCGGCATGGACAGGTCGATGATGGCCTTTTCGGGGCTCTCCTCCTCGGCCATACCTACCGCGTTCTCGTATCCAGAGGCCGAGCGCACCTCGAAACCACGCCTTGAGAGGGCGAGGGGCAATCGGTTGCGAAAGACCTCGTCGTCATCGACCACAAGGAAGCTCTCGGCGTGAGTAGCGTCGAGGATCTTCTCGGACATCGGCAATGGATGGGCAGGCTGAAATGCAGAATACGAACCCCGAGAATAGCCGAGAGTCCGAGGACAGCGAGAACCAGTTCTGGCTGTCCGAGAAAAAGGGAGGGGGGGGAGCGATTCGCTTGGTATCTGCCAGACTCAGGGCGAGCGCCAGTGCCCGCGTTGGGCGAGAATCAGCCCGTCGGATCCTCCTTCTTCCTTCGTGACCTTCGTGGTGAATCTCTCCCGTCGATGGTCGAACCTGTCTCCGGCAACTCTGAGAGAACACTATATGCCAGGGCAGGGGATCTCACCGGCCACGCCCTCTCAAGAGATGGATCGAGGGAACGGATCTCCACCAGGAGCGACGAGGGCCGCCCGAACCTGAGTGTCCTTGCAGGCACATCTTGAAGCGGTGCGGTTACAGGCCTTCGAGAGGCCAAGCAACACGGGAGATTGGCAAGCGAGTCATCGAATCCCTCTAGGTGAATTACTTCCGGGAGGGGGGTTGAATTGCCCCCCCCCTCAGTATCCTACGTTTGCCCTCTCCCGCTTCCCTTGCGATAGGCAGCCTCAACTCAGAACTGAGGCAGCAAACGGAGTTGTAACATGATCAGTATCCTTGTGTCATTATCCTCCATCGGCTTGCTTGCGGTGGCCTTCACCTTCTCCCCTTTCGGCCCGTCGGTTGGAAACGTGGCGAATGAGGTCGCCGATTGCCCCACTTGCACGGCCTCTCCTCAGAATGAGAGTATCATCCTCGCGACCCCAAACTGCCCGTCGGGTCCAGGGATCGCGATGGCCTGCTTCGTTACTGAACATGCAACGAAACCGGGCACTCCGACGAATGGAGGATGCAAGACTACTGATGGGATTTGCAGCGATATCGATTGTCAATGGCCCCAGATTCGTGTGAAGGTCACCTGGAACAATACGCACAAGAACAACTGCATTGTTGATTGCTGTTCAATCGGCTCCGTGATTGTCGAGGGGCCTGGCGGATCCGCGGTGCTGCAAGGGCCCGCAGGTTGGTGGCCTTGGTTTCAGCCCACTTCCGTGACCTTGCCTTGGTACTCTCCCAAAGTTGCCTGCGACACCGCGGCAGAAGAGTGGATTCTCATTTACTGTGGTATCGACGTTGTCTTCTCAAAGCGGTTCAAATGGAGGTGCGGCGATTGTTCCGTTCCGCCAAACTAGGACGGGCAAGGCAGAGGCAGGCGCGAGACCCAGGCCACTCGGTGGCCCTACTCCTCCCAGGTGATCACTTACAATGAAACTTCGTTACTTTACGGCCCTGCTGGGCACAGCAGCTGCAGTTGCAGTCGTTCTCTGGGTCCGCACATCCGATGCCTCTGACTCGCGTGCGCCCGATCTGCATGACTCATCCGAGCTTGCATCCCAGGCTGACGGACTTCGTGAAGACTCACGGAAAAGCAGGGATGCAGCCCCTCTGTCTGACGATGCTCCGCAGACTCGAACGCGAATCGAAACAGAGTCCAAGGTGGGCGAAACTTCAAGAAGCTACAAGCAGGCCATCGCCTTGCCGAAGACAGTGCGGGAAGCGATGACCAGAATCTTGAACGCGAACATCGCGACCTCCGAGAAGGAGTACGAGGGCATTCTTCGGAGCTGGAAGAACGGCGCTAGCCCCGGACTGGACGATCTGAAGAAGGAAGCTGAGATGTCATACGACATCGAGAGCGCCCGAAGTGCGTTGCGCGCTCTCCAAGCAGGGCAGTATCTTGTCTCACATTCGAACGCAGATACGAGTGGTTTCGTTGATGCGGCTTATGCATCCAAGAAATATGCGGGTCTCTTTGCCATAGACGGGAAGTCCTTCGACTTGACAATCAAGTGGAAAGCCGGGAAGGATACCCGTGAGGCTGCAGACTTGAAGAGAATGGAAGAGCTACAGTTGAGTATCCACAAAGCATGGTGTGGCGAGTTCAACTCCAAGCCTCTGAACGCGCGGAGAATCCTCGTCGAGAATGAGGCTAGGCTGCTCAAGAGAGTCCGTGAATGCAAACGGAACCCCAGGCCAAGCTTGGAGGAGGCCAAGGCATGCACCCAGTTGTCCAAGAAGCTCTTCCCTTCTGGCATTCTCATAGACCAAAAGACGCTTCGGGCTCGCGTAGATCGACGATGAAAGGGATGAACAGGATCGCGTGGATCATCGCTGCCTGTTCCGCATTCGCCGTTGTGTATCTGGCGTGGATGTCGGGGCAACAAGAAGTCTCGGCCCTCGATAGACGAGGGGACCTTGAGGTGTATCAAGGCGCTGCTGAGCTGGTTCTAGCCAGGGGTGCTGGCAAGACAGTGACAGTTGCTTGCCAACCCAGCGAGAAAAGGAAGGGACACTATGCCAGCGCGTTGCCCCTGAAGAACGTCGGTGCGTCGAGCATGCCATTGAAGTTTCGAGCTGACTGTTCCTGCGTGAGTATCATTGCCCTCGGCAAGGGGCCTGCTCCGAAGAGCAGGGATGAGAACTGGGCCGAGGGCGGAAATCTTCAACGTGGAGAAGCACGAACGCTTGTATTCGAGTTTGCGCAAGGACGACATGAAGCAGTGAGAACTGTTCACTTGGAGGCTGACGGAAGTGCCGTAGGTTCCATCGGCTTTCATGTGCCTGGAACGATTGGGATGCGCCTGATTACCACGGAGGGAGATGGGCTTCAGGTCGCTAACTTCGGACGAGTATCGGGGGGTGTGGAGAGGAGCCTTCAGCTGTTGGTCGTCCCTCTACCCGGCAGGGAACTTGAGATGGTCACCGTGGAAGACCCCGAGAAGATCGGCGTTGTCGGAGAAGAGATTCAGCGTTCTCATGCCGGATCCCTGCTCAAGCTTACCCTCTCTGCAACAGGAGTCTTGGCCGGGAGGACGCTCGGATTCGTCAACGTTGTTAGTGGGGAGTCTCGCTTGCGTCTCCCGGTTCAATATGAACTGCTCAATGGCATTTCTGTCACGCCGGGCCACCATGTATCGCTCGGGCTCATGAGCCCTGGAGTAGAGGCCCAGGTTTGCAAGGTCATGCGGCTTCAGAATCTCCCCTTTCGGGTCGAGATACGGAGAGTCTCGGTGTACGTGGGCGACAAGAAAGTGCCGGGCGATTGCCTCTTTCTCTTGCCCTTGCAGGACGCTGGATATCGATTGAGGATCAAGATCCCAGAGGATCTGACGGGGAGAGTCTTTGGCAGGGCTGACCTGGACCTGTCAGTCACAGATCGTGATGGCCACATTTCAGTTTCGTTTGTTGGCATAGTCGAGCCGTAGCCGGCTCAAGATTCGGTCTCTGCATGGCCAGGATTGAAGCAAGGCAAGAGCTCGAATCCTGAGCCCGGATGGTTGATGCGCCCCGAAGAGCTGGGCGGAGGTGCAATGCTGACCAGGCGACGCGGCCAACGCTTCACCGCCAGGGTTACCGCTGAACCACACAAGGATCGTTTCCGGCTGGGAGCCAGCCTCGCCGGACAGGCGTCGCACTCGCAGAACTCCAAAGGATATCTTGGATGTCCGTTCCCCGTCCCCCTCGCGATCTGGTGTCGGATCTCCATGAGACTCCTGTCCGGAGATCTTTGCATCTCTGTCTCGGACACAAGGAATAGGATGCGAAGAGCACCAAGAGCTGCTGCTCAGCTTGCGCCTCTTGGACTCCTTGGTTCCTCCCCCCCATCCTCCAGGTGTGTGCCAACGAAGATGCCGGACCCAGGTAGCTTCCATACCTCGGCCCGGCAGAGAGGACAGGGGCACTGGGAGATCACGATCCCATCAGCCCAAGTCCAGCTACACTTGCAGTATCTCTCTGACTTGCAGAATGAGTGACCCCGAAGGATTCATGACCTCGATGCGCCGCACCGATCTCACGTATCAGCCGGGTTAGTTGCTCGCTTGGAGGAACTCGAGGACTGCCCTCGCATCCGCGCCATTGAGCTTGGCACGCACGCGCATGTGCATCATGGCGACATCCCATTGCACATCGCTATAGGAACCAGGGTCCCTGTAGTTGTGGCAGCGGTTGCAGGTGTCCCCCCAGATCTCGGCACCCGATCGGGCGGGAGCTGGCGCCTCGGCGGAAGCCTCCTGGGAAGTAGAGGACGTAGGTCCGGTAGCGCAACCGATGAGAACCGTGCCCAACAAGAGCGTGGCCATGATCGGGAGCAAACGAAGAGTCTTGTGTCTTTGAAGGTTCATGATGACTCCCGGGTCAGAATCCGATGGCGACTTGGAACAGGAAGGCATCGACATTCTCGGTCGAATCCTGCTTGTCGTCGAGTTGATAGGAGAACTTGCACACAGTACTATTGCCGAGCCAGTAGTTGAGGCCCAAGGTGAACCGATTGCGATCCTCTCCAAGGCTGGAGGGGAGCGAGATCGAATCGTATCTTATGACTCCCTCCAGGTCCTTGGCGAAGGACTCGAGCTTGTCGGGCCTGTAGGCCATCTGCGCATACCAGCCGCTTCTCACGTTATCCACGCCCCCGATGATGGCAGCGTTGGCATCCACATCGGATCGAGCCCACTCGAACCGTCCATCCAAGGTGCCACGGATGGCATCGAAGGACTTGACGTATCCGAGATCCATGCCGAGAAGAAGCGTATCCAGATTTCCGGTATTCCCGCCACCATCATCGAAACCGGTTTTCCCGCTCAGGAACGAGAATCCGATCTCCAAGGAAGGGTGTGGGAGAAAGCCCAGCCTGCCACCCAGGGCCTTGCTGTAGTTGAAGTCCTGCGTGGTTCCCGCAACGATCGTCCCTTCCGCTGTATCCATCTGTGGTCCGTTGACCAGATAGAGAGCGTAGTTGATGGAACCATTCCTCATGACCGAGAACCCTCCACGCACATCGATACCGACGTCCGCCATCGGGATGATCCCATCATGCCCGTAGAGAAGAGGCGCATCAGCCAGCTTGTTGATCCAAGCAGGATGCAACCTCTCCGCGAACTGCCCGAAGGGGAGAAGGAACTTTCCGATGCCAATCATGAGATCGTCCCGGGCAGCCCAGACAAGGTGGATGTACTCCAGGGATGCCTCGGTCTCGTATCCAGGCTCAGCAGGATCCGGCCCATTCGCGATCTCGAATTCGATTTCACTCTCGACGAACAGGTTCTGCCCCAGCTTGAAGAGCATGATCGGGCTGAAACTGGCGTCGAAGCTGGACGCGCTGCCTTGCGCATCCCGGTAGCCAAAGGTGGCAAAACCGGTGAACAGGAACCCGGTTGTTCCCGATCTGGACTTCCCGGCCTCCGCCATTGCCCTGGAGAGACTGCTCTCGAGGTCTTCGATGGCCTCGTCATTCTCCGTGCGCATTTCGTCCATCTGCTGCTGCAGCTTCTGCATCTGCTGCTTCAGGCTCTGCATTTCCTTTCCTTCGTCTTGCGCGGCCAGACCTCCGACGAGGAGGGCTGGAAGAAGGAAAGGAGCTATCAGGGAAAGAGGTTTCACTTTCGACTCCTGTTCGTGGGGGTTGGAAAAAGTATTGGAGGACGCACGCTGGCCCGGACGATTCATGAGATCGTTGTGAGCAAATGCGAGATCGGCGCAGCCGCGCTCGTTCTTGCGGTCTGACGAGCGCATTTCGAGTTCAGGACGGCTGCGCGAGATATGAGGCGACCCAAGAGGGTCGTCGTATCGAAGCCATGCTGAGCGAACCGACAGGTTCGCGGTCCTGGACCGAAAGGCGCCGTCAGAAGCATCGAGGTCATGAATCGTTCGGGCTAGGGGCGCGACTTGATCTTTGCGGGTGGTGCGTAGCTCTTCAGCTCCTCACCGCAACCCGGCATCTTTTTTCCCCAAGGGAATGGATTCATGACTTTCTTGCCCTTCTGGAGCCATGTGCTTCCGGCCTTGTCCTTCCCCATCTTGCAGACGAAGAGAGAGACAGCTTCGGTCTCACCGTGTCCGAAGGTCCTGACCAAGGAATCGAGAGCCTTCGTGATGATCTCGAAAGCGGCAACGGGCTCGGCATTCTTGGCTGCGAGAAGTTGATTCGCGCCCCGTGCAACATCAGCCTTCTGAGCGGCCCAGAGCGCCTTCTGCTTCTTGTCACCCTTGGCGAGCTCTCCCATGGAGGAAGCGGTCCGTGCAAGCTTGCTTGCCGTACCCCGCGCCTTGGCATCCCAGCCGGACACCTTGAGCTGCGACTGCAGGTCGAAGTACTGGTCGAGGAGGCTGGTGACCGAAGATCTCGCATCCGTGACGGGCTTGGGCGCAGCCGGAGCAGTCCCATTCTCCAGTCTTCGGAGATAGCTCACGACCTGCCAGATCTGCTTGCGGCTCATAGAGGATCCGAAAGCCGGCATGGGCGACCGACCGTTCTGGATCTTCCAGTAGAGCTCACCGTCCTTCTGCTTGATCACCTGGGGTGAAGTCAGGTCCCTCGGTTTGGGATTCAACGCTGCTGACGCCGGACCATCGCCCTTCCCTGTATTGCCGTGGCAAGCCAGACAGTTCTGGTTGTAGATCGCCTTTCCTGCGAGGACGGCACTCGCATCTTTGCGCATGGGGTTCCGCTTGCGGGCGGATCGCCTCGGTGCCTTCCAGTCTCCTGTCTGTGCGACCAGCCCATCGGTTCCAACCATCGTGAACATCATGGCCACAGCCAGGGCCCACAGCTTTCCAGTGCTCTTCTGCGTCATCAGCTTGTTCATTTTCATTCTCCGTTGCTCAGTGTTTCACTCGCCGATACGCAAGAGTCGTGCCAAGGCTGGAAAAGGGCTGGACCTAGAGACGCCCTACGAACTAGGGCCCGGTCAACCCCGGAAAAAGGCCAATCTACCACGATGCGGACGGGGTGCATGCCCCAGCTTGCCAATCCTCTGGATGACTCCTCTGTCTCACCCCTGAGACACAGCCCCACCCGATTCTCAGCCTTGTGACAACCCCCGCTCTCCCCGTGAACAGCCCGGCCTGAAGCCTCGTGCCATGGGGCGAGAACGGCGAAACCCCCCCCCCCCCATACTCCAGGCGATCCACTCCTTACCCCTTGCCCTGCGATCCACCCATTGCTGTCATGGGAAGGAGCGGACTGGAGCCTCTCCAGGCCCTGTTCAGCGAATCCGGAAGGACACCCATCTACCGTCAGAGGGCTCGATCCTCCCGAAGACACTTTCCCTCTTCACCGCCTGGAGCTTCGTGCTGTTCGCCTACACACCACTTCGTAGCCCCACCACGGTTGACGACGAATCGCCCCTGCTCCTCGATGCTCAAACCCGCGAGCATATCCGGGCAGAGTTCCTGTCTCGTTGGTACATAGAGATGCGCTGGGTGGCGATCGTGGGCACAGCGGCGCTCATCGGCATCGCGGTCGGCATCATGGGTTGGTTGCCCTCGAACGTCCTCCCTCCCCTGATGACGATCTTGGTTCTTCTCTTCGTCTTCAATGTCACGATCCGTGCCCTCCTGCAGGCCAAGAAGCTCCCCAGATACATCCTCCAGCTCCAGGCCTATACCGACCTGGTGGCCCTCCTGGTCATGATCCACTTCGCCGGTGGCCTCGAGAACCCTCTCTACATCCTCGCTCTCTTTCACGTGATCATTGCAGGCATCGTCCTGACACCCCTCCACTGCTACCTCGTCGCAGGGACCGCTGCCATCCTCATGTCCCTGATCTCATGGCTGGAGTGGTCGGGCTACCTTGCGCACTACACCTTGGCCATCATCCCCCATGGTCATGACCACAACATGCATTCCAGCAAGGACGCAGGCTACGTGGCAAGCGTTCTCGGCATCTACACCTGTGCTCTCTTCCTGGCGGCCTACTTCACGACCAAGATCACGACACAGACCCGAGCAGACGAAGCCCGGATCCGATCGCTTGCATTGAAGAAGATCGAAGCACAAAAGGTCCTGGAGCAATCCTTGGAGACGACCAGCACCGCGATCAGGGTTCTCGACCGCGAAGGGAACCCTGAGTGGAAGAACCGGATCTGGGACAACTGGTTCCCAGAGGGGCTCCAGGCCTGGTCCGAAGCCTCTGAAGCCGAGGGACAGACCTTCAGGGATCGGACCGCGCGGACCATCGAGATCCTGGCAGACACTGCCTCGTCTCCCCCCGCCAGATCAGCGGAAGGCAGATCCGGATCGCACAGCGACAAGGGAGAGGATGCCAAGTGTTTTCGCATCACGATCGCTGCCATCGAGGACAAGGAAAAGGACATCCTGCAGATCGTCGAGCTTGCGACGGATGTGAGCCGAGAGAAGGCCGAGCAGTCACAGATGATCCGTGCAGAACAGCTGGCTGCCGTGGGGAAGTTGGCCAGCCAGGTGGCCCATGAAGTCAACAACCCCATCACCATCATGGGAGCCAAGGCCCGCCTCCTGCTCTCGAGGTTCCAAGCGGAGCTACCAGAGAAGGTCGTGTATGACCTCGGCAAGATAGTCGAGCTCTCGGATCGCGTGGCCCAGATCGCACAAGGATTGCTCAGCTATTCTCGCCCTTCGCCCAAGCAGAGAGGCCGGATGGACCTTCGAAAAACCGTCCAGAACTCCCTCGAACTCGTCAAACAGAAGCTCCGCGACAACCGAATCGAGGCCCACATGGATCTACCCAAGGATCCTGCCTTCGTGAACGGTAACGAAGGCGAGCTCTCACAAGTCTTCCTGAATCTCATCATGAACGCCATCGATGCCATGCCCGATGGCGGCAACATCTCCGTCACCCTGGAGACGAAGTCCTACCAACAACAGCCAGGGTACTCCGTCAGGGTCTCCGACAGCGGCTCAGGCATCCCGCCGGAGATCCTCGACAGAATCTTCGAGCCCTTCTTCACGACCAAGGATGTCCACAAGGGCACAGGCCTTGGCCTCTCCATCTGTTATGGTCTCCTGAACAGCCACGGCGGCCGTCTGGATGTCGAGAGCGAGCCTGGCAAGGGGACGACTTTCGGCCTCTGGTTGCCAATCAGCACTTGATCCTCGACCGCAAGGACCCAGACGTCCAGTTTCGAAGCGCTCAACCGTCTCTCCAACCCACATCCCCCACCATGAAGACCATCCGCGTAATCATCGTCGACGATGAAGAAGGTCTCCTGGAGGTCATTTCTGACACCCTGTCCGACATCCCTGGCATCGACATCACGGTTCAATCCGATAGCAGAGAAGCTGCCACCTTGTTGCAGTCTGAAGATTTCGATCTCCTGATCAGCGACATCCGCATGCCCCACATGGATGGGATCGAGCTGCTGCAAATCGCCAAGAAGGCCAACCCGGACTTGACAGTTCTGATGATGACGGCCTTCCCGAGCATCGACAGCGCTGTAGAGAGCATGAAGATCGGGGCCACCGACTACATCAGCAAGCCCTTCCTCCCCGATGACCTGAAGGCCACGGTGCAGCGCACCCTGGAACAGAAGAGGCTGCAAGACGCGAACCGCTTTCTCCGAAGACATGTCGAGAAGAGCTACCGATCAGAAGAGATGATCGGCGACAGCCCCAAGATGCAGGCCCTCTTCGAGATGATCCAGAAGGTCGCGGCAGCCAATGTGGACGTCCTGATCATCGGCGACACGGGAACGGGAAAGGAACTGGTAGCCAGGAGTCTCCACGAGGCCAGCCCCCGGTCGAAAGCGCCGTTCGTCCCAGTGGATTGTGGGGCGATTCCCGAGTCACTCCTGGAGAGCGAGTTCTTCGGACATGAGAAGGGCGCCTTCACGGGGGCCACAGCCAGAAGCATCGGTCTCGCGGAGATCGCCGAGGGGGGCACGTTCTTCCTGGACGAGGTTGCTGAACTCCCCCTTCAGCTACAGGCCAAGCTCCTGCGCCTGCTCCAAGAACGCAAGTTCCGGAGGCTGGGAGGGCGGAAGGAGCACGCCGTCGACATTCGCATCCTGGCGGCAACGAACCGCGACCTCGAGAGGGAGGTGAAAGAGGGGCGATTCCGACAGGATCTCTACTACAGGCTCAACGTCGTCGAGATGCGTGTGCCGCCTCTTCGGGAGAGAAGAGAGGACATCCCGATCCTGGTGGAGCACTTCATCGAGAAGTCCGCGAGGGAGATGGGCAAACCCGGCATCCAAGCTAGCCCAGACCTCATAGAAATCCTCGAAAGACATGATTGGCCTGGGAATGTGCGTCAACTTCAGAACATCCTCAAGCGGCTCGTCGCATTGTCGGATGGGGAGGTGATTCACAGTGAATCCCTGCCCGACGAATTCGCCCTCCTCGGCACGGCTCGCGTCGAGACGGACCGTGGCGGCTTCTTCGAGAGCCGTAGCAAGAGGATCGACGAGTTCGAGCGCGACTTCCTGTCCAAGCTCCTCGAATCCAATGCCGGCGATGTCTCCAAATCCGCACAACAGGCCGAACTGCCCCGAGGTACGATGTACCGCTTGCTCAAGAAGCACGGCATCACCCCCGAGGACTACCGACAAGAGCGTTAGCACGGATGATTCATGAGATCATTGCGAGGTCACGAATCGTTCGGGTTAGCCCTCAGCAAGCGTCCTGGAGCCTTGCGCGTCTCCAGTCATGAGGGGGAGAGTCAGACGGACACTGGTGCCGACTCCCATCTCGCTCGCCAACTCCATGGTTCCTCCCAGGCGTTCGAGGACCGTGCGCGTCAGCAAGAGGCCCATGCCCATGCCCTGACCGGCTTCCTTGGTCGTGAAGAAGGGATTCTCGGCCTGTTCGAGGATTTCTGGGGACATTCCCCGGCCTTCGTCCCTGACATGGAGAATCAGTCTCTCCTCCTCAGCGCTGACCTCCAGCTGGACACCCTCACTGCCAGCGGATGCGTCCAATGCATTCTTCAGAAGACCGCGTAGGGCTTGTGCGACCGCACGCAGAGGGAGGTGGAGGGGCTCGGCCAGGATCCCTGGATGCAGATGGACATGAATCCGCTCGGGGTTGCGCACTCCATCCAAGGTCGCCTCGACCAGCTCCTCCACGCTGAAGCTGCTGAAGGCCTCGCCCGTACTCTCGCCGGCATCGTGGGCCATCTGGTCGAGGATCCTACGGCATCGCTGGACCTCTCTACGGATGAGCCGCACATCCTCCATGTCCTCCTCGCTCGTCTCCTGCGCCTCGAGGCTTCGCAAGAGCTCGCTCGAGACGATGGCGATGGTCGAGAGCGGTGAGGACAGCTCGTGCGCGGCTCCTGCGGCGAGAGTCGCCATGGCCGTCAGCTTTGCCGAACGTTCCTGGGCCTGACGCGAGCGCGCGAGCGCCTTCTCGAATCGATCGAGTTCGAGCGTGACCCGGATATAGAAGTAGAGAAGCGTCCCTGCGGCCGTGAGAAAGGCCGCCAGGAGGGCTGCCAGATGCAGGCCACTGCGCTCACCTCCCGAACCAGGTTCCAGCAGAGGCACGGCTTGATGCTCGAGGAAGAGGAATCCGTAGCACAAGAGCGCCAGGATCGTGAGGATGGCGGACCAGAGGGGCCGGACCAACACGGCCACGAGCAGCATGTTGACCAGGTAGACAAGGACGAAGGGGTTCGAAGGACCGCCACTGAGATAGAGCAGCGCCGTCAGGAGTCCCATGTCCAGGACCATCAACGCAAGGATCAGCAACTCGCCTCTCTGCCCGATCGCGGGAGCCTTGGGCTTAGCTTCCATCCCTCGGAACCAGCCCTGCAAGAGCAGGTTGGTGATGGCCGCGATCCCGATGACGGCGAAGAGTGAGCCTACTGGCAGAGCAACGTCGAAGATCCGCCATGCAGTGAGGACGGCCAATAGCTGACCCGAGACCGCTGCCCAACGAAGCTTGATCAACCAGCCCAGATTGAGCCGAACGCGCTCGTTCTGTGCCTCGTCGTATTGCCGGAATCGTGGGCCCATGCTGAGCGAGCTGTGCGAGTCAACGGGGGAAGGAATCCCATGATCGTGGCGGGATGACCCCGAAATGGCGAAGCCTGTTCGCAGGAATCCGGGCCTTCGTGGAACAGCCATTCTCTACCCAATAGCCGCGGACCAGGCAAGAGGTGGACAAAGGAACCAAGAGCCAAAGAGAAAGGGGAGAGCACCAACACCCCACCCACTCACGGATGCCATCCCCCAGAAGAACCAAACTCACCTGCAGTCTTCCTTCCTTCGTGAGCTTCGTGGTAGCCCTCTTCCTTCCTCAACGGTTTCGGGCTGTCCACATCCCGGACCATTCAATCTGCACTACGAAGGGCGCTTCTACGTCATGGGGTCGATCACCTTGACCGGTAGCTCTCCATGGGGCAGGGGCGCGGTCGCTAGTTGGCGATGGCCAGGACGGCGTAGAGAACCAGCCAGGTCACGAACAAGAAGTGCCAGTAGAGGACAGCCTCATCCAGACCGACGGTCTGCCCTTGCGCATAGGCCCCTTGCCTCGCGCGTCTCTCGACCCAGGCCAGCGACAGGATCCCCCCCAGGACGTGGAGAGCATGGAGGACGGTGAGCATGAAGAAGGCGAAGGCGTAGAGGTTGCTGGCCTGGCTCGAAAGCTCGTTCTCGAGCACGAGGAACCAGCTCCAGGTCTGAACCCCCAGAAAGGCAAGAGCCAGCAAGGCTGCCAAGCGAATCATGGCGAGGCTTGAGTAGCCTGCCGCCGCACGTCGGCGACCCCATTCGAGGTCCAGGCTCAGGATCGCGAGCAGGCCCGTGCTGATGAAGAGCGTCCAAGGCAAGGGCGGGAGTGCTTCGCCGGCCCACTCGGGCTTGCTCATCCGTATGGTCAGATACCCCACGAGCGCTGCAGCGAAGAGCACTCCCAGCGACGCCAGAAACCACCACATGCCGTAACGACGTTGGCTCCCAACCTGGAGCTCTTGATGGTTACAGGGCTGCGAGGGAAGCTCTTGATCCAGATGCGTCCCCCTGACTTCCATGACTCCTACTTCTGCTTTTGGTGTTGCCCCGGCTCGCCGGACTTCTTGGGATCCCCCGGCTTCGTGGCTTCACCCGATGGTTTGCTCTCCTCGGTCGCGGGCGCCGTCTTCACAGGGTTTTCTCTGCGATAGCTCTCGATATCGGGCTTGCTCGAGTCCAGGTCGATGACCGTGATCCCGAGGAACAGCGTGAAGAAGAGGATGGAACCTAAGAACACCATGCGGTTCAAAGCCCGGTCGTACTTGAGGTGCATGAAGAAGCCCATGACCAGGGCGCACTTGATCGTCGCGATCCCCATGGCGACCGCGAGCTCGAATCGGCCGATGTCGTACGTAGCCACATAGACCGTCAGGCTCGTGAGAAGGACGAGCGCCACGAAGACGGCAACCAGCGTCTGCCAGGAGCTGACGTGGATGTGGGCATAAGGGTCGCCGTGCTCGTCGTGTGCCCCGTGGGGTGACGCTTTGTTTGCAGTGTCGGACATCAGACAGCTCTCAGGTCAGTTGATCAGGTAGAGAAGCGGGAAGAGGAAGATCCAGATCAGGTCGACCAGGTGCCAATACAGGCCCACGTTGTCGACGATCACGGAGTTCTCCCGCTTGATCCTGCCCTGGATGGCTCGGATCAGGAGGAACAGGATCACAGCGATCCCCGCCAGGACGTGGATCCCGTGCAAGCCTGTCATCGCGAAGTAGATTCCGAAGAACAGACCGTAGCTCCGGCCATCCTTGGCCAGTGCTGCTTGCTCGACCGCTTCGGGGATGGGCGCATGCGAGTGGATGTCGACGCCGTGCTCTTCGAGCCATTCGGGACCCTGGTGCAGCGCTGCCGAGTAGTTGGCGCCAGGCAGGAGTCCCTCATGGAACTTGTGGCTGTATTCCGCGTACTTGATGCCTAGGAAGCCGAAGGCGCAGGCGAGGGTCAGGGCCAATGTGAGGATCAAGCCCTTCTTCTGTTCCAGCTGCGCGCAACGAACGGCCCAGGCCATCGTCAGGGAGCTGAAGAGGAGAACCAAGGTGTTGATCGCCCCCAGGGTCGTGTTCAGGTACTTCGCAGCACCCTCGAAGAGGTCTGGATAGAGGCTCCGATACACGGCATAGGCGCAGAAGAGTCCGCTGAAGAAGAGGATCTCGGTGACCAGGAAGGTCCACATCCCCATCTTGGCAGCGTCGAACTGCTGTTGTGCATCATCGAAGTGATGCGCGAGATGGGGATCGTGCTCCGGATGCTCGGGAGCCCCGTGGCTGGCGTCACTCATCGCACTCATGCGTCCTGCTCTCCATCACCCAGGAGGCCCTGGCCTTCGAGGTGCTTGTAGGATCGGGTCTCGGGATCCCAGACCACGGCTTCGAGATTGTAGGGATCATAGATCTTGGGCTCCTCATCGAAGTTGTGGTGAGGCGGCGGTGAGGTCACCGTCCATTCCAGCGTTGCACCCCCCCAAGGATTGGGCGGCGCGTCGTAGGGCTTCTTGAGGGACTTGTAGAGGTTGACGAAGACGATCAGGCTCGCAATACCAAGGATGAAAGCGCCGATGGTCGAGATGACCATGTAGGGCCGGAAGATCTCCTCGTACTGGTGGTAGCGACGCGGCATGCCTTGGACACCCGCGATGAACTGCGGGAAGAAGCAGGTGTTGAAGCCTACGAAGATCCCGATGGCTCCGATGCGTCCCCACTTCTCGTCATACATGCGACCGAAGATCTTGGGCCACCAGAAGTGCAGGCCACCGAAGAATCCCACGAGGGCCGAGCCCATCATGACGTAGTGGAAGTGCGCAACCACGAAGTAGGTGTCGTGGAGATGGAGATCGACGGACAGCATGCCGAGGAAGAGCCCGGTGAGTCCTCCAATCCCGAACAGGAACAAGAAGGACATCGCATAGAGCATCGGCGTCTGCAGCGAGATCGAACCCTTGTACATCGTCGCCATCCAGTTGAAGACTTTGATGGCCGAGGGGATGGAGACGCTGAAGGTCAGGATGCTGAAGATGGCCGTGGCCACAGGTGACTGGCCGCTCGTGAAGAGGTGGTGCCCCCAGACGAGGAATCCGAAGATGGCGATCAGGACCGAGCTGTAGGCGATGAACGAGTAGCCGAAGATCCGCCTCCGACTGAAGGTCGTGATCAACTCCGAGATGACCCCCATGGCCGGCAGGATCATGATGTAGACGGCCGGGTGGGAGTAGAACCAGAAGAAGTGCTGGAAGAGGACTGGGTCCCCACCCATCTTGGGATCGAAGATGCCGAAGCCCAAGGTGCGCTCGACGACAATGAGCAGGAGTGTGATCCCCAGGACCGGCGTGGCCAGGATCTGGATGATCGCGGTCGCGTAGAGGGACCAGAGGAAGAGGGGCATCTTGAAGAAGGTCATCCCTGCCGGTCGCATTTTGTGGATCGTCACCACGAAGTTGAGACCCGTGAAGATGGAGCTGAAGCCCAGGACGAAGGCCCCCATCACCGCCATGACCACCGAGGTCTGTGAGACGACCGTGCTGTAGGGGGTATAGAAGGTCCAGCCCGTATCCAGCCCACCGCTCAGGATGGCCGCCACCAGCATGACCATCCCGATCACGTAGAGATGGAAGCTCATGAGGTTGATGCGTGGGAAGGCCACGTCCTTGGCCCCCAACATGATGGGCAGAACGAAGTTGCCCAGCACCGCAGGGATGCTCGGGATGATCACGAGGAAGATCATGATCGCCCCATGGAGCGTGAAGAGCTGGTTGTAGGTATCTCCCGACCTGATGATCGTGGGATTGGGCGTGAACAACTCCATCCGGAGGACGAGAGCAAACATGCCCCCCAGAAAGAAGCTGAAGACGACGCCGAGCATATACATCACACCGATCCGCTTGTGATCGAGGGTGAAGGCCCAGGACTTCCAACCCTTGTCGCAGGTCAGGTAGTCGCCGTGGCGGAAGCCACCAGGCTCAGCGACTTGTTCTTCGTTGGCGATTGTGGTTGTGGACATGATTCCGCGTTCCTACTTGACCGTCTTGATGTATTCGATGAGGGCGTCGACCTGCCGATCCTTGAGCTGGGTGACAGGCATCACGGCGCCATAGCCCTTCACGAGCTTCTTGTGGGGTTGGATGATGGACTCCCGCAGATATTGCTCATCCACCACGAGCTTCTTGGCGTTGGAGAACTCACGCTCCATACCGAAGAGCCCCTTCCATGAAGGCCCCTGGCCCTTGACGCCATCCAGCGTGTGACATGCCGAGCAGCCCTTGGACTTGTAGAGCTTGGCCCCGTACTCCACGGGATCGGACGTTGCTTCTTCGGCCAGCTTGTCCAGCTGGCCCTGGAACTCGAAGGAGTCCATGACGACGACCTTGGTCGTCATCCGGGAGTGGTCCTTTCCGCAGTACTCGGTGCAGAAGAGATGGAACTCTCCCTTCATCGTCGGACGGAACCACACCTGCGTATAGCGACCCGGGACGATGTCGTACTTGACGCGGAAGGCCGGGATATAGAGCGAGTGGATGACGTCAGAGGAGCTCATCCGGAGCTTGATGTTCTTTCCCTTCGGGACATAGAGGACGTCCGATTGGATGCCGCCGGGAGACTCGAAGGACCAGACCCAACGCTGCGAACGCACGCGGATCTCGTAGCTGTCCCGGGGCGGAACCCGCTGGCTCATGTAGCCCTTGAATCCGAACCAGAAGAGGAAGCCGACCAGGATCGTCGGGATGACCGTCCAGGTGATCTCCAAGACCGTGTTGTGGCTGGGCCCGTGGGGTGCAGCCTCCCCTTCCTCTCTCCGTCGATACTTGACGAGGAAGAGGATCATCGTCGCGACGATGGCGATGAAGAAGAAGGTCGAGAGATAGAGTACGAAGTAGAAGACCCAGTCGTACTCATGGGCGAAGTTGGAAGCCTGGGCATGGAACCAGAAGTTCTTTCCCTCTCCATACTCCTGTTGAATCATTGCAAGTGGCAGCATGCTCATCTCTAAGCCTCTCAGGCCCCGACGGGGACAGGGGTGGGCTTGGGCTTCCTTCGGAGGAAGAAGAAGCCGATTGCCATGAGCACGATGAACCCTGCACCGCCGATCTGCATCAGACGGAAAGCGGAGAGTGCATAGCTCTTGGAATCGGGGTCGTAGTAGAAACAGGACTGGAAGAAGATCTCGGCATAGCTGCCGACCTTTCCATCGCCCGCTTCGATCAATGCGAGTCGCAGGTCCTTGGGCAGGACCTGGAGGGCCTCGAGGTATCTCGTCACCTTGCCCTCGGGGCTGAGCAGGATGTTGACGGCCTTGTGCGTGTAGTCGCCGGTCTCGGGCAGATAGCGGTAGCCGAAGCCAACGCTCGAGGCCAGGGCCTGGATGTCCTCTTCCTTCCCCGTCAGGAAGCTCCAGCCTGCGGCGGCACCCTTCTTGCCGAACTTGGCATCCTCGTACATCGCGATGTACTTGGCCTTGGTCTTGGCTGCCGTCTTGGGACTCTCCTTGGGATCCAGACTGACCGTCAGGATCCGGAACTCCTTGCCGATACTCCAGCTGAGCCCCCGAAGGTCCTCCACGAGGCGTGTGATCTGCAGGCTACAGAGCAGCGGACAGTCACTGTAGTTCATCGTCAGGATGACCGGCAGGGTGCCATCCAGGTAGCGCGACAGCTGGACCGGCTCGCCGTTCTCACCACGGAAGGTCAGCTCGAGGGGAACCTGATCTCCCAGCTTCTCGGTGACCTCCACTCCTTCCAGCTCATCGAACCTCTCGGTGGCGATCTGCGAACAGACACCCCCCACGAAGATCAGGGAGGCGAGCAGTGTGTGGGAGAAGAGTCTCATGGAATTCAGCGTGGCGGAGGGACGGGTTCGGAGCTACTTGTTGAGGTCGCGAACGACCAGCTTCTTGGCCTGGTCGATGTCGATGGAGATCTTCTTGGTGTCAGGGTCCTTGGAGTACTCATGCAGCTGGGCTGCCTGGGACTCCTGGAGCGCCTTGACCTCCTCGAAGGTCGTGTTGGTCACGCGAAGCTCTGTGAGTTGGTGATCCACGACATAGTAGAGGGCCTGAGCGCCCAAGACGGCGAGGATCGTCAGGATGGTGCCCAGGATCAAGATGTTGGAGACCTTGACCACCTTGGTGTTGTCGAACTGTGCCATGACTGTCCTAGAAGTTCTTGAAGGCCAGGGATTCGCTCAGGAAGGGATCCTGCTCGGGGACAAGGGACTTGCCCTTCGCCAACCACGCGAAACCAGCGATGTAGAGACCCGAGATTGCGATGAAGCAAGTCAGATCCACAATGTGGAAGAAGGCCGGTTGGACGACCTCACCCGCTTGCCCGTTGAAGGCATGGACCTCGGCGAGGGCATTGGGGATGACCAACCACTGCATGTCCAACCAGTGCACAGCCAGGATGAAGAATGACCAGGCCAGCAGGATCGAGGTCTTTCGCTTGACGTGCCGCGAGAGGATGCCGCCGAAGGGAATGATGAAGTGCGCGAAGAGCAGGACATAGCTCGCGACGAGCCATGGGCCCTCCATGCGACGCTGGAAGTAGCGCGTTTCCTCTGGCAGATCGGCGTACCAGATCAGCATGAACTGGGAGAAGGCGATGTATCCCCAGAAGAAGACGAACGCGAACATCCACTTGCCCAGATCATGATAGTGCTCGACCGTGACCGAGTTCTCGAGGCGACCCGAGGCCTGCAGCCACTTGAGCGTGATCACCATCGTCGCGAAGAAGCTCAGGAAGCCCGCGGAGAAGAAGTAGACCCCATAGATAGTGCTGAACCAGAAGGGATCCAGGGACATCAAGAGATCGAAGGACACGAAGGTCAGGCTGATGGCGATCATCAGCGTGGCGCCTGCGCTGAACTTCTGGCTCTTGCCGGTCCAGGAGCTGTCCCCATCCTTGTCCTGGGCCATGCTCCAACCCAGGAAGCTCCGGCTGATCCAGAACCAGACCCCGAAGTAGAGCAGGATCCGCACGAGGACGAACCCCGAGCTGAAGTAGAAGCCCTTGTGATGGAGATGGTGGTTGCCGTCTACAAAGGCACTGTCCGCCCAGGGATACA
>JAJRTL010000167.1 GCA_024278315.1 Planctomycetota bacterium | reverse complement strand
GGCAGGGCTCGGACAGGCAGCGAGCGAGCGAGAAGGCCAGCTATCGCCGCGTCACGATCGGGCGCACCGTGATGCCCGGCGGGAAGGCCTGGGCCGGGGCCGAGGTCTTTTTCCTGCACCGCCCAATCCCGCGCCGCCCAGATATCGGCACGGAGGACCTCATCCAGGTGCAAGCCTCTGCCAAGGGGCGCTTCCGGGTCCAGCTTCTGGAGCGCCGGGCCTATATGGTGTGGGCTCGCAAGACGGATGAAAAGGGGCGGGCCTGGATCAGTCAGGTGCATGGATTGGTCATGGCGGGACAAGCCCTGAAGCTCCAGCGCGGCAAGTCGGCATGGATGCCCGACCGGGTCAGCCTGGTGGGCTGGAAAAAGGCCGACTCTGACCTTCCCATGCTCGATCCACGGTATGCGCCCCTGCAGGAGGCAGTGGCCTTTCGACTTCGCTTCGGCCCCATGCGGCAGGCGCTGTCCGTGGCGGAGGGCAAGCAGAAGGGCACGCTCGTGCTTCCCGTCACGCCCTATGACGACGCACGTTTGGAAGCGCTGGACAGCCAGGGGCGGGTCCTGCATGAGCTTTCGGTAAAAAGACGCAGGTTCCCGCTCTTTCCTGTGGTGTGGAGCTGCCCGTATGCCAAGAAAGTCTTCGTCACGATCAAGTCCGGCAACAAGAAGGATGACCTTGTCTCCGGAGCGGAGATCCGCGTTCGAGGATCTTTCGAGGCTGAGGGGCTGACGCCTCTAGAGGATTCTGACCACCCATTGGAAGCACTGATGCCGCGCACCCCTCATTCGCTCTGGAACGTCGTGGGTATCAGCGATGCGGAAGGCCTGTGCAAGATCGAGATACCGGTCTCCGCGGTTCGCCGAGGCTCGATGTTCCTCCAGATCCGCGCAGCTGGAATGCAGGAGAAGATCGTGCAGCGATCGCTGTCGAAGACCGCAGACATCAAGAATCTGGGATCGACCTCCAGACTGCCAGTCAGCATGCACGACATCCAGCTGACGAAGCGTCCAGGCATCACAGGCCGGATCCTGTGGAGGGAGGGAAAGCCTGCGGGTAACTTCCCATTCTTGGTCCAGCGGCGGGCGCAGTATCGAGTCGAGAAGCGCGAGCACACCATCCTGCCCCCGGCGGAACTCCATCACACCCTGGCGGACGGCAGTTTCTCGTTCGTTGCGCCAGAGGGTGCCTACCGGATCATCACTGCCCTGGACGAGGATATCTGGAGACGGCTGGCTGGTGCCTACGAGGACCTGCCACTACCTGGTCCAGAGGTCCTCTTGCACGAGGCGCCGAAGGGAGGCAAGTCGGAGGCCGCGCTCGGCGATATCAAACTGGACCGGCTGGTGGCCGTGGATGCCCGGTTTGGCGAGAGTCGGGAGCGAGATGTGACTCCTGGTATCGTATTGTTCAAGGATCAGCGAGATCTCGCCACCGGATCATCCCTCGCTCCATCGGTCTTGGGGAGAAGGTTCGGGCCGCGTGGGCGAGCGATCTTTCTGATGCCCTCTGGCAAGTACGACAGCCTCGCCTTGCATCCCAAAAGAGGCAGTTCGGAGGCACCGCTGATCTTGAGCCAGGTGATGGTCGGAACGGTCTATCGCTGGAACATCCCCTTGCAGCCCTATGCGGCCATTCTCGTCAAGGTGCGGACCCAGGAGGGCAAGCCCGTACCCAGCATGCCGTTGAACACGAATGGTGGTGGATACACGCACTTGAGTCGGTTCTGTGCGGAAATCTACCAGTTCAACACCAAAGCCATCGATGAGGCTGTCACCAACGCAAAGGGTGATGCCATCTTGCACCTCCTGAACGTTCGCGAGCAATCCTACGACGTCATGGTCAACTGGCGTGCTGCCGAGCGGATGGGGGCATCCGTGTCCCCGGTGCGTGTCAGTTCCAACGGATATCCAAAGTCTATCGAGATCGAGTTGAGACGATGAATCCCATGCTTGCGAGTCTCTCTTCGTTTCTCCTGATCCTCGGGCCCCTCGGTATTCTCGGGGCGCAGGCGTCGCAGTCTCCAGAGCCCAAGCTGCGGTCTCGGCTCATTGGACGAACGGCCCTCCCGGATGGCACCCCCTGGGCGGATTGCGAGATCCGTTTGTTCAGTCGGCCCTTGAGTGATCGTGTGGACTTTGGCAAGGCCGATCTCGTGACCGTTCGATCAAGTTCCAAGGGACGGTGGCATGCCAAGCTCCTGCTCGGCAGGAGTTACATGGCCTGGGCTCATGCCGTGGACGACAAAGGGCGCCACTGGTTTGGCCAGGCGGCAGAGCAGATCGTGGCCGGAGATGTCCTCAAGTTCATCCGGGCCGAAAAGCCCGTGGTCGCAGAGACCCTGATCCTCAAAGGACGGGATCGATGGAAGGCGCTGGGGCCGTTCAGCTTTCGTCTGCGATTTGGTTCGCAGGACATGGAGGTGCACCTGGAGGCACCCGATGAGAAAGGTATCCTCACGATTCATCCCATCCCCTATGCGAACGCGCTCCTCATTGCAAAGACCGCCGCGGGACAGGACCTGTTCGTGTTCCGCTATGAGCGTTCGTCGTTGCCGATCATCCCCAAGGCGTGGAATTTCGCGATTCCGCATCCGCTTGCGCTTCATGTCCAGGATGAGGCCGGACCGGTGAAAGGAGCCCGTGTGAGCATGCAGACCTTCCAGTGGGGCCATCGCGCCAGGCCTGAGCTCGGGGGCCAGTCACGGATTCGCTCCATCATCAAGAAGCCCGACGCAGGGATCTGGGCGGAGATCGGTCGAACGGATGCCAACGGGGATTGTGATCTGCTTGCGCACAAGATGTCGGGCAGTGGTATTCCCCTGACGAGGCTTCGGATCCAGGCCGAAGGGCGCGCCGACAAGCTCCATGTGATCCGGGGTTTTCTGCAGGGCAAAGCGAATGCGCGCATGCCGATCGTGTTGGAAAAGGCGCTGGAGGTTCATGGACGCATTCTCTGGAAAGCGGGCGTGCCCGCGGCCCTCCTCCCTTTCTTGGTCGTTCGCAAGGTGCCGCTCGACAAGCAGGGTGGCTCGAACAGCCAGTCCGTCGTGCCCTCCGAGGTCCTCCGGACAGATGCGGATGGCAAGTTCAGCTTCTCCTTCTTGAGGGCCAAGACGCTCTACCGGATCGTGACCACGCTTGATGAGCAAGAATGGGCACGGCTATCGCCCTCCTATCCTGGTCTACGACTACCCTCTCCCTATGTCTTGCTCCATCAAGCAAGAAGCGATCAAGAAGCCAGCCAGGATCTCGGGGACCTTTCGCTCGACAAGATGGTTGCCGTGGACCTCATGCTCGAAGGAGCACGTCGAGATCGACAGGGACATGCCATCGTGATCCTCAAGAACACGATGGAGAAGGCCAGTATCATCTCCGAGGCCGTGTCGGTCCTGAACTACGACTTCGATGCGAAGGGCCGGGCTTGCTTTCTCTTGCCCCCGGGTACCTACGATTCGCTGACCCTGCATCCCAAACTTGGATCCAATCAGGTGCCCTTCCAACTTGGAGATCCGGATCGGGGAGCGATCTTCAAGCGACAGGTCCAGATGGAGCCCTATCACACGATCCTGGTCACTGTCACCGACGGACAGTCCAAGCCCTATGCGGGAGTCAAGCTGTCAACAAGCGGAGGAGGCTATACACACCTCAGCAAGCTCTGCACCGAGATCTATGCCTACAATGGAAAGGCCATCAACAGCAGCGTCACCGATGAGGAGGGAATCGCACGCATCCGCCTCATTGCGGTCAAGTCACAGCACTACAGCTGTCAGGCGCAGCACCCCAAGCCACGGGGTGGCCGATCTTCACAAGTCAAGATCGACACCAACAACCTGCCTGAGACCCTCGAGCTGGAACTCAGTCGATAGTGGCTGGTGTCTGGGAGGGATCCGCAAGGACCCTATCCCTGCCGCAAGCTCTCAGGCCTTGCCGACCCTCTTCTGTTGCCGGTCTTCGGCGGGGCGCTTGCGCTCTTTCTCCTTGAGGAAGATCTTGCGCATGCGGATGGACTTGGGGGTGATCTCTACCAACTCGTCCTCGTCGATGTACTCGAGAGCCTCCTCGAGGGAGAGGAGTCGCGGCGGGGTCAGCTTGGTGAAGTTGTCCTTGTTGGCTGACCGCATGTTGGTCAGCTTTTTCTCCCTGCAGATGTTGACGACCAGGTCGCCTTCCTTGCAGTTTTCGCCGACGATCATGCCCTCAAAGCACTCGGTCGCAGGGAGGACGAAGAACGTCCCACGGTCGCGCAGGTTGTCGATCGAATAGGGTGTGGCAGGTCCTTGGTTCATGGACACGAGCACTCCGTTGCTCCGCCCGATGATCTCGCCGCGGTGGGCTTCATAGGCGAAGAAGCTGTGGTGGAAGATTGCGCGTCCTTGCGTCAGGTTGAGGATGCGCGTCCGGGCCCCGATCAGACCGCGTGCAGGAATCTTGAATTCGAGGTGCTGGTAGTCGCCCTTGGGGACCAACTCGACGAGTTCGCCCTTGCGCTGGCCCAGGAACTCGATGACCTTGCCCACGCAGTCCTCGGGGCAGTCCACGACCAGGAGCTCGATCGGCTCGTACCTCTTGCCTTCCTCCTCCTGGAAGATGACCTTGGGCTTTCCGACGGCAAACTCGAAGCCCTCGCGCCGCATCTCCTCGCAGAGGATGCCGAGGTGCATGAGGCCGCGACCCGAGACCACGAAGGAGTCATTGCGCTCACCCGGCTCGATGTGGAGAGCCACGTTGGTCCGCATCTCCCGGTCGAGCCTGTCCTTGATGTTGCGACTTGTGACGTACTGCCCCTCTCTGCCCGCGAAGGGCGAGTTGTTCACCTGGAAGGTCATGGACAGCGTGGGCTCGTCGATCGCGATGATCGGCATGGGGTCGACGATCTCCAGGTCCGTCAGAGAGTCAGCGATATCCAGATCCTCGATGCCGTAGATGGCGCAGATATCACCCGCGCGGACCTCATCGCATTCTTCACGCTGGATGCCGACGTAGCGATAGACACCGCGGATCTGTACTTCGTTCTGTTTACCCCAGCGGTCCACGTGCATGACCCTGTCCATGCGGCGGATCACGCCCCGGTGCACGCGGCCCACCGCGATGCGTCCCACGAAGTCCGACCAGTCCAGTGTGGAGACCCGAAAGCGCAGCGGTCCGTCCGGATCGTCAGTGGGCTTGGGCAGGTGGCCTAGGATCGTGTCGAGGAGCGGGCCGAAGTCCGTGCCGACCTCACCCAGCTCCTTGCTGGCCCAACCGTCCTTGCCGGAGGCGAAGATGACGGGGAAGTCGAGCATCTCCTCATCCGCGTCCAGGTCGATGAAGAGGTCGTAGACCTCGTCCAGCACCTCGGCAGGCCGGGCATCCGGGCGGTCGATCTTGTTGACGACCACGATGGGGATGAGGTGGTTGGCGAAGGCCTTCTTGAGGACGAAGCGCGTCTGCGGCATCGGCCCCTCGAAGGCATCCACGAGCAGCAGCACCCCGTCGGCCATGGACAGAACACGCTCCACCTCGCCGCCGAAGTCGGCGTGTCCCGGCGTATCGATGATGTTGATCTTGACGTCGTTCCAGTGCACGACCGTGTTCTTGGCCAAGATCGTGATGCCGCGCTCCCGCTCCAGGTCGTTGGAGTCGAGAAAGCAGTCCTGCAGTTCCTGGTTCTCACGGAAGGTGCCCGACTGCTCGAGCAGCCGATCGACCAGGGTGGTCTTCCCGTGGTCGACGTGGGCTATGATGGCCAGGTTGCGGATCTCTTGGCGGATATTGGTCATGGTCATGCTTTGGAGGTCATGATTCGAAAAAATGGCGAAGCATTCTCCTGTAGGGGAGGGATGCCGTCAACCATGGGCCGGAATCCAGTGGATCACAAGCCGAGCCGGGACCTGTCTCGATCGCTGGGTTAGCCCGGATGATTCATGAGATCGTTGTGAGCAAATGCGAGATCGGTGCAGCCGAGCTCGTTTTTGCGGTCTGACGAGCGCATTTCGAGTTCAGGAGGGCTGCGCGAGTTGAAGGCGACCCAAGAGGGTCGTCGAATCGAAGCAATGCCGAGCGAACCGATAGGTTCGCGGTCCTGGACCGAAAGGCGCCGTCAGACGCATCGAGGTCATGAATCGTTCGGGTTAGTGGGTCAGGAGGATCAGGTGGCGATTGTGACGGGGCACGAGGACCGAGATCGGGCGGTCTGAGATTCCAGGGAGGCCCTGGGGGTAGGAACCCGTCAGGAAGAAGGCCTGCCCTTCCGGTGCAATCTCGATGCCATGGGCTGGTAGCTCGGCGATCACCCGTCCTTTGGCATCGAAGAACTGTACGGCCTTCCGTTCCTCGATGTAGGCCATCCGCTGCTCGGGCTCGGGTGGATGGCCGGGTTGGAGCAGCTGCCTCCTGCCTCTGCCATCCGTGACCTCGTAGCTCCGCCCCCGAGGGCGGACCTCGGTGTCCGGGCCAAGGGCCTGTGGTGGACGTCCTTCTCGATAGATCGTGAGGCCTTCCGCATTCTGTTCCAGGATGAGGTTACTCCAGCCCGAGATCCACCAGGTCGCGGTCACGGAGCCGTCCGCCTGGCGTTGGATCAGTTTCATGAGTGTGGCTGCCTCCTGCCCCAGCTCCATCTCAGTCCCCGCAGCGAACCGGTGCCGTCCCTCGGCAAAGGCCGGACTCTCGAGGATCAGCGCATGGGCTTGTTTCTCGAGCACGGAGTCGCTTCCCACGGCGTAGTACTGCTAGCGGATGAGGCCCGCTTGTTCGTCATGCAGGACGAAGACCTCACTGCCCCCAGGGGCCTGCACGAGGCTCATGGTCGAACTTTCGCCGCTCTTGATGACTCCCGCCGTCAGGCCATCTCCGCTGGGATTGCTGATGATGGACCAGGCGTCTGGTCCCGACTGGCTGCAGGCTGCAAAGCTGCAGATCAATGCGAGGGTCATCAGGGATCGCGGAGGGTGCAGGGTCATGGAGATCGCCAGTACGGAGCCTGCAACATCTGATCGGATGCAGGAAGGATGAGCTGCCAAGAGGATAGGATAGCTCTCCATGATTCTCTCGGATAGCCATCTTCGCAGTGTCCTGGAGCCGAGCCCTATCGGCTGGGAAGGACGTCCCGGGTTGCGTGACGCAGCGGTGCTGCTGCCCTGGTTCACCGATGGGGGCGAGGATTGGATCCTCTACACGATGCGTCATCACGACCTGCCGACCCACGCTGGCGAGGTTGCGTTCCCGGGAGGGGCCCGAGAAGGCGAGGAGAGCCCGATTGAATGTGCCTTGCGGGAGTCCCAGGAAGAAATTGGCCTGGCGCCGGGCCGGGTTGAGATCCTGGGGAGCCTGCCGGCCATGGTCTCCATTGGCGGATTCTACGTTGAAATCGTATTTGGGCGCGTGGATCACCCGGGAGATCTGATCCACGATGCCACCGAGGTCGCCGAGATCTTCGCGAGTCCCCTGAGCCAGCTCAGTATTCCGGACCGTTGGGAGTCCCGGCGGATTCCGGCGCCCCCTTTTGCCCGAACCATGCCCTTCTTCGTCTACGAGGGGCGGGATCTCTGGGGATCGACGGCCCTGTTCACCCTGGAGCTCTTGGGGCGGCTGGGCTTCGACACGCCGCTCCCCCGCATCGAACGGGAGCCTTGACCTGGATCTGAAGCGAAGGAGTCGGTCTGAAGGGAGGATTCC
>JAJRTL010000166.1 GCA_024278315.1 Planctomycetota bacterium | reverse complement strand
GTGGGGGGGAGCCTGTCCCGCGCCAGACCCGGGCCAGCCAGGACCAAGGTGGGAATGTCGGGATCCGCGGCAAGGGCGCGCTGGTGGACGCGGATCAGGAAGGGCAGGTTCTTGCGTGGCTCCGGGCGCCCCAGATGGAGGAAGTAGGGAGTGGAAAGCCCTGCCCAGGGAGGCGCAGATCGGAAGGGCTCTGGATCCAGCGCTGGCGGAACCACGAGCACGCGGCCACGGGAGCGCGGCAGGCGCAGGCGCAGCTCTTGGGCCACTGCGGAGCTCGGGACGACGATGCGGCTGGTCGACTGGACGGCTTCTTCGAGTGCCTGGTGGATCGCGAAACGGCGCAGCCCGCGCGCGTACGTGCCCAGGTCACGCAAATCGTGGATCGTCAGGCAAATGGGCACTGTGACTCTTGGCAGGGGGAGGGTCGCGACGTCGAGCAGGTCCACTCCGAGCCTCTGGAGGTTTGCAGGAAGCCATCTGCTTTCGTTCAGCGTTCGGGAAAGACTTCCCTTGCCCTTGGGAAAGAGCTCGTGCCAGTGGAGATGGGCGTGTGAAGAGCAGAGCCCTTCAAGGAAGGGGTCACTATCGTGGCTTCCGAGGAGGTGGATCTCGTGCTCAGCACTTTCGGGAAGATCGGCCACGGCTGCGAGGAGTCCGCGCAGCCGCGTGCGTGCACCGGAAGGCTCACGCCAATCCAGCCAGGCTTGGACAGCAATGCGCAAGGACCTCACTCGTGGCCCTGTTGCCGATCCTCGTTGCTCTCGCGTGTGATCTCCTGGGCCAGTCGATGCCAGCCCATGGCTGTGGCATCAGGACTCATGCGAGAGACCGTGTCGCGGCCGTGTTGCTGCGCATGGATGGCGAACCCCTCGTCGTGGAGCAGAGTCCGCAGTGCCTCCGAGATACTGGACTCGTTCCGCGGATCGACGAACAGACCGGGGGGGGGATCGAGTTCACCCAGGAGTTCCTCATGTACCGACCCCTTGCTGGCCAGGAAAGGCCGCCCCATCGCGAGAGCCTCGAAGACGGGGAGCCCGAATCCCTCGGAGAGCGAGGGCAGAAGGAGAGCCCGGCATTGGCGGATCTCGCTCATGAGATCTTCGATGGAACAGGGTGGCAGGAAGCGCAGTCCAGGCCGTGCTCGTCGACCACGTGGTGCGCCGATCCAGGTCAGGTCTTCGCCCTTGCGCGTGTTCTCGTCCAGGTGGGTCCAAGCCCCGAAGAGGCGTGCGAGGTTCTTGCGTTGACGATCCATGCCGATGAACAAGAATCCGCGACCGGGACCCTCGGCCGGGGTTGCTTCGAGGAAAGCCGGGTCCAAGGGCTGGGGAAGGATGCGGATGCGGTCTTTCAGGGAGGGACGTTCGCGTAAGAGATCGCGGGCCGTGACTGCCGAGGGGACGATGACCAGCGCCGCACGGTCTGCGAGGAGGGAACGAGCTCTACGATGTCGCAGCGACGCAGGTCCGATCTCTTCGGCACCCGAATGAAAGGAGGGGATCTCGTGGACCGTGGCGATGCAGGGGCAGGGACTTTTTGCGGGGAGGGCTGTCGTCGGACTCAGGAGGAGGTCGATCTGCCAGTGCTTGAGCTGTCCGGGCATCCAGTACCGCCTCCACAGCGCCGGTGGGCCCGCAGGCAGATCGAGAGGCCGCGTGTTGAGCGGTAGCCCATGGATGTCGTGGCTTCGAGGATGGAAGAGAAAGATCTTGTCCTCCGGACGCAGGCGCGCGTAGGCCCGCAGGGTACGCAAGAAGGAGAGTTCGACACCCGTGGGCCGTTTGGTGATCAGACAGGAACCGTCGAAGGCGATCCTCATGTCAGCTTCGACCTCCTACCGCTCTCGTGCATGGATTCGTAGACCTCCCTGTGCGCACTCGCACAAGCCTTCCAGGTGAACCTGTGACGACGGCTCCTCCAGGCATTCAGGATATGCGAACGAAGAGACTCGTCCTCCATGATGCGTTGGATGGCGGTGCGGAGCACGCTGGTGCTGCGACCATCCACGAAGAGAGCTGCCTCACCTAGATGCTCACGCAGAGCACTGCAATCACCTACGAGAGGTGGAATGCCTAGTTCCTGTGCTTCCATGGGAGGAAAGCCGAATCCTTCGAGGCTCGAGGGGTAGACGAGGGCGCGTGCCCCTGCCATGAGATCGAAGAGGTGAGCATCGCTGATTTCGCCCGTCCAAGCCAGCCCCTCCTGGACCTTCGTGAGGTCGCACTGCAGTTGCGCTGTCTCCCACCCGGGGGCTCCAACAAGGAGAAGTGGAGGGCGAGGCGTCGGAAGTTCGTGCCAGGCTTGCAAGAGGGTTGCATGGTTCTTGCGTGGCTCCATCGTTCCGAGTGAGAGCAGGTAGGGCGCTTCGCTCTGGAGGAGAGTCGCAGCGCGGTTTCTTCCTGCGCTTGCGTCACACTCGTGACGGGCCACATGATCCACGCCGTAGGGAATGACATGGATGGGGGCCAGGTCGGGATAGTGCGCCCTCAGATCCCGCTCCGTTGCTGCGCTCGGGCAGATGATGCCATCGGCGCGGGACAAGGCCTTCTCAAAGCGAGCTCGCAGGATCTGGCTCTGCTGGGCTCCATGGAACTTCGGGTCGGAGAGGAAGGCCAGGTCATGCACGGTCTGGACGACAGGCGTGCGTGGGCCGACCGGGGGGTACACGTAGTCGGTCCAGTGGAAGAGGCTGCTACCTCCGGAGAGCCGTGCTGCGTCCCAGCCCAATCGCTGCAGCATCGGCAGAGCCCGTCCCGGTACGCGGCTGCGATGGAGCCTGGACCCCTCTGGTGTCTCCGCAAAGCGCGCTTTTTTTAGCGCGTGTCCGAAGAGATGCAGCGACAGGCCTGTTTCGTGCAGCGCCAAGGCGCGGGCCAGCTCGCGCACGGCTCGGGCGATGCCCGAGCGTGAGAAGAGGGCCGGTCGGTAGTCGAGGGCGATCTTCATGGATGGAGCCGCTTTGCGGAATCGACGCGGCAGCTCCGGGGGGAGAGGACGAGGGCGAAGGTGGCAAGGAAGACGAAGTACTCCGTCCAGAGGAGGGCCCAGGCCGCTGAGACCGGTCCGAGTCCCTGCAGGAGGGCGAAGAAGACCGTGAAACAGAGCGCCAGCGCGATGGCAGACACGATGGCGACCTGGCGCTCGCGGCCTCGGGCGAGAAGGAAGGGGAGGCAGAGGCCTGCACCGAAGAGCGCGGGCCAGGTTGCCATGAGGAGACGTAACGAAGCCAGGGCCGCGACCTGACTCGAACCGGAGAGCCGCGGGAACAGGAACTCCAGGATCATCGGAGCCAGGAGGAGTCCGAGGCCCGTGCCGATGAGGCCCAGAATCATCCACACCGGCAGGATGCGGAGGAGTTGGCGGCGTTGCCCTGCCTCGTTGCCCTTCGAGAGGGGACCTTGGACCGTTGTGGCGAGAGCTGCGGGCAGGATCATTCCGACCCGGTGGACACGGATGGCGGCCCCGAAACCCAGATAGCCCATGGGGCCCACCATCAAGCGGAGAACCGGGTGGATCCCCTCCATCCAAGCCAGGCGCAGGACATCACCGAGAGCGACGAGGCGTTCGGCGTGGGGCGGACGACTCGCAGGGGCATCGTTCCTGAGATGATGGATGAGGCGCAAGCGTGGGCGTTGGCCAAGTCCGAGCTGGCCCCAGAGGAGGAGGGACGGCAGGAGTGTGCCCATCCACCAGCAGAGGAGCCAGGGCCAGGCCACCTGCGTGTCCGCCAGGGCAAGGGCTGCAAAGGCCGCCACCGTCGTCAACCGTGCCAGAAATTCTGCCCGAGCCAGGAGCCGCGTGCGTCCGTGGAGGAGTTCGGGGGCGGCCGCCAGGTGCAGGGGCAGGAGCAGGTGCATCAGGGCCAGGGCCAGGGCGGGCAAGGGCGCGATGTCGAAGGTGAGTGCCATCGCGAGAAAGAGGATGCCAGCGGTGGCGCCCCTCCGACAGGCGGGACCGATGGAGCGGGCAAAGGCAGTGGACTCGCCCTCCTGGGCCATGCGCCGGAGCAGAGGGGGCAGGAACCCCGCCGTGCCCAGCACTCCGCTGAGCGCCAGGAGAGGGATCCCCAACAGGTAGGCAGTCAGCTCCCGTTCTGGAAGCGCGTTGCCAACGAGACGTAGCAGCAGGACCTGCAGCAAGAGGCCCAGGAGGCGCAATGCGGCCAGATATCCGAATCCGCGCCTGGTTCGACCACCGAAACTCTCCGACATGCCCTGTCCTGAAGTAGACTTCTGGAGTCCCACGACCTATGGGGAGAGACATCCTAAGCGCTTGGACGAGCTCCCCCTCCCCTTCCTTCCCCCAGAATGAAGTCATCCTCCCACCATCGACCCTGGATCCTCTTGCTTCTGGGTCTGGCCATGTCCGGATGGATCGCCTGGGCCGGACTCTCGTTGTTGGGCAGGGCTGAACCCGGTATCACGGCCGTCGAAGACGGGCAGGACGGGCAAGACGGGCAAGACGTGCCCGGAGAGCTTGCCGAGCTGCCACAAGGCAAGGGCCTGGGGGGCCTCGCCTTGGATCGCCAGGATGTCGCCGATCTCGAACTGGTCGTCGAGATCCTCGGGCCGCCCACTCAGGAGGCGCCCGCCGAGGATGCCGAGAGACCAGGCTGGGCGGATGGCATGTCGCGGTTGATCCTGCGCTCCACGAGAGCCGGGAAGGTCGTGCCCTTCCATTGGAGCTTCGAAGCGGGCCCTATGGCTGGCCGAGAGGGAGAGAGTGCTGGCGAGGAGGTGCTCGGGGAGCTGCGTCCGGGATGGTATCTCCTGTCCCTGCGCGGACCGGGCGACGCTCATGCGCCTCGGCTGCTGCAGTTGCATCCGGACAAGGAAAGCGCGGTCCGTGTGGACTGGACCCATACGGGACGTGCGCGAGGACGGGTCTTCGGCCCGCAAGGTGAGCCTGTCGCCGGAGCCCGGGTGAGCATCGGCAGCGTCGAAGCCAAGACCGACACGGACGGGCGCTTCGAGTTGATCGGACTCTGGCCCGGTCTGGGCTTGCCGCTCCTGATCGAAGCCGAAGGGCTGGCGAGCCGGGTCGAGCCCATTGGCGTGATCGCAAGCTCTGAACCTCCGGCCGAACTCCGTTTCGTCCTCGAAGAGGGTGCCGAGGTGGAAGGACTGGTTGAGATGCCTAGCGGGCAATGGAAGGACACGCGCCTCTTCGTCCTGCCCGGCCGCTCGACCGGACGGAGCCAGGACGGTCGTGGCTATGCACATCTTCCTCTTTTCTGGAAGGGGCGGTTCAGCGATCTTCGATTGGATGAGCAGGGACGGTTCCGGATTCGCGGGCTCTCGAGGACCATGCCCTTGTCACTGGGCCTGGTGCATCCGCGCTATCGCCTGGCATCGCCGGTCTCTCTTCCTGTCCTGGAGCGTGTCGGGCAGGCCCAGGCGCGCGTCTTGATCCAACCCGAGCGCATGCAGATTCTCTCGGGGAAGGTCCTTGCTGCGGACGGCAAACCCGTGCAAGCACAGCTCGAGATGCGAGGCAAGGGACGTTGGGGGGATGCCTATTTTCGCGGCGGCGTGCGGCCACCCCTTCAAGGTTCTGTGGCCGCGATGGGCAGTAGCCGGACTTCGAGTGACGAACAGGGGCGCTATTCCATGGGCGTGCCCGGCAAGGGCGCGACCCTCCGTGTGGACGCACCCGGGTTCTCACCCTTGCAGGAGTCGGCGCCAGCCCAGGGGTCTTTGGACCTCCAACTCCATCCAGTGGAAAGCGAGAGAGGGCACAGCTCCTTCGCATTGCGAGTCCTCTTTCCATGCGAGGTCACCGAGGCAGGCAAGGTGCGTGCGATTCGGTTGCGAGGGTCCTTCAAGGGCAAGAAGCTCAAGCCACGCGATCTGCTGGATCCCCGCGAGCCCTACGAACTCAGATTTGCAGAGCCTTGCCGTCTGCGATTGTCGGTGCGCAAGCGCGGCGTGGGGCGCTTGCTGTTCGAGGAACCCTCGAGCTTCGCGGTATTCGGAGTTTGAGCATCCAGTAGCTTGAGAGGCATCAGGGGTTTTCTTCCCCAGGTCCAGGCTACAGCACTTCCCTGCCATGGACTGTAGAGAGCGTCGGCGATCTGTACCGTCTGGTTTTTCTCCTCTGGCTCGGGTAGGAGCCGATGTAGGGAGTGGACCTTCAAGCCGGGAGAATGGATGAGGGGGAGAGAGAACTTTGAACAGTAACCATCCTAGATCAGCAGGACGTCAGGGTCCTGCAGCCAAAGCGCGGGCCAAGAACCAGGCTCGGGAACTAGCGAAGATGATGGATCCGAACCACGTAGGTTTCGGTACGCACGTCTTCCAGTTCGTGGTCGCCCTCGTCTTCATCGTCGGGGGTGTGCTGACGGTGCGTCAGGGTCTTGAGAGTGGAGTCCTTTCTGCGGGTGAGACCCAGGAGAAGATCCACCCGGCCGCCGCCTATCTGGATCAGACGCTCGAGGACCTGATTGGGAAGTCCTACGAGGTGCTGTCCAAGATGCAGGGCGATAGCAGAAGCGTGGCCATGGAAGACTCGGGCAACCGCTACAAGCTGGACGTCAGGGTCCAGCAGACGGGAGTGGGCCTGTTGGAGATCCAGGGCCGCGTGATCGACGCCGAGACCGGCGAAGAGATCGATCGGGTCAAGACCTACTGCGCTCGCTGAGCTGCCTTCGACGCGTTAGAGTGGCGGCATGAGCCGCCGATTCTTCGTACTCCGAGAGCCCGTCCACGGGGATGTCTACCTCAGCAAGGACGAGGGACGCCTCCTGGACACACGAGAGATGCAGCGGCTCCGCGGAATCTCACAGCTGGGCCTGGCGCATCTCGTCTTCCCTGGAGCTCGGCACAGTCGCTTCGAGCATTCCATCGGGACGCTGCATATGACCTCACGGCTCGTGTCCTCGGTCCATCGCAATGCCGATCTGGAAGGTGGTGGTCTGCGCGTCGTGAGCGCGGACGAAGAACGTCTGCTGAGAGCCGCTGCTCTCGTCCACGACGTAACCCATATCCCCTTTGGGCACAACATCGAGGACCAGACGGGTCTGCTGCCGAGGCACGACTCCCCGGACCGGTTTCGCGACATGCTCTCTCCGGACGGGGAACTCGGCAAGGAACTGCAAGCGCAGGGACTCCTGGACGGCGTCTTGGCCATCCTGGGCGCAGGGGCAGAGCCAGCGGCTCCCTTCCTGTCCCAGATGATCAGCGACACGATCTGCAGCGATCTCATGGACTACCTGCGGCGTGACGCCTGGTACACGGGGCTCGACCTGCGCTACGACGATCGGATCGCGGACTACTTCAAGATCGATGAGGCGACCGGCCGTTTGTTCGTGGACTGCGAAAAGCAGGGACTGCTGCGAGAGGACATCGTCTCGGAGATCCTGCGCATGCTGCAGGCGCGCTACTATTTCTCCGAGCGCGTCTACTACCATCACGCCAAGATCGCCGCCGGAGCCATGGTCTCGCGTGCCGTCGAGATCGCCTTGCTCGAAGGGTGGATCCAGCCCGCAGACCTCTACGACAAGACCGACGAGGGCCTGTTGCTGGCCTTGCGCGCGCATGCGCAGCAGAGATCGGGTGAAGCCGCCGGGACGGCGGGCCTGTTGCTGGATCGGCTGGCCGCACGTCGACTCCTGAAGCGCGTATCGGTCTTCCCCTACGCCGACAACCGCGACGTCCAGGCGGCGCTCCTGGAACGATTCTTCTCACCCAAGGCCGCCGACAGCCGACGTGCCTGGGAACGCGAGCGAGAGGACGAGTTCGCCGAGCGCTTCGGTCGACGGGAGACGGTGCTTCTCTACTGTCCGAGCCGTCGCATGCAGCTCAAGGAAGTCGGCACGCTCGTGCGCTTCCCCGGCGAAGACGAGCTGCATCCCCTCTCCCGCTTCCGCGACCAACTCCCGCGTATCGCCGATCTCGAGGAAAGCTACCTCCGCCTCTGGAAGGTGTATGCCCTCACGACCGCGATCGATCCCGAAGAGCGTGTCTTCCTGCAGTCCCGCATCCGTGCCTCACTGCCCGATGCGCACGACGCCTACCGCATCACGCATTGATCAGGAGATGGCGCTGACTACCAGAAGATGATGTAGAGCGCGATCGTGGCGAGGATGATGAGCGTGCCGTAGACGTAGGTGGAGGGATGCGTGCGAACGTCGATGTCGGACTGGGGGTAGGTGACGGGTTTGGGGAGAGGTCTACGCCAGGTGAGCCACAACATGACGGCCATGAGGACGAGGAAGACCATGGCCATGTGGTGGAGGAAGGAGATCCCATGAAACCCGTAGAGGGTCTGTTCGAAACCGCCGACGGGGATGTCCTCGGCGCCGGGTTTTTCGATGAGGAGAATACCGTGATCGACCTTGCGCCCTGACTCCAGGATCCACTTCGGCACACGAGCCATGGCGTAGAGCGCTGGGCCGAGCAGCAGTACGGCCCTACCGCAGATGACGGGAGCTCGCGGGAGGAATATGCCGCCCAGGAATGCGGCGACGATACCCGGCGAGATGAACCCCCAGATTTCCTGGATGTAGGAGAACACGCCCTTGAAGCTGCCCGGTAGCGGAGCAATCAGGCATGCCAGGACGGCGATGATGGCTGTGGCGTACCGCCCGATCTTGACCTGTTGCCCTGTGGAGGCATCGGGTTGCACATACTTCTTGTAGAGATCGATCGTGAAGATCGTAGAAGCGGAGTTGATGCCCGAGTTGAAAGTGCTCATGACCGCTCCCGCCAGGGCGGCCAGCATCACCCCACGCAAGAAGGGTGGCATGATGCGCGAGATGAGATAGGGATAGGCCTGTTCACCCGCCTTGGATATGTCGCCCCCGACGGCCACCGCAGCCTTGATCTCCTCTCCGAAGAGGTCAAAGGCCATGATGCCGGGGATGACGATGATGAAGGGGATCAGCAATTTGAAGAAGCAGGCGAGGTAGATGCCCTTCTGGCCCTCGGCCAGGTTCTTCGCACCGAGTGTGCGTTGCGTGATGAACTGGTTGAGACCCCAGTAGAAGAGGTTGGGGATCCAGAGGCCGCCAACGAAGACGGCCAGCCAGGGCACATCGGGGTCGTTCCAGGGAAGAACCACATGGAGCTTCTCTGCGTTGGCTGCCTTGAATATGTTCCATCCCTCGCTCAGGCTGCCACCGATCACTCCACCGTCCTCGCTCAGGGTTCCGCCTCCCGTGAGTCTGAGTCCGAGGTAGAGCACGATGGCTCCGCCGATGAGCAGGGCTCCGCCTTGGATGAGGTCGGACCAGACGACGGCCTTGAGGCCGCCAAAGACCGTGTAGATCGCGGCAATGATGCCGATGGACCAGATTCCCGTGTAGAGGGCCAGGCTGTTGGCCGCCTCTGGGCTCATACCGAAGTTCTCGACAAACATCTGGTTGAAGTGGAAGACTCCGTTGAGCCCCTGAGATCCGGTGTAGAGGACGGTTGCCAGCAGGGCGATGACGTAGGCGGCCAGCAGGTAGATCGCCATGATCGTGCGCGTTACGCCGTCATAGCGATACTCCAGAAACTCTGGCATCGTGTAGATGCCGATACGCAGGAACTTGGGCAGAAGCCACCAGGCAACGATGACGAGCGTGGCCGCACTCATCCACTCGTAGCTCGCGATGGCGAGCCCTACCCGCCCGAAGGCGCTGCCGGCCATGCCGACGAAGTGCTCGGTCGAGATGTTGGAGGCGATCAGCGAGAAGCCGATGAGCCACCAGCTGAGCTTGCGACCTGCGAGGAAGTAGTCTTCGCTGCTCTCTTCCTTGCGTGATGCGTAGAGTGAGACCCCGACCACGAGAAGGATGAAGGCCAGGAAGGTGAGGATGTCGAGGAGAGTGAGTGCCAAGCGGCGCTCCTTCGGTGGCTAGCTTTCGAGGAAGGGAAGCACGGTCTCTGCGAGCCGACGATAGAGCTCTCGTGTTGCCACGATGTCGGAGAGGTTGTACTTGGCAATCTCCTGGTAGCGTCGCTCGCGATAGGCCTGTCCGACCATGGAACCATCCATGGCGTCCTTGGGGCTTTCGATATTGAAGGCGAAACAGGCGGCGTCGAGATTCATGGGTGCCGCTCCCCGCCCGCTGCCGATCAGGATCTGATAGAGATCCAGGTGGGGGCGGTGGCGATAGGGCGGCTGGCTCACCAGGTCACTCATGACCTGCACGCCCAGGATGGCCGAACGCGTCCGCAGGAAGGGCAGGTCGAAGTTGCGACCGTTGTAGGTCACGACGATCTCCGCTTGACGTGCCAGGGTCCAGAAGGCCTCCAGCATCTCCTTCTCGCTCATGACACGCATCCAATCGGGGGCGGATGCCGAAAGGTCTGTGATCTCGTCCTCAGGTGGAGCCACCAGAACGGAGTCCGCATCGCCGCTTTCGCTGCCTACCGCGATGGATACGACGCGGGAGAAGAGTGGGTTGAGGCCGAGGACCTTGTCGATGTCCCAGTCCCGATCGGTGGCGACGCGTGTGACCGCCTGGACGAGCGTCTTGGGTAGACCGCGCACATCGGTGAGAGGCGCGGTTTCGATGTCCATGACCAGGACCTTGCAGGTGAGGTCGGAAACGCGGGCAAAGCCAGGGCCCAGGATCCGGTCTGGATCCCAACGCCCCTCATCCCCTGGGCCGAGCTCCCGAATCTTGCGGATCTCGAGCTGGGGCGTCCCACGGTAGTCACCGCGGTGGCCCTGCACCTTGACCGGTGTTCCGATCGGTAGCGCTGCGAGCTGGTCGAAGCCCGCGAAGTCGTGCCAGATCTTGGCCGTGAGGCTCTCGCTCAAGTCCGAGAGTTCGAGAGTGAGAAACGGATCGCCTCTGGAGGTCTTGCCCATGTCCTTGCCGGATAGGCAGAGGTAGAGGACGGATTCCTCCCTCCCCAGGTCGGACAAGTTCTCGAGGTCTTGCATCAGGACCTTCCTTTCAGCCATTCCTCGATGGGTCGCATGGCCTCCTGGATCTGCTCCAGGGAGGCGGCGAAGGAGAGGCGTATATGGCCAGGAGCGCCGAAGGCCGTGCCGGGAACGACGGCGACGCCGGCTTCATCGAGGAGCAGACGTGCCAGCTCCAGGGCGTCGATCCCTCTCTCCTCGAGGATGGCCTGCACACCAGGAAATACATAGAAGGCTCCCATGGGCCTGTTGAGTGTGAAGCCGGGCAGGTTCTGGAGGGCCTGGCACAGCCATGCGCGTCGTTCGGTGAAAGCCTCCAGCATGGGGGCAGGGTAGTCCACGCCTCGTTCCGAGAAGGCCTCCATGGCCGCGTACTGGCTGATCGTGGGGGGGTTGCCGAGAGCATGGCTCTGGAGCGCAGTGATGGCCTGGATGAGTTCGCGCGGCGCCGCCACGTAGCCGATGCGCCACCCGGTCATGGCATAGACCTTGGACAGGCCGTTCAGGACGATGGTCCTCTCCTTGCCTCCGGGGATGTTGGCGGGTGAGATCGAAGGGACGCCTTCGTAGGTGACCCGAGCGTAGATCTCGTCCGACAGAATCCACACGTCGTTGGCAGCACAGATCTCGACCAGAGCTGTTAGCTGTGACTCGGACCAGACGGCCCCCGAAGGGTTGGAAGGGCTGTTGAGGATGAAGCCGCGCACGCCCTCGGCGGAGAGGGCTGCTTCGAGTTGAGGTACGGTGGGGATGAAACCATTCGCATCGCTGCACTGCAGGATCTCGGGGCAGGCTCGGCTGAGCCCCACGACCTCAGGATAGGAGACCCAATAGGGCGCAGGCAGGACAACCTTGTCGCCGGGTTCGGCGAGAGCCAGCAGTGCCAGGCTCAACCCTGCCTTGACACTCGCCGTGATGCAGACCTCTTTCCAGTCATAGTCGAGCTGGAAGTCGCGCGCGAGATGTTCTGTGACGCGCTTGCGCAGCTCGGGCATCCCGGGCACGGACGTGTATCGGGTCTTGCCTTCGCGGATGGCCCGAATGCCAGCTTCGGCAACTGGTTCAGGAGTGGCAAAGTCAGGTTCTCCTGCAGACAGCGAGATGATGTCCTTGCCCTCGGCCCTGAGTTCGGCAGCCCGAGAGGTGATGGCGAGGGTCTTGGATTCGGAGATCGCGTCGAGGCGAGAGGAAATGTGCAAGGAACTACCTGGTCCAGACAATTCGTTTGGTTTCGGAGCAAAGTCGGAGAAGACTCCCTGGAAGAATCAGAGTCTAGCCCCGTCTCTGTTAGATTCATGCCCAGAATCGGGCAACGAGGCCCGCAGCTGCACCCCTACGTATGCGCATCAAGAAACCTGTCAAGATCCTCCTCTTCGTCCTCGCAGCACTGATCGGGGTTCCGATGGTGCTGTTCACGACCTTCGTCTACAGCCCCTTCGAGGGATCCATGGGCGAGATCCGACGGGCCGTACCGCGATCCATCGACTTCTATGTCGGGAAGAGGGGGCTCCGTGACGACTTCGAGGAGTTTCCCCAACCCAGGTTCTGGGAGGATCTCGCCGGCAGTGACGTCCTGGAGCAGTTGGAGCACACGCGCTTCTACAGGTCCACGTTGGCGACGCCTGAGAATCTACGTGGGTTGGATCAGTTGGAGAGCCTCAAGGCAGAGCTCGCGGATATTCCGGTGGTCTCGGTCGATCTGGTCGAGGACCTTTTTGGCAGGGACTTCATCGTAGCGGGACGTTTCACGAGGGGAGCGGAGGATCCGGACTGGTGTGTCTACGCCCGCGTGTCCTGGAAGGTGGCATCGGCGATCTCCCTTCTGGAGTTTGGTTGGGCCAGGGGAATGGCGCAGGGTGTCCGGATTTCGAAGGACGGCGATCTCCTCAAGATCGAAGGAAGAATGCCTCGCCCGATCTATCTTTGCAGGGTCAAGGATCTGGCCCTCATAGGCAACGAGAAGGATCTCGTAGACAGCTCGCGCCGTCTGGCTCTCGGGCTCGGCAAGGCTGACGAGGAGACCCTGCTGTCGTCAGCGGATTACCAAGACCTGTTGATCAAACCGCTCGCGGACTTTGCCGAGTTGCGCGGTGAAGATCCCAACGCAGCCGAGCTGTTCCTCAACCTGGAAACGCAGCGACGTCTCTTTCCTGCGATCGAGACCTGGCCCGGCTCGGGCGATGAGACCATCTTGGAGGGACGTCTCTTCAAGGCCTTCATCAACTTCAAGGCCATGCGACGCCTTTGGGCCTCGATCATCTTTGGTGAGCCCTTCGACGGAAACGGCTTCTCGGGGCGAACGCTCACGGGCCTCTTTCGGGCGACGATGAACAAGAACGAGCTGACGCGTGACCAGGAGCGATTCCTGGGTGAACGCAAGGGGAAGAAGGAGTGGCTACGTTCCGTCATTGTCAACTTCCCTGAGAAGTCAGCAGTGTTCGGTGTGTTTCGTGTGGCGCCGACGACGCTGCTCAGACAACTCTATCAGAGCCTGGATCCGGACAGTCGGGCCCTGATGGAGGATGGGTTTCGAAGCTATGGGGTCCAGGGTGGCGCCGAAGCCTGGATCAACTCGATGGGGGCGGCGTTCCAGCCTTGGTTTGCGCTGGTTCTCCATGACCAGCTACCGATTCCGAAGGAACATCACCCCACTCTCAGAGGTCCCAATCCCGTCTGGGCATGGGTCTTCCAGATCAGCAAAGGGCAGGAGAACCGGGTGCGTCGAGAGGTCGAGAAGCTGGTCAAGAAGGGCAGTGCCTTTGGTATTCGTCATGTCTGGCGCAACCCCGTTGGCAAGCTCGACCCTGAGCGCGAGTTCATTCTCGAACTCTCCAATCCCCAGATTCCGGATACAGGACACCTGGCGATCCTGAACGGTGCTGAGCACCTTGGCAACCTGTTCATCATCAGCAATCACGGCGACCTCGTGGAGCTCTTGGCCAACACACGCTTGCAAACGCCGGGACATCGTTCTCTCTGGGCGGATCCCCTGCTACGGGAGGAGTACGAGGCCCTGCCGGACACCCTTTCTGGCTTCCTGTGGGTTCGTGCCCAGGGAGCCAGACAAATCCTGAATCGCTACCGTAGCTTCGCTCTCTCCGAGAAGGGCAAAGGGCGACCCAATCCGGGTTGGGCGCGCAGGGTGCGGGGCGGCGTGCGGCAGCGGATCTTTGCACAGAGATTCGCTTCGAAGGTCAAGGCCATCCATCAGCTGAGCCCCGGTGATCTGGACCAGCTCGAGAACCTGGTAGACCAGGAAGTCGTGAGGCTCTGGGAGCAGGAGAAGTTCAAGCGGGGAAGGGATGCTGGCAAGATCTTCGATGAGTTCTCGGCCTGGCTCCAGAGCTTCGAGAGGGCCTCTCTGCTGCTCCACACCAGCACGAAGAACATCTCTCTCCAGGTTCGCGCCTGGCTCGGTTTCTAGGAGCGACAATCTCAGGGGAGATTTGCTTGGGCCGGTCTTGCGCGGGTCGGGACAGGCGTTTACGGTTTTCCGCCCTCATCAGGATTGACACCTCGTGCCGAGGTGGCGGAATTGGCAGACGCGCTAGCTTGAGGGGCTAGTGACCTTTATTGGTCGTGCAGGTTCAAGTCCTGTTCTCGGCACCAAGACGAGCCCCCGGGAAGCAAGACCCGGGGGCTCGTTTTCTCTTGGGACTCGTTCTCTACTGGCTCCATGGGGGCTAGCCTGCAGGGGTCCATGAAGGTCCTTGCTGTCATCCTGCTGTTTTTTGTCCTCACTCTTGGCATCTATTTGATGGCAGGGAGGGGGAATCGCGCTGCGGATCTCCTGTCTGGATCGACTTCTGAGAGCCCTGAACCAGGGGCTTCTGTACCCCTGGTGATCCGGATGCCCGAGTTCGAAGAGGATGAAGTTCCGGAGGTGAGCCTCGCCCTGGCGGACCTCGCCAAGATCGATCGATCAGGATGGGGCAGGTTCCGGAACCCTCTGGAAGAGAAGGTCCCAGACCCCGATGGCATTGGACCTTGCCCTCCCGCCTACCTGGGGGGGCATCCGGCATTCGTCATTCGACGCTACTTGGATCGAGAGTCAGGAGACCGGGTCTGGATGCATGAGGATGGGGCCATGACCCTGCATCACTATGAACGCTCCAAGGATCCCGGAGGAAGCAAGGTTGTTGGACGCTGGATCATCTCCACGGCGGTGCCTACGGTCCAGAGGCGGGCGGCTCCTGGCTCGAATCGCTAGCCTTGCATCTCTTCTCTGGGGAAGGGACCTTCCCTGAAGGGCCGGAACGTGAAAAAATGGCGCGTCACGGATGTTCTTTCTGGCTGACCCCGAGGTTCCATGAGATTCACTGCCTTCCTTGCTGGCACCGTAGCCGTCTCTTCCCTGGCGATGGCTCAGAGCAGGGTTCTTCCCACGAACAAGATTCGCGCCTGGGATCAGACCACCGAGTACACGACCCGAGGTTCCAACGGTGGTGCCGCAGGTTACGTCAGCCAGGCCTTCACTCCCGCTCAGGTCATGGGTTGGGGCAACATCAGCTACATCCGATATGTCCTTCAGGATTGGGAGATCTCGACCAACGACCCGATCGACATCTCCTTCGTCAAGCTCAACAACAAGGGCCTCCCTGACTACGCCAAGGGTGTGATCATCGTCAAGGATTTCAAGCTGCCCTCCGTCCTCTCCGGCAAGGTCGCCTATGTCGTCACGCACATGCTGAACGGCAGGGGCACGGCGGCCAACAAGCCCTTCAAGCTGCCCGCATCGAAGGAGCAGTGGCATCTGGCCTGGTCCCTCAAGGACAAACCCGGAGCCAAGTGGACGAACTCGGCGGGACCCAAGGATGGCCAGAGCATTCACATGTCCATGGCCGGCCCACAGCTTCCTGCTGGCACCGGTATTCTCTGCACCTGGTTGGGTAGCAGCGTCTATCACCGCGAGATTCCGCGTCAGGAGATGGTCAAGGGCTCGCCTGTCCAGATCGAGGAGAAACTGGGTTGGACCTCCCATCCTTCCACAGCCTCCGGCCCGGTCGACCCCAGCCCCAGCCCTCTGAGCTACCACCTGGAACTTGGCACGACCACACCGGCTCTTTCCGTCGCCGTGGAGAATCTCGTCTACAACGGCAAGCCCACCGGTGCCTCTCTCTCCTGCCCCAACCCGAACACGGGCTATGCGGGGCTGGACCCTGACTTCAACCACAACGCAGCCACGGGCACGCCCCGTTACGACAACCCGGTCTGGGTCATCGAGGCTGGCACCGACAACGGCAATGCTGTGGCGGCCCTGTTCTGGTCCCAGGCCATCTTGCCCCAAGCCCTGCCTCTCTTCGGTGGCCAGTTCTTCTTGGATCTGACCGATCCCCTCTTCGGGGCCAGCCCAATTCTGGGAGGCAATGCAGTTGTCCTCGATTCTGCTGGCTCGGGCACCTTGACCATGAACCTTGGCCAGAAAGCCAGTCCCCTCCGCCGGCTCGCGGCGAGCTTCCCCAACTGGCATGCTCAGGCTCTGATCATCCATTCGAAGGCTGGGCTGAGCCTCACGAATCTGGCGACGATGCGTCCGATGCTAGCCCCTGGCAAGTTCGTTGCAGCCCAGGCTGACATCAAGGTGCCCGCCACGCTCAGACCTCCCAGTGGCAGCTCGAACCTCTTCATCCGCAACGATGGTCCGGGAGAGCTCATCGTCCAGACCTTCGTGAAGACGCAGCACTTCCAGAAGCTCGATGTCGTGATTCCCGAGCGGACATCGATTCGCGTTTCGATCTTCGGTGCAGCAACCCACATGAGAGTGGTTGCGAAGTACAGCAATGGCACCGATTTCCACTACCTCTGGGACTATTGACGGATCGGAGGCGACCCTGCCCCAGAATCGCGACAGCAGGGCCGTTTCGACGCTTTCTCTGGTGTGACCGTTTTTCGTGTCACTCCGCCGGGTGGTGGGTGGAGTGGATGTCTGGCAGAAGGCTTCCACTTTTTTTTGGGGACGGGTATGGGGCTCTAGCTCCCTTGCTATCAAGGCTCAGTGTGCGTGGTCCCGAGGGTGGAGTGCATCACCAATCGCTTCTGCTTTGCTGGGGGACATCCTGGTCCTAGACTGTGGCTTCCGAGTCCCCAGAGCCTTGCCCATGAACTCATTCCTCGCACCAGAAACCGCTCCGAATCTCGAGACGATCCGCGCAGCGGCCGAGCTTCTCCAGGACCCCAATCCCAAGATCCAGAAGATCTGTGAGGAGCGGCTTCTCGCGTGGGGCAAGGCCTCTCTCGCATCGCTCGAAGGTCTTGCCGAGTGTTCGGATCCCGATGCTCGTCATCGCATCCGCCAGGTGTTGCGTCGCGTCAACATGCAGGTTTGGAAACGTGAGTTCCAGGGCTTCACCGAGCAGGGTGCCATCGATCTCGAAGAGGGGCTGCTCCTGCTAGCCAGGCTCGCAAGGCCTCTGCTTCGCATCGAGAAGATCACGAGCACCTTGGATGCATGGGGGCGTCAGTTGGCCCCCATGCTCGAGTTGGCGGGAACCAAGAAGACCGCTACGACTCTCAGCGAGTTCTTCTTCTGGGAGCTCGGGTTCAAAGGGGACAGTCGCAGCTACTACACGCCCGACAACTGCTTCGTGGACCAGGTGATCCAGCGCAGGAGAGGCATCCCCATCAGTATCTCGGCGATCTACCTGCTGGTAGGGCGACGTGCGGGACTTCCGCTCGAGGGTGTGGGGCTTCCCGGGCACTTCATCCTGCGCCTGCGAGGTGCGCGGTCGGTGCTTCTGGACCCCTTCCATGGCGGACGCATCCTGACGCGCAAGGAGTGCATCGAGCGCCTCCAGGCCATGGGATACGGTTTCCAGGAGCGCTACTTCGATTCGGTTTCCGACTTCCAGATGTTGAGTCGGGTCCTGGGCAACCTGTTGCACGCACATCGCTACTGCGATGATCAGGACCTCTGCGAATCACTGCGCTTTGCGCATCAATCCTTGTTGTCCGTGCAACAGGACCGCGCCCGGTAGGGCGCGTTACTTGGAGGCAGGCAGCCCCTCGAGCCCTTTCAGCATGAGCTGGATCGTCTCGTCGCCAGGGAGTTGTTCGCTGAGCGTCGTGAGTTCCCTGCTGGCGTCCGCATAGCGCTTGGTCATGTGGTAGTTGTAAGCGAGGACGAGCCGTAGGTTGGCCTGGAATGGCTCGGCGGCGACCTTCTTCTCGAGCTTGACGAGTTCGGCATCGAAGTCCTCGGGCCAATCGAAGAAGGTCCGCTTGTCGACCTCGACGCTCGCGAGTTCGGGGTCCAGCACCAGGCCCTTGCGGATCTGGTAGGCGCATTCGTCGGTCTTTCCGAGTTGGAAGAGCGCGTCGGCCAGCACGAAACGGAGGGAGCCATCCATGGGGGCGAGCTTGACGGCTCGCTGGTAGCTATCCCATGCGCGTGTGTAGCGACGTGTGCGCATGTAGAGGTCACCGAGACTCGAGTAGTGCCGGGCCAGGGTGAGGTCTTCGCCACCACGCTCTGCATCGTCGGGAGCTGGCTTCTTGTCCACGGGCCGGATGTCGCTTCCCGATCCACCGGCAACGGGAATAGGCTCGCTGATCGGGTCGTAGTAACCCGCATCGGTATAGCCGTCATCGACACCCGAGTCGGCATAGACGTAGATCGTGCTGCTGCTGTAGACGGGGTAGGATGCGCCCCAGTAGGGCCAGGAGTAGACGTAGCGGGGCCAGGAATAGTAGCCCCAGTATGCTCCCCAGTAGCCGTAGTGGTAGGGTCGGTGGTAGTACCAGGGGTAGTGATAGCCGTAGAGGTAGTCCCAGTAGCGCCTGCCACCATAGTAGCCGCGGTCATAGGAGTTGCCCCAACCGTTGGATGCGCCACCGGAGCCCCTACGACTCCCATACCCGTAACCGCTACCCGGCCGTCTGCCTGGTCGAGTCTTGACTACGGGGCCTGAAGGTTTGAGCCGCCGGCTTGGCGATCGAGTGATCGAGCGACCGCTCTTGGTGGAGCCAAGAAGGCCTCCTGTAGCCGAGGAGCCCGAGCGTTTGGATCCAGAGGAGCTTCCGAGCCTCCCTCCTTTGCTTCTGCCACGGGCCGAACGATCGATGGCATAACGGCCGAGGGCCGTGCCAGGTTGGCGATTCACGGGTTGGCGATTCAATGTCGTCCCCCTGCGATTCGCAAATCCGTAGGAACTCAGGCCTGCCCTTGTTCTGGTCGTCCTGGCGGGAGATGGGAGGCGACTCGACGAACCGGAGCGGGTGCGGGAGTAGCGCTTGGTCACGCTGCCCGAGGAAGGGCTCGTGGCTCGCCAGCTTCGCGAACTCTTGACCACAGAGGGGGGAACTCTGGGGACCGTGCGACGGACGGTGCTACTCCGATTGCTTCCAATGAAATAGGTCCGGATACCGGAGGTCGAGCTGCCAGGCGTCCTCACGGCCGTGCTTCTGGACCTCGAGCTGCTCCTTGGTGCCCCGGAGGAACGTGCCCCGGAGGAACGTGCCCCGGAGGAACGTGCCGCATTGGAACTGCCGTAGTTGCCTCCGATGGTTGCCCGCGAGCTGCGATTGCGGCTGTTTCGGTAGCTCGTTCCTGGGGTCCGCCGGGTGGGCGTACTGCTACGGGTCGGCGCGCGACGCGTTGGCTTGCTGCGATAGCTGGTGCGCCTGGCGGTGCTCCGGCTGGGTGTGGGACGATGGGTGGTCCGGGGAGTGCTACGGGTGGGGCGATAGCTGGTTCTTGGAGCGGATCGGACAGGTGCTGAGCGCCTGGGAGCGGATCGGACAGGTGCTGAGCGCCTGGGAGCGGATCGGACTGGCGCTGAGCGCCTGGGAGCGGACCGGACAGGTGCCGATCGCACTGGCGCTGAGCGGACGGGTGCCGAGCGGGTCGGTGCAGAGCGGGCAGGCGAACGTCCCATCCGGATCTGGGAGATACCGGTGAGGGGCAGGAGGAGGAGCACCAGGGCGGTCAGGGAGGGGAGGATTCTCATGCAGGTGCCTCATGCAAACCTGGGGCCGAAGGCGGAAAAACCGCCGAGAGGCAGGTGGACTCGGTGAGCCTCCATTCTCGCCCCGAATTCGGCTTTGACCAGCCCCTGTGCACTGTCCCGCCCGGGTTCTGCTGTCCCCCGGCGGAGACAGGCTCAGCGGACGCGGATCTCCCCGCGAATCCTGATCTTCTGCTTGGGCCCAGGACCTTCCTGGACAGTCGCCCAGTCGATGTAGGGGCTCATCCACAGCGGGCCGCGGGCACGGAGCCCGAGCTTTTGGATGTAGGGCTCGAGCTTGGCCAACAGGGTTTTTTCGGCAGCGCTCCACGTGCAGGTGACGTAGACCACAGCGCTGACTCGGCTCTTGCGGAGTTCGAGCCGATAGCCCTTGGGGGCTCTCGGTTTGCCCTCCTTGCCATCCCTGCGCCTCAGGTGGAGAAGCAGCTTTCCGTTGTTGGTCAGGCTCGGTAGCCCTGCGGGGCCCAGGCCTGCATCCGAGAAGGGCTGGATGATGTCCTGCGTCAGGATCTGGACTCTGCGTTCCCAGTCCAAGGGGTCTTGGATCGCAACTTCCCAGATGGGCCCGTACTCCCGGAGCGTGGGGGTCTGGTTCTCCTGCTCCTCGCCTACGACCATGCCCGTCTTCTGTCGGGTTTGTTGTTTTGGATCGAGGAGGCCAGGCTTGAACTCGGCCTTGCTGAGCCAGGCTTCGAGGTTGAGGGTCTGCCTGGCCAGCGGCAGCAGGACCCGTCGAGGCAGGCTGCCGTGAAGTCCATCGCGTTTGCCCTCGAAGGCATAGTCCTTGTCGTCGATGAGGAGGGAAGAGGTGCGTCCTTCCTCCGTGAAGCGTCGCACGAACTTGTGCGCGGAACGCTGCTGAGTCGCAGGAATCCGCGACTCGAGGCTCCAGTCCTCGCCCAGGGAGAGGGCGACCTTGGGGTCCAGGAGATCCCAGCACAGCAGGCCTTGCAGCAAGACCGTGAGCTCTTGCATGCGCTGCACTTCGTTCTCCTCAGCGGGCGCCAGGGGGCCGTTGACTGTGCCGCGCAGAACTCCGGCCGGGCTCACGAAGCTGAGTTGGATGGGTTCTTCGCCACGCTGCAGGGAGAACCTGGCCTTTCCCTCACGGCTCAACCAAGCCGAGCCTTTGACAAGGGCAACACCAGTCTTGCCGGGCTTCTCGAGTGAGATCCGAAAAAACACACGATCCAGGCTCTTGGCGTCGGGGCCAGCAATCGCCGCGACAAGGAGATCGGCCACATCCCTGGCCTCGAGGTCCAGCTTCTGATCCCCGGGGCGGGTTGTCGCATTCGGCTTCGATGGCTCTCGCTGCTTGGGCTCATCCTGTGAGCATTGCATCAGCAGGCAGGAACACAAAAGGCTGCCAAGGCACCGTCGGACAAGTATCGGTAGGGTCGTGGCGAGGGTCATTGTGTCAGTGGACTTCCTCAGAGTGGCTCTTTGTCTTCCTTCAAGGATTGGTCAGGACGCTTCTTCTTGCTCGGCTGGAAGCCTGTTTCGGGGGTCCCTTCCAGGTAGAACTCCTTTGCCCAGGATTTCCAATCATACTCGTGATCCACACCGTCGCCCGCAAGGGCTTGCAGAGCTTTCCGTGCGAACAGCTTCACGCTTACGTTGCGCTCCGCGTTGCCGAAGAGGGGGAGCAGATACTGGGCGGCCTTTCGATTGCCCAACCGTCCCAGGGCTACGCAGGCGGCCTCCTGCAGATACGGCGGTGGATCCGACAGGTAGGGAACGATGATCATGAGCTGGGCAGGATCCCTGAGGAGGCCCAGCCCCTGGAGTGCGTTGACAGCCAACATGGGGTCCTTCTTGTAGGGCTCTCCTTCGAGCAGCAGCCCCCAGGTCCGGGCGAACCCCTTTGGATCAGCTCCAGCGATCTGGATGCGAAGGAGTGCCCAGGAGGCGCTCTGGCGTACGCTCAGTGGCTCACGGGTATCCAGGACCAGATCGAAGAGCTTTTCGGTAGGGGTCAGCGGTGAGGCGTAGATCCCCAGGCCCGTATAGATGTTGGTCTTGACCTCGGGGACCGACTCGGTTTCGAGTGCCATGACCAGTGCGCTGAGAGTGACGCGGTTCTTGTCGGTGCCCGCATCGAAACCCAGTGCAGCCGCAGCGATTTGCCGTGCGCGCGAACTCTCCTGATCCTGGAGCAGCAGACGCAGCTCCTTCCGATAACGAGGGACGTTGGTTGCCAACCAGTTGGTCCAGGCCTTCAGTTTGCGCTGGGCTTGTTCATTGTCGTCCCTCCTGGTGTTGTTCACGAACTCGGAGACGGCCTTGTCCATGTCGAGGAGGATGCGCTGGAAATTCTGACTCTTGGCCAGGCGTTCGAGTCGCATCTGCTCGTTTTCGCGATAGTGCTGCTCGACCGCCGGATCGGGCTTGTCTTCGGGGGCGGAGCCACAGGATATCCATGGCAGGGTCAGGACCAGGAAGGTCAGGAGTCGGGATCGGGGAGATGGGATGTCGTCGACCATCGGGGTCATCCTGGGAATGGTATGTGCTGGGGGAGAGGAACTCCCTTGCCTGGTGATTGTCCTGTCATCGCCTCGAAAACGCATGGGAATCCGAGGAAAGACCGAGATGCTGGAGGCCTCTGTCCGGCTATTCTGGGGTTCGGGAAGCCCCCGAGTCCCTCTTTGTGGGGATCGATGAGAGACGGATTCTGGGATCTCTCCTTGCGGTTGCCGCATGGAAAAGTCCACCTTGCCCGATGGGCTGGTCCCCTCCTGAGTCGAATCCAGAGCCAGAATGAGTCTCCCATTCCTTGAAGCCCTGGACGGGGCCGAACATGAGCAGGTGCAGATCCTCCAGGAGCCGGACATCGGCTTCTACGCGCTGCTCGCCATCCACGACACGCGCAAGGGCCCGGCTTTCGGGGGTGTGAGGCGACTCGCCTATCGCAACGGAGCAGAAGCTCTGCGAGACGTCTTGCTGCTCTCGCGTGCCATGACCTACAAGTGCCTCATGGCGGGGGTGGCCGGCGGGGGTGGCAAGGTCGTCCTCCTGGACCTGCCGGATACAGATCTTCAGAAGGCCTACCAACGTATCGGGCATCACGTGGAGAACATGGGGGGGCGCTACTACACCGGTCCGGATGTGGGGACTGGGCCGCGAGAGCTGGCCTGGCTCAGTGAGACCACGGGCTTTGTGACCAGGCCCGACGCCACGGGGCCAGGGGATCTGGGGCGTGCGACGGCTCGTGGGGTTTTCTCTGGTATCCACGCGCTCTGCCGGCAGCTCTCCAAGCAGGACTCCAAGTATCCCAAGGATCCGGTGAGTACTGGTTTGGAGGGGGTCAAGGTGCTTGTTCAAGGTCTGGGCGAAGCCGGCGGTGAGTTGGCGGCCATGCTGACGGAGGCAGGAGCCACTGTCTTGGCGGCAGAGCTGAAATCCGACATCCTTGAGTGGGCCGTGGACCAGCACGGGGTGGAGCCGGTGGATCCTGAAGAGGTCTATGAGACGGAGTGCGACATCTTTGCGCCCTGTGCCTTGGGCGGCGTGCTGCACGATCTCACCGTGGGACGGTTGCGTTGCCGGGCCATTGGTGGGAGCGCCAACAATATCCTGACGCGCCCCGAGATCGCCCATGTCCTGCAGGATCGAAGCATCCTGGTGGCTCCCGATTTCGTCATCAACAGTGGCGCCTTGATCCAGGGGGCTGGCTTCCATCTGGATGGCGAGAGGGAGCAGGGTGAGGCCATCGACCGGATCGGGCATGAGCTGGTCGAGCTCTTCGAACGTTCGGAGATCGAAGGCATACCCCCGCCCTTGTTGGCGGAGAGGATCGCGCAGGAGCGTCTCGAGTCCGAGACGGGCAAACCCTGGTTTCCGAAGAGGGATTGGGAGAGAGGGGGCGTATGAGCACAGCTCCGCAACCCGAGGGCGGCACCCAGGTCCACCACATCCGCGTTCGCTACGCAGAGACGGATCAGATGGGAGTAGCGCATCATTCCACCTACATTCCCTGGATCGAGGAGGGACGTACGGAGTGGCTTCGAGCTCAGGGCCGCAGTTACCGCTCCATGGAAGCGAGCGGACTGATCCTCACGGTCATGACGGTCTCGCTGCGCTATCGCCATCCGGCGCTCTACGACGACCTGATCCGGATCGAGACCTGGCTCGGAAAGAAGGGGGGCGCCTCCCTGACCTTCTGCTATCGGCTGAGTCTCGCTGAACGTGAGGGAGAAGAGCCCGGGCTCCTGATTGCCGAGGCCGAGACCCGCCTGGGTCTGGTCGACGGGGAGGGCCGCCCCCGACGTCTACCCCCAGACATGCTTCCCGGCTCATGATTGCCGAGAAGCATGCGCTGACATCCGAGAGTTCCTCTGCTATGGTCCTCCGCTCGAATTCGACCTGACCCCACCGTCACTGTGGAAGCCGAAAAACGACCCTATCGAGCCCTGCTCGCCGGAATGCTGCTCCCTGGGCTGGGCCACCTCTACGCTGGGGACAAGCGTCGCGCTCTCACCGCCTTCGTGCTCGTGACGATCCTCTTCGCGATGGGCGTCTGGTTGGCGGATTACCGCCTCTTCGCCTTCACCGGGAATCCTTTCGCGGGTTCGGATTCGTTCCTCGGCGTGATCCTCTCCAAGCTCCCGTTCCAGTGCTGGCCGGAAGTGGGCAACCTGGGCGAATCGACGCTCTTCTGGAACCTGCAGCCTCCTCTGGATGGCGAGCGCAGCCGTCTGCTCAGGCTGCCGCTCGAGTATGAGAATCTCGGGCTGGTGCTTACCGGCCTCAGCAGCGCCCTCAACTTCCTCTTGGCTGCCGATGCCTGCTGGCTCGTGGCTCGAGACAATCTGTCGGCCGAGCGTGGTCGCGAGATCGGCGGGCATGTGGGACGCAACCTGGTGGCTGCGTGGCTCGTGCCGGGTCTAGGCCACTGGTTGCTGGGAAAGAAGCAGACGGCTCTGCTGGTTGGCGGCTCGCTGCTCGCACTCTGGGCCCTGGGGCTCTACTTCAGCGAGTTTCTTGGGATCGACCGCTCGCAGCTCTACTGGTGGTGGGCGGCTCAGTCAGGCATGGGGGGGGGCACGCTCGTGTCCTCCTTGGCCTTCGGGCCTCTGCAGGTGACCCACGATGTGCCCCAGATGGACCTGGGTATCACGCTGTTGTCCGTGGCAGGGCTCATCAACCTGGCTGTCCTGACCGATATCTACACCCAATCCGAGACCCAGGCTCTGCAAGACGCTGGTCTCATCGAAGTTTCTGCCGATGGGGAGGTCCAGGCATGATCTTTCGGCTGCTGCTTCTCCTGCTTGTAGGCTACCTTGGCTCCGTGGCCTTCTACTCCAGGGTGGAGTCGGAGCCCATGCCATTGCTGCGCCTGGCGGGCAAAAAAACGGTCGTACTCTCTCTCTGGGTTTCTGGGGCCTTCGGGCTCATGACCTTGATCGAAAATCTGTGGATCAACTCCTGAGGCAAGTCTAGGAACAGGATCAGACCCGAACGGGGTCCACTTTGAACATGGCCAAACAAGGACGAGTCAGAATCTGTGGCTTGGGTGTTTATCTGCCCGAGGCCCGGCTGAGCAACGAAGATCTGGAGCAGGGCATGCCTTGGCTCGAGACCAGTTCGCAGTGGATCCGTGAACATACAGGGATTCGCGAACGGCTCGTAGCTTCCAAGGACGAGCATGCCTGCGACCTCGGTTACAAGGCAGCTGTCGAGGCTCTCGAGCTGGCGCGGATGGATCCCGAGGACATCGATCTCATCCTGCTGGCAACCAACACCAGCAGCTACGTCTATCCGGCGGGTGCGGCGCGCATCCAGAATGCCTTCGGGAACGATGAACAGGGCCGATTGCGCATGCGTCGCGCGGGCGCCTTGGATCTCCAACAGGGCTGCTCGAGTTGGATCGGTTCGCTGGGCATGGCCACTGCCATGATCAAGGGTGGACAGTTCCAGAACGTGCTCTGTATCGGCGCGGATGTGGCCACGCGCATGGTCGATTGGACCAGCCGTGATGCCATCCTTCTGGGAGATGCCGCCTGCGCCTGTGTGTTGACGGGAGATGAGAGTCTCCAGGACTTCACCATGCCCGCTTTCGAGGTCCTGGGGCACTTCATGCGTACGGATCCGGTCCAAGCAGAAGCTATTCGCCAGCCCGGCATCCTGAGGGTCAGCAACAACCCCCTGGATCATCTGGGCAAGGACCTGAATCCGAGCGCTGGCCGTCTACGTGAGCAACTCTACGGAACAGGCTTCTTTCCCGACCTGGAGAAGGACGAGCCGCCGTTCTTCCAGATGGACGGACGACAGGTCTATCGCTTCGTCAAGAGGGTGGTCCCCAGGCAGGGATACCTCGAGGTCTTGCGCAATGCGGGACTGCTCGAGGATGCTCCCGCTGACCTGGGACTCGCTGAACTGACATCCCTGAACGACATCAAGGATCGGGACGAGCGTGCCAGGATCGCCGCTTATCTTGCTTCCAAGGTGGATCTCTTCGTGCCGCACAGCGCCAATCTCTCGCTCAATCAAGAGGTGGCCGATGAGATGGGCATCCCCTTCGAGCGGATGTACGTGACCCTCCAGAAGTACGCCAATACCTCGGCTGCCTCCGTGGGGCTCTCGCTCTACGAGTCCCTCCGTCAACCCTCCGAATATGCGACGCTCACCAAGCGTGATGGCAAGGGGGAGATCAAGGTCCCGAGCCAGGATATCGTGACACCGATGATCGGCGAGAACGAGGTCGCTCTCCTGCTCTCCTTCGGTGCTGGCAACTCCTGGAACTATCTCGTCACACGCCGACTCTGATCGGTAAGGTCGCTCGACAGGTCAGGGAAACCTACGCTCCATGACCCGACCGAGTGTGTCCATGCGGTGCTTGAATCGTTGGTTGCGCTCCCAGCGTTTCCCCTCACGCCAGAGCGGGGCCTGCATCTGACTCTCCCACTTGTCCATCCCGGCTTTGAGGCGTTCGAATACGTCTCGGTTCGAGGAGAGGACATCCCTGGTCTCCTCTGGATTGTTCCGTAGATCGATCAGATGCCAATCGTATCCCTGTGCGTCTTCTTGTTCGATGCGCACAAGCTTCCATGAGCCGTCTCGGACGGCCGCTGCGACCATGCGGCGCCAGTAGAGCGTCTCATGAGGGGCGCTGGCAATGGAGCCCCGAAGGTAGGGCAGCAGGTTGACGCCGTCCGTCCACGTGGGAGCCGGCTTGCCTGCAGCCGCGAGGCAGGTCGGTAGAAGATCGAAGGTGACGATCGGGTGGGCGAAGTGCCGGGCCGGCAGGTGACCGGGCCAACGTATGACGAAGGGCACGCGGTGACCGCCTTCCCACTTGCTCCCCTTCATGCCTCTCCACGGGCCATTGTCCGAAGCGTTCGTCGTAGCGCCTCCGTTGTCCGAGAAGAAGACGACCATCGTGTTCTCGGACATGTCCTGCTTGTCGAGCTCGTCGAGGACTTCGCCGATGCCCTGGTCCATGCGCCAGACCATGGCGGCGTAGGTGCGTCGACGCTTGTCCTCGATGTGTGCGAAGCGCTCCAGGTCGTCCTTGCGTGCATGCATGGGTGTGTGCGGCGCGTTGTAGTTGATCACCAACATCATCGGGCGCTTTTCGTCGCGTGCGCGGATCCGGGCACAAGCCTCCTGTGTGAGCCAGTCGGTGAGATAGTCGACCTCCGACTCGTCCACCGGAAACCAGTCTCTTTGGAGGGCGTGGGCCTGCGATGTCTTCTGGATGGGCCGGTAGCTGCGACTGCCGCCCAGGAATCCACTGAAGTGCTCGTACCCCTGTTTCATGGGGTGCCGGCCCTCCTCCTGCCCCATATGCCACTTGCCGATGCAGACGGTCTCGTAGCCTGCGACTTTCATGAGTCCGGGAAACGTGCGCACATCCTCCATAGGGAGACCTTGGCCGGCCCTCCCGTTGCCCTCGCAGCCTTCGCGCTGTTGGTAGCGGCCGAGCGTGAAGCCCGTGCGTGAGGGGGCGCAGACGCTGGCTGAGACGTGGGCATCGTCGAAGATCACGCCCTGACTTGCCAAACGGTCCAGGTGGGGGGTCGGGATGTCCTTGCAGCCGGTGAAGCCCAGGTCCTGCCAGCCGAGATCGTCGGCCATGATGATGACCACGTGGGGGGGGCTCGTGTCCTGTGGCCGGCTCGAGTCGACGCAGCTGGTGGATATCGCCATCTGGAGAGACAGGGCCGCGAGAAGAGCCCCTATCGTCCGGGCACGCGTCTGTTTGGCAATGATGAACATGCTCAGATCTCCACGCGAAGGACCTGTCCAGCCTTGCTTTCGAGCTTCCACGTCTTCTTGCCATGACGAAGGATCAACGGGCCACCCTTCTCGCTCAGGATGCGAAGCGTCTGGATCTCGCCCTCCTTCCATTCCATGGACTGAATCACGAAGCCGCCACGCGCCCGAAGGCCGCTGACGCTGCCCTTGCTCCATGCGCTCGGCAGCGCTGGTAACAGGTCTATCTCTCCGCCGTCTTTGCGATAGTGGCTCTGCAGGAGCATCTCGGCCATGCCCGCCGTGCCGCCGAAGTTGCCATCGATCTGGAAGGGCGGATGGAGGTCGAAGAGGTTCTGCGCCGTACCACGCTTCAGGAGGTTGCGCAACAACAGGTAGGCATGGTCACCGTCATGGAGGCGCGCCCAGAAGTTGATCTTCCAGCCCATGGACCAGCCCGTGGCGCCGTCGCCGCGCTGCGTCAACGATGTCCTGGCGGCCTGTGCCAGCTTGGGTGTGTGGACCGGGTTGATCTGGCTCCCCGGGTGGAGACCGAAGAGGTGGCTGAGGTGGCGATGCTTGTCCTTGGGGTTGTCGATGTCCTCCATCCACTCCTGGAGCTGGCCATGCTTGCCGATGCGATAGGGGAGGAGCTGGTCGTGGGCCTTTTGCCAGGCGGAGATGCGCTCGCCGGTCTCGCCCAGGATCGCTGCGGCGCGCAGCGCGCCCTGCAGCGCTTCGCGTGCGATGGCGATGTCGGACGTGGTGCCCTTGGAGATCGGACCGTGCTCGGGGGACCAGCTGGGGATGCTCGTGAGCTCGCCGCTCGGTAGCTCGTAGAGCGAATCCACGAGGAAGTCGGCCGTCTCGGAGAGGATCGGCCAGCTACGATTGCGAAGCATCTCCTTGTCGAGGCCAAAGGCATACTGCTCGAATGCGTGCGTGCTGAGCCAGGCGCCACCCATCGGAAACCAGGCCCAGAAGCGCGGTCGGTTCTTGCCAGGGTGGGGCGACGTCGATCCCCAGATGTTGCCCGAGAGGTTGGCGGTCCAGCCACGTGCGCCGAAGTAGGTCTTGGCAGTGTGGCGACCCGGCCCACGCAGGGAGTCGATGTAGGAGAGCAGGGGTTCCTGGCATTCGAGCAGGTTGCAGGGGCCGCTCGGCCAGTAGTTCATCTGCAGGTTGATGTTGAGGTGGTAGTCCGAGTTCCAGGGGGGAACGATCTCGTTGCACCAGATGCCCTGCAGGTTGGCCGCGAGACCGCCCTTGCGGGAGGAGCCGATGAGGAGGTAGCGGCCGAACTGGAAGTAGAGCTCTTCGAAGCCTGGGTCGGGAACCTTGCGGTTGCGCGCCAAGCGCTGGTCGGTCGGGAGTCCTGCGATTTCGGGGTCTGTGCTACCGAGGTGGATGCGCACGCGGCCGAAGAGGGATTGGTGGTCTCTCAGGTGGCGCTTCCCTAGCTCCTCTTCCCAGCCGGGACCTGGCTCACGCAGGAGTGCGGCCTGGATCTGGCGAGTCACGGTCTCGGATGGATCGATGCCGCTGCGCCAGACAGGCGTCTTGGCTGCATAATCCGTCGCGAGAGCCAGGACGAGGGTGACTTCGTCGGCCGCGCGCACCGAGATACCCTCCCGGTTGATCTTCGTATCGCCCCCTCGGGTCCGGACCAGGATTCGCGCCGCGAGGCGCAGGCCGTTGTTCTTGACCGTGCGCGTCAGGTGAAAGAGGTTCTGGCCACCTCTGCCTTCGAGGGCATGAGGGCTGGCCAAAGTGAGATCCAGGTTCTGTTTCCCGGGCTTGTCCGCGTGGAAACGAAGGACCAGGACACGGTCGGGGTTGGAGCAGAAGTATTCGCGCTCGTAGCGTACGCCCGCATGCGTATAGGCCACCCGCGCCACGCCCTCGTCGAGGCTCAGGCTCCGACGATAGTCCTGGCTGTCCTCGAGGCGATGGCCAGTCTGGATCATGAGCTCGCCGAAGGTCTCGTAGCGTCCAAAGGCCAGGTCGGCCTCGCTGCGCGTCTCCGCACCTGTGCCGCGCAACCACTCCGTGCTGAGCGCCTGGGCTTCGCGCTTCTTGCCTTCGAGCAGGAGCCGACGAATCTCTCCTAGATGCTCCTCCGCACCCTCCATGTCCGAGTTCTGCTTCCAACCCTTGCCACCCGGGCCACCACTCCAGAGGCTGTGCTCGTTGAGCTGGATGCGCTCAAGGCCGACGCCTCCATAGACCATGGCGCCGATGAAGCCGTTGCCAAGCGGCAGGGCATAGCGCTCCCAGGCCTTGTCGGGATTGTTCTTGTTGCGCCGGTCCTGCGACTCCTTCTCCCAGGAACGCGTGGGGCTCGCCAACCCCGACCTGTCTGCTGGCCTGTCATACCAGAGCTCGCGTTTCTGGGCGCAGAGATTGCCTCCGAACCAGGCCGCCAGGGGGAGAAGAAGAGAGGCTTTGAGAGGGATGTTCATGCGGACATGATCTCCGCGCCAAGGCAGAAGGGGAAGCGCGCAGGGACAAAGGCAGTGAGGATTTACCTGCTCCTCCGCCCCCGATGCTTCTTGACCGTCATGAGGTCTCCGTCTGCAGGCGTGCGCACATCTGACTCCTTGAGCGACAAGAGCGCTTCCGTCTGACCCGTTGCACTGACGAATTCGACTTCCAATCCATCGGAGCCATAGACCAAGACGACTGCTCCCAGGTCTCCTTTCTTCAAGCCGTGATCCGGTAGATCACGATTCAGAGCCACTACATCATTGACCTTGAAGCTCATGCTTTCTACCCCGGAAAGGCTGTGACAAGACGCGGGCGATCCTCGCCGTGAAGGATGATCCACACTGAGACGAGATCGACCTCTCGTCCGGTAGGTGTCTCAAGTCTATCATGGACAACGAACTTGCTCCCATAGGGGGTGGCCACCATGGCATGGATGTCGTTTTCCATTGCGTGTCTCAGAAGATCTGTACGCAGGGTCCTCCACTTCGATCTCGAGTACCCGATGGCTTCGAAGAACCTCGCCTTGAAGCATCCGATGCGGTGGCTTTCGTTGAGCAGGTAGCTCTGGATCTTGGATGGATCCAGGATCGCCTGTTAGATCTTGGGGATCCTCATGATTTTGTCTGGGCTCCGCCACGCGGGACGAAGTCGTAGAGGCCGCCGGGGCCGAGACGGATCCAGCCCTGTGTTTCGAGGCGGGAGAGGAGGAGGAGGCATTCGGGGAGGGGGAGAGCCAGCTCGGTGACGATGGCGTCGAGAGGCATGGGGGTCTGGCGCAGCTTGTGGAGGAGCTCCGCTTCCTCGGCGGAGTCGAGGGATTGGAGAGGATCTTCGAGGATGGACTCGAGACCGAGGTCGGTGAGGAGACCTTGGGGCGAGTCGGCGAGGAAGGCACCATCGCGGATGAGGGCGTGACAGCCGCGGCTGGTCTCGGCCTGGTAGGGGCCAGGTAGTGCCCAGACCGGCTTGCCGTAGGCCGTGGCATGGAGGGCGGTGATGATGGTTCCGGACTTCAAGCCAGCCTCGATGACGAGTACTCCCTCACTGAGGGCTGCCAGCAGCCGGTTGCGACTCGGGAAGTTCCATGCGCGAGCCGTCATGTGAGGCGGGACCTCGGAGAGGATCAGCCCACCCTCCTGGAGGATGCGCGCCGCCAGTCCGAGATGTTCACGGGGGTAGATCTTCATCAGGCCGCCGCCCAGGATCGCGACCGTCTTGCCGCCACTGTCCAGGGCGGCTTGGTGTGCTTCTCCGTCCACGCCGCGTGCCAGGCCGCTCCAGACCGAGAGCCCCGCGAGTGCGAGTGCCTCGACGAAGGCCTTCGTCGCATGGCGGCCGTAGTTGCTGACATGACGCGCTCCGACAACACAAAGCCCCTTCTCGGAAAGCAGGCTGACATCTCCCTTGGCCCAGAGAACCCATGGTGGATCCGGAATCGCAGCCAAGGACGGTGGCCAGTCGGGTCCCCCTCGATACAGCAGGCGCAGTCCTAGATGCTCAGTCGTTTCCACCAACAGCTCTGCTCTTGCTGCAGCCGATGAGCCGAGCCGACCTCTCTGTGTCTTGCTGACTCCACGCCATTCCAGTTGCGCGGCATCCATCCTGAGCCAGTCCCGAGCCAGGAGTCCGTTCTCCAGCAAGGGCATGGGCCTTCCGCCCGCCCCCGTGAATCCTGTAGCCAAGGCAAGTCTCAGGCAATCCAGAGCTGTATCTTCCATACAGCTCCCATCGCCGTCGGTCGCATTCTGTTTCGGAGCGTCCTTCTCGAGGACCTTTGCGGCCCCGTGGCGAGGCTAGAAACCCCCGCCCGAGCTGAAGCCGCCGCCTCCGCCGCCGAATCCGCCCCCGCTGCTGAAGCCTCCGCCACTGCTGAATCCGCCGCCGCTGCTGAATCCGCCGCCGCTGCTGAATCCGCCGAAGCTGCTACTGCTGCCGGAACTCGATGTGGAGGACAGGATGCCACCGAGGATGTTGATCGCGACATTCGCTCCGCTCGTGGACGCCCGCCTGCGAAAGCGCTGGGCTCCCTTGAGCAGGGACCAGGCATGAGCCGAGCCATAGGCACCACTGAGAACCTGTGTCAGGATCGCGCTGACCGAGAAGTCGGAATCGAAAAACGACACCTGCGAGTCGAAGCCCCGGCTTCGGAATTGGCGCGCCAGGTCCCGGAGGGTCTCCAGATTTTTCAGTGCCAGCTCCTCCTGCTCGCGGAGTCCTTCGAGTTTCGGCGCCAAGGTCTGCTGCATCCCTCTCAGGCCAGCGATCTTCGACACGAGTGCATCATCCTCGCTCGTGCGCGTGCGGCGGGCATCCGTTTCGAGCGTGATGACGTCCTCATGTTGGAGCTGTGCGTTCAAGATCTCAAGTGCGCTCTGGCTGTGCGGATCTCGTGCGGCGTCTGCTTCCATCCGTTGCTTCAGCAGCTGGTTGTGCAGGGCTTCGTGCTCGGATACGTCATCTTCTGCGTCGTCGAGCAAGGCCTGTGCCTTCTGGCTCGTTTCGGCGAGAGCCGGAAGGCCATCAGCCACGTAGGCCTCTTGTTCGAGACTCGCTAGAGCTTCGGTCTCGACCTGCGCCATCTCGAAGACGCGATGAGCATGTTCACGCAACCTGTCGGGGATCTCCAGCAGGAGCTTGTAGTCGAGGTGTGCCTTGCGGTAGCCGCAGAGCCCCTCTACCCAGCCATCGAGTGTGCGGAACAAGGGCCAGGCGTGATACTCGGGAAACCGATACCTGCGCTTCCACAGATACGAGAAGAGCTTGTCCTTCTCGTAGGGCCTGCGCTTCTCCAACATGTCGATGCGTGCACGATTGGCCTTGTCCGAAGCTTCCGCCGCCTGGCTCGTGCTCCGCTCCACGCGCGTGGCCTGGAATTCATAGGGTTCTGTCTGTTTCAGCCGAGCCAGTGTCTCCGCGGCCTTGGCATCATGCAGGTCGACGGCTCCGTCCCGCGCCTCGCGGAGTTCATCCCTGACTTGCTCGAGTTTGCCGAGCTTCTCCGTCGATACGCGAATGTCCTCGCGTAGCCGATCCATGGCGCCGCGTCGCTCCGCGAGGAGTTCGAGCGCACGCCGGTCCGCCGCATCGAGCCCACCTGCGATCTTGTCCGCAGCCAGCTGTTCGAGCCGTGTGCGAGCCAGGAGCGCGAGTTGTCGTGACTCCTCTGATCGAGCCGCCTCCAGGTCTCCACGCACCTGGTCCAGTTCGTCCCCGATGCGGTCGAAGTCCTCGGCCGCCTGTTGGACACGTCTCCTGACCTGTTGCAAGACCTTGTCGCCGCGCATGCTCACCACCTCGTTATCATGCCGCCGGCCACGGGAAAGCGATACTCGGGCTCGCGCTCACCGCGTTTCTTCACACCGAACAACCGGTTGTCGATGATCCCGTTGTCGAGTTTGTCCTTCTTCACTCCTTCGAAGGCATCTTCGGTGACACGAATGGCGAAGACGCTGACCCGGGATACCCGCTGGTTCTCCTCGTTGGTGATCGGGAGCCTCACATGGCGGCCGTTGGGGCCAATGGCCTCGACGACGATGTAGTAGTTTCGCGGACCAGTGCGCCCGCGAGCATTCGGGTATCTCCATACACCACTCCTCTTGCCGCGACGCGTGAAAATGCGGAGTTCATAACTCTGATCGAGCACCTGGACGAGGCTCTCCAGTTGAGTCAGCCGTGCGTCCGCGCTTTCACCGATGCCAGCATCGACGGCTTGTTTCGCTGCCCTGACCAGACCCTCGTATTCGCGGCGCACCGCAGGGGCTAGATCCACGCCGTTCATGCTGGCCGACAAGCGCTCGAGCCTGGTGCGACGACTCGCTCGCGCCCGCTCGGCTTGGATGATGTTGCGAATGGTCACTTCCATGCGCCGAAGTTCCGCCTTTGCGGATTCGAGCTCACCCTGGTCAACCAGACGCGTCAGCTCCGCACCCATCCGGTTCAGCTGGGCCCCTTGCTGCGCATCGATTTCCAGACGCGGGAGACGCGCGAGCAAGGATGTGCTGCGATCCTGCACGGATCGCAGGGCGCGAATCAGCTGGAGCCAGTCGTCGACCGAGCGGAGATCGATGGTGATACGTGCGAGCAACTCTGCCTGCGTCGTCAGCATCCCGTCGAGACGCTCCTGCTCCTTCGGGTAGAGTTCTGGGTCGGGTCCAGGATCCATTGCTTCCTGGGCTTCCCGGATGCCTGCCTCCGACTGTTTCAGGTGGAGGGTGATGTCGGACATGATCTCGGATTCGGCTTTCGCTGCTGCCACCGGGAGCAGGGCAGCCTTGTTCCCTTGGAGCGTCTTGGCTCTGCGGATCAGTTGTGTGAGCTCTGTCTGGGTTTCCGCGACCACCTCCCGGAAGTCCCGAATCAGCGACTGTCGAGCGTAGTAGGCGGGGATGGCGAAAGACGCCCAGACGGCGCTGGCCACGAGTAGAAGGATCGACAGCCGGAGTGCCCATCGGCGCCGTTCCACGTAGACCTCGGCCATGCGGACCGCGAAGGAACGCACCGGCGGGTCGTAGGTGAAACGGTCTTCGATGAGAGCCTTGACGCCTTCAGCGATGACGCTCTCAGGCACCTCCATCCCCTGTGACTCATAGACGGATTGGACACGTGCGATCAACCTGCGCTCGCGCTGCTCACCGTCGAGTTCGGACTCCACGAGGGCACGCTGATGCCTCAGCGTATCGACGACGTCCATGGCGAGCATGACCTTGTCCAGGGGGATGCTCTCTTGCGTCCGCGTCTCAGCCCTCACGCGTCCGCCGGCACCGGGAGGGTTGCGGCGCGGGTCTGCAAGGCGACCATGCGGCGTTTTCCGTCCTCGACCGCAGCCGACAGCTCCGCTTCGTTCTTCGTGCTGAGGGCGCGCATCTCGTCGATGACCTCATAGCTTCTGGCCTGGAAGTCAACCACGGCATCCACGAGCTTCTTGACCGACTCGGCGCGGATCGTAGGGCCGTAGCCTGCCTTGAGAGCCGCTTCCTGGATCTTGGAGCCCACTTCGCCGAGGGTCTCCAGGCTTCGGTTGATGCCCTCCTTCATGGCCTCCAGCGTCTGCGTGCTCTCGTGAAGGCCCGACATGCCCGTGAACGAAGCACTGAGTGCCGTGAACACGGTCTCATTGGTCCCGAAGAACATGATGGCCTGCGCATAGACGCGTTGTTTGGCATCGGTGATCTGCGTGAGTCGCGCCATCACGACTTCGGTCGTGCTGTAGGAGATCGAGAGGTTCTCGGCCAGATCCTTGGTGATCTGGTATCGCTTGTCCTCGTCCTGCAGGGCCCTCAAGACCAGGTCTCGCGCCATCTCGAGCTGGGCTGTGGTCGCGGGATCCTTCCCGTCGTCGGCGTCCAGGGTTGCCGAAGCCTTCTCCAATGCGT
>JAJRTL010000165.1 GCA_024278315.1 Planctomycetota bacterium | reverse complement strand
CTCTGGGCCAAGATCCTCAAGGAGGACTACGGCGCCAAGAACCCCAAGTCCATGCAGTTGCGCATGATCGCAGGCGGTGGCGGTGCCGGGCTCACGATCCAGCAGCCCGAGAACAACATCATGCGCGGGGCCTACTACGCGCTGGCGAGCGCGCTCGGCGGCACGCAGACCATGGCGCTCTGCTCCTACGACGAGGCCTACACCATCCCGACACCCAAGGCAGCCAAGCTTTCGCTACGCACGATGCAGCTGCTGATCCACGAGATCGGTCTCTGCGACACGGTCGACCCGCTGGCAGGCTCCTACTTCATCGAGACCCTCACGAACGAGATGGAGTCCAAGATCGTCGCCATCATGGAGGAGATCGAGTCGATGGAAGGCGGCATCATCGAAGGCATCGCGGATGGCAAGGTCCAGGCGGCCGTCAATCAGCAGGCCTACGAGCGCGAGACGAAGTTTCAGAGCGGCGAGGCCAAGAAGGTCGGCGTCAACGTCGCCGTCGAAGACGAAGAGGAGCCCGACGTCAGCTTCCACACCTACAACGAAGACGACGTGAGTCGACAGATCGCCAGTCTCGAGAAGATCCGCCAAGAGCGCGACTCAGCCGCCGTCGATCGCTACCTGGCCGCTGTCGAACAGGCTGCCCTCGAGGGGAACAACACGATGCCCGCCATCCTCGACGCGGTCGAAGCCTACGCCAGCGTCGGCGAGGTCGTCTCCGCACTCAAGCGGGTCTACGGCACCTACCAGGAACCGATCTGACTTCCAACGCCGGGAGGCTGCAGCTCGCATCGCAGGCCCTGGACCAAAGGTGCCGTCAGACCGCGAATGCGAGCTCGGCTGCGCCGATCTCGCATTCGCTCACAACGATCTCATGAATAGGCCGGGTTAGCGCCCGGTCGGCAACATATAATCCGGCGTGGCAATCGTCCACTTGTTCCAGAGGCGCCCGCGGCTCGCGTCGATCGTGCCTAGGAGCTTGTCTGCCATGTAGAGCGCGCGAGAGCGGAACGCGTTGTCGTTGCTTCGGTCTGCAACAAGATAGAGTCCGCTCACGAGGAACTCATGCGCACCTCCGAGGGGGCTGTCGCCCCAGCGTGCGCCGATACCAGCAGTCTTGTCGAAGTAGCTCGGAGGCACTCCCTTGTTGTTGTGCAGCACCGGCACGTAGTAGCGAAGCCCGTCCGTGATGGTCCCGTACTTCGGATCGCTCTTGAAGTTCTTGACCCATGCATACTCGACCGCGGTGACCACGTCTTCGGCGATCTGCTTCGCAACCTTGGATCCCCAGAACTCGTGCGCTGCACTGAATCCGAGAAGGATCGGACCATGCTGCCAGGGCATGTAGAAGGCGGTGCTCCTTGGATACTTCGTTCCAGGATAGTCCCACTGCCAGGCCAGGGCCTTGGCAGCATGCTTCTTCTCCCGCTGCGGATCTACGATCTCGTTGATGCGCCTCAATGCGTAGGTCCTGTAGTTATCATCACCTGTCGCGAGCCAGATCTGGATGAATGCAGTGAGAGTCCAACCTTCTGCTCGCGCAGACTGCATACCGGATGTGAAGTACGTCTTCAGACGCATCAATCCCTTGAGGCATTGCCCCATCATCTTCATCTCATCGAGCGCCCAACTGCTGCCCGTCACCGTGTAGTAGTCGAAGAGCAGGTCGGTAGACCAGTGCTCTACATCGTACGCATTCCATCCATGACCCGTTCGTGCGTAACCAAAGTCCACGCGAGTACGATATGCGCCGTAGGGATCGTTCTGCCACATGCTCCAGCGGCCCAGGTTGTTGGTGGACAACTTGCGACCGCCCTTCGTGTAGGGAACACCGCTCCACAGATAGAGACCGTCCTCGTCTCCCACCTTGAGGCCCCACATATGATACTGGCGAACCGCCTGCTGCATCGCCATTCCTTCCAGGACCTCGAGTAGATGAGGATTCTCTCCCTGGATCGCATGACCAAGCGGGGGGGAGACAGGTCCATTGCGCGGAGTACCGGTAGTGCCGCTCACCTTCGCGTCCCCCCAACTTCCGAAGGCGCCGAACTGCTGTCGACTCCGCCACCGCAATAGGTCACGCTCCGCCCGCTCATAGGAGTCGGTCGGCCCCGTTACGGGCCCACCATTGATCCCCAACGCCTTTGTGCTCTGCCAGGCCTTGCGAGAGGCGAGAGGACGCAAGGGCATCTTGTCCATGGCTTGATAGATCGCCGTCGACTTTTCACGTGCGGCCTTGTCTCCATTCGGATTGTCGAAATAGAGGTCGAAGCTATAGAGCTTTGTCTGCCCATCATCGAGCCACGTGTTCTCGAGGACCGTATAGTGATCGATAGCCCTGGCCGAGTCGTAGGTCCTCTTGGGATAGCCCTGCTGCTTGTAGAATCGCATCCGATTCTTCGCACCGCGCAACGAGATCACGACACTCTTGAAGGACACAGGACCGAGCGGATACAGGTTTGGGTCCTTGCTCCCCTTGGGGTCGTCCGAGCCGAGATAGTCGTTTCCGACCACGACTTCAAGGTTCATGAAGGGTACATCGCGGTATTCCTTCAGGTAGACGCGGGCAGCCAGGTAGTCTCTCTTGATCCCGGCATTCGGATTTGCATTACGCATGTAGATGCGCCAACGACTCTCACGAACAAGAAAGCTTTCCTGGATGATCTCGGGAGTTGCGGAACCTAGGTCAGCAGAATATGCGACACTCCGATCGTCAGTGACTTCCACTCGCAGGAGAAGCCCCTGGATCATCGACTGGACCCAGGAGTTCTGCTGAAAGGCACCCCTCAGTGTCGAGACATCCTTGACGACTTCATAGACCTTCTTGGAATTGGCAGGCACCTCATCGGTAAACTGCGCCTGAGCGACGCGCACCGATCCATCCTGCCAGCGCTGCAGTACCCGCCAGGCTGTAGCGAGCCCCTTGACGCCCACCCGATCCAGGCTCGCGAACTGACCCTTCGCGAACGGAACAGAAGCCAGCACAGTCTCGTTCCGGACGACAGCAGAATCGTTCTGCACGAAGAAGCTGTTGACAACTCCCGACCCATCACCTGCACGTCGGGTACCGCCGCCGCCGCCACCACCACCGCCACCGCCACCGCCACCGCCAGATGTCGAGCTGAAGTCCCCGCAGGAGCCTAGCAATCCGACAGCGAGAAGCAGGGCCGAGACCCGCAGGTATCGCCGAGTGCCCCCAGGAGCCCAGCTCTGACCCAGTGGACGATTTGTAGCGTGGCCAGGATGAAGAACCTCGTCATCTTGAGAACGAAACGCACTGGCAGAACCAACGCCCGCAGTACGCACAACACGATTCAGCTGTCTCACAAGTTCCCCCTCCCTTACGGGCCCCATACGTGGCCCCCCCCTGATCGACCGTCAGTGTTGCAATCTTGACGGCTGGAGCCAGATCTGTTGCATTCTCATACAGTGCCCTGCTTTAGCCCGAACGATTCATGACCTCGATGCGTCTGACGGCGTCTATCGGTCCAGGACCGCGAACCTATCGGTTCGCTCGGCATGGCTTCGATTCGACGACCCTCTTGGGTCGCCTCATATCTCGCGCAGCCCCCCCTGAACTCGAAATGCGCTCGTCAGACCGCAAAAACGAGCTCGGCTGCGCCGATCTCGCATTTGCTCTCAACGATCTCATGAATCATCCGGGCTAGACTGAAGTTCCGCCGCCTCGGATGACGTAACCCCATATTTCACAAAGGGTAACCCCCCCCAAAATTCCCTCAATAGTGTAGGCATGTAATATTATCGATAATGCGTGTTTTCCCTTGTGTACCGCCTTTCAGTTCCTAGAAAGGTAGGCATGTATGTCGCAAACGTGCGCAATCGGAACTCACCGCCTGCAGTCCTCCTGCGCGAGAGCTATCGTGAGGGTGGCAAGG
>JAJRTL010000164.1 GCA_024278315.1 Planctomycetota bacterium | reverse complement strand
TCCCGGATCCACCGAGCTTGCCCGGCAAGAGGCTCCCGCTTCCCCACGTAGCACCTGAGAGAGTGGGATCCAGCCTGGCTTGATTGGTGAAGGACTCCTGGAGCGACTGGACCCGGCCAACGACGGCGCGCAGAAGCTGCGAGGAAGCGAGGCCCTCCTTGCCAAGGACGAGTGCTTGGAGCCGGATGGGCGTGCCAGGAAGGGTCTTGTCGTCGGGAACAGGAATGGAGAAGGCCGCATTTCCGTTGGTGCCTCGTGCCCCCGCGAAGCTCACGAGGCGACTCGTGTGAACCAAGGTTCCCGGGAAGCCGAAGAGACCGAGATCGAAGGGGAGAGGGAGCGTGGGGGTGAGTCGCTGTTCGGATAGACCCATGAGCCAGAGCGTCGCGTCTCTGAGCCTCGGCCCTTCGAGGGGCGCGGAGAAGGTCGCGCCGGTGCGTAGCAGCCCGAGTCTGGTCATCCTGAGCGCAGGCATGCCGAACGGCACCGTCGCCGTCGCCGCGACATGGGGGATACCTTGGAGGGAATATTCGTCCGCGCCGATGTCGGGAACGAACGCTGCCGACTTCGTTCCGAGAATCCGCGGATCGCCTTCGTAGTCCCTGGAGGTCGTGATCAGGCTGGTCGCACCGGCGTCGATTGCGGGTGAGTTGGCCGTGAGCTGATACATGCCTTGGGTCGCGTTGACGAAACCAGGGTTGCCCTTGCGATTGCCGGTGCCGGTGAGCAGCTGTCGGTCGGAGAGGCAGTACTGGATCGTGGCCCCTGTCGGGATGGCGAGTGAGGCCTGGTTGCCGCCAAAGATCGTGTGGTGGATACGCAAGGTCGAGGCCTTGAGGCCTGTCACCGCAATACCTGACCCCTTGAGGTTGGCGAAGGTGCAGGACTCCACATCGATGCCCTTGCTGCTTGCTACGAGCTTGCCGCCGAGCCCCTCGGTGTTGTTGCTGAGGATGCAGTTGTCCATGCGGAAGGCTGAGGCCTCGAAGCCCTCGAGGGTCACCGCATTACCACCGTGGTCGGCAATCGTGCTCCGGCTGACCCGTGTCGTCAAATCCGGAAGCGTCGCCTTGCAACGGATGGCCGCGCCCTTGCCGATGGCTAGCATCGAATCCTGGACCGTCAGGGCCCAGTCCCTGCTGTCGATCCCCATCGCGTTCTCGGAGAGCACAGAACTCTCGACCAGGAGCTGGTCGTGCTCTCTATGCTTCTGGCTGCGTGGGTCATGGACGACATGGATGCCAGCCGTGCCCGAGAGGAGGATGGTCGTGTCCACGACGCTCACGATGTTGCCGTTCTTGGTTCCAAACCGGGAGTTGAGATCGATTCCGTAGCGCTTCGCACCCCGGAAGAGGCAGCGGCGGATCGTCAGGGTGGTCTTGGCAAGGAATGCAGTGAGGCCATCTTGCTTCGCGTTCTCGAACCGGCAATCCTCGAACTCCACCAGCGAACCGGCTGCATTCGACGAACCGCGGATGCTCGCGCCTCCCGAGCCGACCCGGGAGCTCTCCACCAGGACTCGACTCTTGGTGAAGCTGCCCAGCGAGATATCCAGTCTCTGGAAGCTCGAGCTCCTGATCGTCACCTGGTACGAGCCCTGGTTCTTCGAGTTGAGCGTGCAGGTGCTGACAACGCAATCCTGGATGTCGACCAAGGCCGGTTGTGTCCCCGTCGTGCTGTTCGTCAGGCCTGCGCAGGAGAGTGAGCGAAGCTGGATGCCGTTGCGCGGTCCCCAGTTGAAGGTGCCAGTGATGACCGTGCTCTTGGGGGAGGTGCCGACGAAGGCCATCGTTGCGCTGTTCGTAGCGGGGATGGCTGCACTGCCAGGACTCTCGGTGTAGGTGCCTGGGGCCAGGTGGTAGATGTTGCCTGCGGCGGAGGACTTCGTTGACTGCGCGATGGCATAGTTGATGGTCTTCCAGGGTTTGGAGGACGAACCGGCCGTAGGTACGTCCTTGCCCTTGGCAGGATCGACAAAGAAATCCCCTGCAAGAGCCAGGGATGGCAATGACAGAAGAATGGCGCAGGTGGAGAGGAAGGGGAGAACGCGCATGACAAGGCCCTCGGGGAAACGTGCAGATGCAGGGATGGGAAGACGGGGCGTTTCGCCGTGCCTCAGCGTGGATCGAGTCGCTGACAGAGGCTGGCACGGGATTACGGGGGCTTGCGCCATCCAAGCACGAGTGGCGCCCGTGCGCCAGCCCCCCCCTTGGCACCGGCGTTCTGGTGGCAACTTGGTCGCAACGGGCGACCACCGGAGAGGGCTGAAGGCCCGGGAGGTCGGAAGGACTTGGAGGCCGGAATGTGCCATCAGGTCCCGTCGCTCTGGAGAGACGGGACCTGATGGATTCTGGCTTGCGAGTCAGGAGTCTAGCCCTGCCCTTGCCCCACAACTTCTCCTGGACAACAACAGGATTCGACTGGAGTGAGGACAAGGCAGAGCCCTGGACCTTGGGCAATATCTATCAGGACTCTCTCGGCCCCAGCTTGGCCTCAAACACGGAGCTGGTC
>JAJRTL010000163.1 GCA_024278315.1 Planctomycetota bacterium | reverse complement strand
CGACTTCTTGACCCCTCTAGGCAAGCGGCGCATCGATGGCTACGTCACCGACATCACGACCGATCTGGCGCTCGACTGGTTGGAGAAAGGGCGCGACCCTGACAAACCCTTCCTTCTGATGTGCCAGCACAAGGCACCGCATCGATCCTGGATGCCGGGGCCCGAGGAGCTGGGTCTCTATCGCGACGTCTCGATCCCGGAGCCGGCCACACTCTTCGACGACTATGCCGGGCGGGGACCGGCACTGAAGCGCCAGCAGATGGAGATCGACCGGCACATGAGTCTGTTCTATGACCTCAAGCTCGTACCAGACGAGGAGCAGGGCAAGCCGCTCAAGGGGATCAATCGCTGGTGGGAAAGCCCCCTCAAGCGCATGACGCCGCAACAACGTCAGGTCTGGGATGCAGCCTACGCGAGCGAGAACGCGGCCTTCCGTGAGGCGCGTCGTCAGGGCAAGCTCCCAGCTGGCAGCAAGGCACTCCTGCGCTGGAAATACCAACGCTACATCAAGAACTACCTGCGCTGCGTTGCTGGCGTCGACAAGAGCGTGGGCCGTATGCTGGACTGGCTGGACGAGCACCCCAAGATCAAGGCCAACACGCTGGTGATCTACTCCTCGGACCAGGGTTTCTATCTGGGTGAACACGGCTGGTTCGACAAGCGATGGATGTTCGAGGAGTCGCTCCGCATGCCCTTCGTGCTGAGTTGGCCCGGTCGGATCGCGGGCGGGAAAGAGCGCCAACAGCTGGCCCAGAACATCGACTTCGGACCGACCTTCCTTGACCTCGCCGGCATCAGGATTTCTGATCAGATGCAAGGGATCTCGCTCGTCCCACTCCTGGAGGGCCGCGCGCCCGGGTCCTGGCGCGACGCGATCTACTACCACTACTACGAGTCGCATGCCGTCCACATGGTGCCCGCCCACTACGGCGTCCGCACGCAACGCTACAAGCTCATCCACTACTACGAACCCGAGAACCAGTACTGGGAGCTCTACGACCTCGAGCAGGATCCACAGGAGATGACAAGCCTCGCTGGCAATCCGGCCTATGCCGACATCGAGACCCGTCTGCGACAACGCCTCACCGAGCTGCGCCAGCAGTATGCCGACGACACCGGGGATCTCGGCAACGGCGCCTTCCCGATCATGGCCGGGATCGCCTCGGTCAAGACCCTGCCCGAAGGCTGGCTCGTCCGAGCCAACGCCTGGGGCGGCTATCTCCTTCAGCCCCTCACCTCACCCATCACCGCCCAGGCCACCCTCCGCTGCCGCATCCGCTCTCCGCGCGAGCAGGCCAGCGGTCATCAAGCCAAACGCGAGGGCTACGTCCTCATCGCTGGCAATCGCCCCCGCCAGGACCTCCTCCGCGCCGGCATCGACTTTGCCAAGAGGGAGATCCTGATCTACGGCCCCAATCTGCGCAAACCCCTCGCCCGCGCACCGCTCGACATCGATCCGACCGACGAGATCACCCTCACCCTCCACATCGACATGGCCCGGCATCAACTCCGCGCGACCGCCAAGGACCAGTCCATCACCGCCTCCCTCCCCCCGCGCTGGAAGAACATCCGATACACGGGCTACGGCGCCAGCGACACGACGACGCGTTTCTCTCAGATCCAGCAGCTCCACTGAAGTCGACAGTCTCGAGCGCGTCCTCGTTCCTGGGCGGCTACGTCTTTGGCCCCGGAGGGAGGGAGAGCACGCAGGGATAGAATCGTGGGCCGGGAGGATCCCACCTCCCCTTTGAGAACCAGACCCCGGCTGCTGCCCCGCCTCAAGGAGGTCGGGCAGGGTAGGGAGAAAAGACCAGGCGACCGCTCGCACGGTCGCCCCAACCTTGAAGCTGCCGATGCACGCCCCGCGCCCCCCTACTGCGGGAGATGTGGCTTCGGTACAGGAGAAACGATATGCCGTTGCTCGAGCACGAACCCCACAAGATCAAGACCATCCGCCCCGTGTCCTTCCCGACGCTGGAGGAGCGGAAACGTTTCCTGGCCAAGGCCAACTTCAATGTCTTCAACCTGACGCCCTCGCAGGTGGCCTTCGACATGTGCTCGCTCGGCACGAGTGCCATGAGCCAGGAGCAGCTCTCGGGCCAGCTCATTGGCGATGAGGCATACGCGGGCGCGCGCAACTTCGAGCATCTGCAGGAAGCCGTCCGCGAGGTGCTGGGACACTCCTACATCTGCCCGACGCACAACATCCTGGGCGCGGTCAAGCTCGTGCTGGCCACGATGATCCCAGGCGACTCGATCGTGCCATCCAACGGACGCACGCGCATGGATGTCGTCGGCCCCATGGGTCATGACATGCCCGACATCCGCGATCACGAAGCGGAGTTGTTCACCGGCAATGTCAAACTCGAAACGCTTGAGTCCACGCTCGAAGGCGGCCAGGTCTCCGTCGTCGGCCTGCAGGCCTTCGCCGATGGACAGCATCCCTTCAGCATGGCCAACCTGCGTGGCGTGCGCGCGCTGGCCGACCGCCATGGCAAGCGCCTCGTCCTGGACGGCTCGCGCGTCGTCGAGAACGCCTGGTTCATCCAGAAGAACGAGCCCGGCATGTCCAACCGCAGCATCGCTGACCTCGTGAAGGAGATCGCCAAGACCGCGCATGTCTTCATGATCGACGCAGCGCAGGATCCCAAGTGTCCGAGCGGAGGGCTGCTGGCCACCGACAACCCCGAGGACTTCGAGCACTTCATGAACGAAGTCGTGGTCTACGAGGGCCTGCACACCTACGGAGGCATGAGCGGACGCACCATGGAGGTCTTCGCGCGTGGACTGGAGGAGATGTGCGACGAGCACGAAGTCCAATGGGTCATGCACCAGACGATCCGCTTCTGTGATCGCCTGCGCGAGGCTGGCGTACCGGTAGAGCGCGGATGCGACGGCGCCTACATCTACGCCGACAGATTCTTCGATCACATCGAGGCGTACCAGCAGGACGCCTTCTCGGCAGCGCTCTACGAGATGTCGGGTGTGCGCGCCCTGGCCCAGGGTCGTGTCGGCCGCGACCAGATCGTTCCGGTGCAGATCCCGCGCCTGGCGATGCCCAGCCGCCAGCTCGATCAGGTGGCCGACGCCATCATCAGCCTCTACGAGCAGCGTGCGCAAGTCCCCACCCTCGAGCTACAGAAAGAAGGCAACTGGCGCGACCAGATGGCCTATCGCTGGGTCTATGCCGATCTCGACAGCTTCGAGTTCCACACCTACCCCTTCGTGGTGCACACGACAGAGCGCATCGCGACGCTCAGTCGCGGAGAGCGTGAGAAGGCCATCCGCGATGCCGGCTACAACACCTTCCTGCTGCGTTCAGCCGATGTGACCATCGATCTGCTGACCGACTCGGGCACCTCGGCCATGAGCACCAACCAGTGGGCCGCCTACGACAAGGCCATCTCGACACCCACGACCTCCGATGCCTACCTGGATCTCGTCGAGGTCCTGCGCGAGGCCACGGGCTATGAACACATCATCCCGACGCACCAGGGCCGAGCGGCCGAGCAGATCCTCTCCGAGATCATGATCCAGCCGGGCCAGCTCGTGCCGGGCAACATGTACTTCACGACGACCAAGCTCCACCAGGAGATTGCCGGTGGTGTCTTCCACGACATCATCGTCGACGAGGCGCACCAGCCCGAGAGCGAGTTCCCCTGGAAGGGCAACATCGACATGACCAAGCTCGAGGCCCTGGTCGACCAGCATGGCCCCGAGAAGATCGCCTACATCTCCTTCGAGCACAGCGTCAACATGGCAGGCGGCCAGCCCGTCTCCATGGACAACATGCGCGAGGTCTACAAGTATTGCAGCGCCAAGAAGATCCCGGTCTTCTTCGACTCAACGCGCATGGCCGAGAACGCCTACATGATCCAGGTCCGCGACCCACAGTACAAGGACACCAAGATCCGCGACATTCTTCGCGAAATGCTGCTCTACGGCGATGGATGCACGGTCAGCGGTAAAAAAGACTTCCTGATCAACATCGGCGGGCTGTTGGCCTTCAAGGACAACGCCGAGTGGGCCGAACTGGCCAAGGACAAGCTGCGCCTCTACGAAGGTCAGATCACCGACGGCGGTCTGGCGGCCTCCGACCTCGCGGCCATCGCCGTGGGTGTCGACGAGATGCTCGACGACCGCTACATCGAGTCACGCGTCCAGCAGACCGAGGCGCTCGGAGCCATGCTCATGGAGGCTGGTGTCCCGATCGTGACGCCCCCGGGTTCGCACGCCATCTTCCTCGACGCCAAGCGCTTCCTCCCGCACATCGACCAGGACGAGTATCCCTCGCAGCGCCTCGCAGCCGAGATCTACGTCGAGACGGGCGTGCGCGTCATGGAACGTGGCAACGTCTCCAAGGGCCGCAACCCCGAGACCGGCGAGAACTACCGTCCGCCCCTCGAGCTCGTCCGCCTCACGATCCCGCGCCGCGTCTACACGCGCGACCACATGAAGGCAGTCGCCAATGGAATCATCCGCCTCTACGAGCGACGCGACGAGATCCATGGCCTGCGCTTCGTCTACGAACCCGAGAAGCTCCGCTTCTTCCAAGGCCGCTTCGAGCTGATCTGACCCAGCCCCCCCCAAGACCTGAAGAAAGGGGACGGGTCCTTTTGCTACACCTCTGGACACATCCAAGGTGTAGCAAAAGGACCCGTCCCTATTCTTCAGGCATTCTCTTGTGGCTACACCTTTTCGATACGCCGCTTCTTGAGGAGCTTGCGCAGGATGCTCGTGGGGATGGCGTAGGAGGCGACGCGGCGAGAGCGGGCGATGTTGAGGCCGAGGATCTGTCCGTCGAGACCGAGGAGCGGCGAGCCGCACTGGCGCGGGTCGAGCGTGAGGTCGGTCTGGATGGCCTGCGCGAAGCCCGCGCGGTGCTTGCTGAGCTGGCCCCCGGCGAGATGGAGACGGCCGACGCGGTCGTCGGTGAATTTGGAACCGAGCGTGCCTGCGAGGTCGTGCGCCGCACCGTCCCGGTCGATGCCGATCTGGAGTTTCGTGCCGACAGGGAGCTTCTTGAGATCGGCAATGAAGGCAGTCACCTTGTCGTAGCTCTTGCCATTGAGGGAGAGGACCTCGTCGCCGGCACTCAGCCCCATCTTTGCGGCATTGCCGCCAGGCTCGATGCTTCGTACGTGCAGGCCCTTGGATCGCGCCTCGAAAGACACGCCGAGGAAGG
>JAJRTL010000162.1 GCA_024278315.1 Planctomycetota bacterium | reverse complement strand
GAGGCCAATGAGCGTGGGATGGGATGAGCGATGAGTGTGGGACGCCACCAAGGGGAACCGTGCTCGAACAAATGCGGCTCACGCCTCTGAAACAGCGCATAGAGGTCAGATCCGGAGGAGAAGTGCTCAGACTTCTTCCATAGGGGACGCTTCTGTGTGGGCTTCTTCTGAGTTCTGATCGTACGCGCGGGGCACAGGCTCCGTGCCTTCACTCGATCTTGGTGATCGTCTCTTGGATGCGCTTCTTGCAGACCGGGCTGGCATCCTTGGCTCTTCGTTCGAGGGCTGGAATGAGAGGCTGGCTTTGGGTACCCAGGATCTCGATGAGCTCCAGGAGCTGCTCGAGATCTTGACCTTCGGAGAGGACCGGGAGGCTGGTTTCGAGGTGGGGGACGGCGAAGCTACCGGAGAGAGAGAGAAGGATCAGGGCGGACTTGCTTCCTTCCGGATCCTTGCCCAGATACTTCACCAGGAGGTCGGGGAATGCGGAGCCGTAGTCGAAGTCCAGTCCCCGGATCCAAGGCAGGATTCGTTGGACCCTTGCGCGCGGCATCCGCTTGAGTTGTTCCACGATCGGATAGATCGCGGGCGTCCCGATACTCCGGAGTGCGTTGGCTGCGGGTTCTGCTTGCGTGGGAAGTGTGCTGTCCAGCAAGGTCAAGAGAGCGGGTACCGAGTGGATTCCGATGGCTCCAAGGACCTCTCCCAAGGCTTGGCGCATCGAGGGCGAGGCCTTCCTGTAGATCGGTACCAAGGTCTCGGGATTCCCCTGATAGCGATGGGCCAGGGCACGGATGGCGACTTCGCTCTCGGGGAGAAGAGCCAGCAGCTCTTGCGTCGAGTGGTGTAGATAGGATTCCAGGTTTTCTTCGGACTCCGGTTCCATCTCCCATGCCAGCACCTCTGCGCGTGTTCGCGGTGGGGGAAGGTACGAGGATTCCGCGACCTGGATGCTTCCGAGATCGATCCAGCCCTCCGCTGTCCTTGGACTCGTTCGGGGAGCGAGGACGCCCATCCGCGCGGATCGGAGACGCAGGCGGATCTGGAGGGGCCCCTCTCGCACCAGGTAGCTGGGGAAGTAGAGGTGGATGGGGAGAAGGATCCTGTCGCCCGCACTCCAGCGGCCAGGTGCCAGTCGGTTGGGGTCCTGAACGGTGGCAGCCGGAACGGCCTTCCCGTTTTGGAAGTAGGAAAGCTCCAGACGTGTGTCTTCAGGCAGAGGGGAGTGGACCTCGAATCCAAGAGTGAGTTGGGCATTGGCGAAGATGCCGACCGTCGAAGGAAGGCTCACACCTTCGAGGGTGACCTTGCCGGCGATGAGGTTGCCGGGCTCTCGTGGAAATCTCGGTAGGCTCTTTCTTCGCAAGGCCCGTCTCTCGCGTTCGGCCCCCAGTGTGTAGAACCTCTGGACGGCTTCTCGGCAGGCCAACATGCGACCGATCATGGTCTTCCGGTCATGGAGTGGGATTTCCCTTCCCAGGCTGTTGCCGCCCATCGGGTCCCTCTCCAGGTCGATGAGGTCGAGTCGATCCAATGCTTCATCCCAGAGGTAGCGTTTCTTGCGGATGAAAAGTCCGGAGAACTTCGGCTTCAACCAACAGTGAAGGAAGAGAGCGCGATCCTCGGGTACGGCTCGGAGGAGGCTTCTGCCCACGAGGGGAGAGTCGAGGGGCTGCCCCATCTCCATGCCGTTGATCTGTGCCATCGTCGGGACGAGATCCAGGATCGACCGCAGCCCTTGGACGCGACGTGGAGGACCCAGATACTTCTCAGGTCCGTGGAGGATGAGCGGAATGCGGACGCCGTACTCGTCGAGTCCTGTCCCATGCTGCAGGACACCGTTCTCCATGAAGGACTCACCATGGTAACCGGCGAGGATCACGATGGTGTTCTCGAGGAGGCCTTCCGTTTCCAATTGGGTCATCAGCTCCCTGAGGACATCATCCAGGTAGGCGATCGAATTCAGGTAGTTCCTGTAGTCGTCTGCATGGGGGCGTGCATCCTCGATGCCGAAGTCCTGACGCTTCCAGGAAGCCGGCGCACGGTAGGGGTGGTGACTCGTCAGGGTCAGGGCCGCCAAGAGCCAAGGTTCCTGCTTGTGCGCACGGATCCACGAGAGGATGGGTTTGACGAGGCTGCGGTCGTCGTATCCGTAGTAGCTGCGCTCGACCTCGGTGGTGACATTCTTGTCCCTTGCGAACTCTAGGGCATCGGGGAAGGCACGCGCCAATCTTGGCCCGGAGAAGTGCTCCTGGAAGCCGAAGTCCTCCATGGCGAGAAGCTGCCCCTCATGGAACTCGAGAGCCGGATAGAAGAAGGAAGTGTGATAGCCCTGGCGAACCAGTTCCTTGGGTACACCTCCGCCCGTGGGACCATGTCCGGCTTCTACATGCTCGCGCACGAGTTGGGGTGGGTGGCCCGTGAAGGCAACGAGCATCTCCTTGGCGGTTCCATTCGTGAAGGCATAGGCCTCCTCGACGACCAGGGACCGCTTGGCCCATGCGTCGAGAAAGGGCGTCGTCCGAAGTGCGGGGTTGTAAGGCGTCGTGGCTTGTGCCCGGACACTCTCGAGGAAGATCACGAGATAGTTGGGGCGGGGACCCCCGGGGGGCGGACGGCGCCAGGCCTGCCAGTAGCCGGAGGGGCTTGGGAGCAAGCGCCCCTCCTGGGCGGAGACGACAGGGCGCGTCCGCTCTACCGATGGGAGCAGGCCTCTGATCAGGCTCGTGGCGGTCTTGGGATGCTCCTGCCAGGCTGGCATCGAGAAGCGTGCGGCGGCCCCTACGAGGATGAGGGCGCCGCAGAGGACCATCCCCGTGCGCGAGGGGCTACCGCGCCATGCAAGCGCGAGCAGGAGGAGAGGGATGGTCAGGATCAGAGCGATGTCGAGGAGCCTGATTCCGGAGATCACTGCAGGAATGACCTCGTTGGGGGAGCCCAGAACGAAGAGGATCATGCCGGGATCCAAGAGGGCTCCTGTGCGCTGCAGGGTCAGTCCCCCGAGGAGCCAGATGAGGCTGAGGACCGATAGCAGGAACGCACTCGAGACTCTCGCGAGGTTGGACCGGCTGGACTGCAGCAGGGCGATTGGGAGCAGGAGAAGACCAGCAGGTAGAAGCTCGACCAGCACCGAAGCAAGGCCCTCCCGACTCTGCAGGCCGCCACGGCTCTGCACGATGAGAGCCTTGCCGAGAAGGAGCAGGACGACGAACAGGAGGAGACCCGGCTGCCAATTGCGCCTTCTCGCGTCTGCGTGCTCCTGCTTCTCCATCAACATGGGCGCATCATAGTGAGCGGTCCGGGAGCAGCCACCCCCATACCGCCTGCAGGCTTCGAACCAGCTGTGGGCATGAATTCTGTGGGGCGCCGTCCTCAGGTGCGGTAGCGTCGATGACGTGGGCAGGACAGGCGCACCACAGCCGCTGTAGGCCAGCTCTGTCCCATGCAGATGTCGGTGGCAGGTGCGATCGGAACGGGAGCGGAGAATTCGCTTCCTCCCTTAGCACCCCCAGGGAAAGCTATCGGGAGTTGCCCGCACGATCCCGCGACCAAGGGTTGAACGCGGGGCGCGAACCACTGTCACGACCCCGAAGATTCTATGACCCAGCCTGCGACTCCCGCCTACGGGCCCTATCTCCGCATCGACGAACTGCTCGCCTGTCAGAAGCCTCCTGCATTCGAGCGGGGGTTCAGCAGTGGTGAGTATCGTGAGCTCATCCACCATGATGAGATGTTGTTCATCGTCATCCATCAGGCCTTCGAGCTCTGGTTCAAGCAGCTGTTGCATGATCTGGGCCTGGCAAGGGATCTCTTGGGACAACCCGAAAAGCCGGAGAGCGAGCGCAAGGTGGCCGAGGAGCAGGTGCCGCAGATCACCGAGCTTCTGGGGCGCAGCAACGAGATCCTGCGATTGTTGACGGACCAGTTCACGATTCTCGAGACGCTGCCGACGACGCACTTCCTGGCCTTTCGTGATCAGCTCCTGCCAGCCTCGGGCTTCCAGTCCGTCCAGTTTCGTGAGTTCGAGATCCTTGGTGGCCTGAAGGACGAGGACCGGATCCAGGGCATCGGAACCGACTACGAGCGGCTTCTCAGCAAGGAAGAGCTCGCGCGCCTGGAGCGACGGCGATCGGAGATGACGCTCAAGGAAGCTGCCTTCGCCTGGCTGGCGCGTACACCTGTGGCCAAGATCTTCCCGGACTTCTCGCGGGTCTTCCAAGATGCCTATCTCGGCTACCACAGGGACATGGAGGCCTTCCATTCTCGCAATCCCAACCTGGGGAGCGAGGCGCGCAAGGCCGCCTCAGAGCGTCTGGAGGCCGATCGCGAACGCCTGCGCGCCTACCTGGAGGATCACGACCCGGCCGTTTGTCGTGCCCACGAGGCCTTCCTTCTGATCACTTCCTATCGGGACGAGTCGCTCCTACGCTGGCCCTACGTGCTCCTGGATTCCGTGATCGAGTTCGAGTCTCGCGTCAGACTCTTCCGTGCACGTCACGTGCGTGCCGTGGAGCGCATCATCGGCGCACGTGTCGGAACGGGAGGGAGTGCTGGTGTCGACTACCTGGACGAGGTGGCACGCACCTACAAGATCTTCGGGGATCTGCTCGAGGGGCGTACGCACATCCTGGACCCGGGCCGCCTGCCGCCCATCCCTGATTCCGAGCTCTTGAGCTTCCGTCAACTATGATCTCGCTCCTCCAGAGCCCGCCTGCGGGCGAGCCTCCCTACATCCTTCTGGCGACCTTTCTGGGGCTGACCGTCCTGCTGATCGTCGCCGACCTCGTGACCGCACTGCAGGGGCGTCGTCGTCTGCACGTCAGCCTCGCCCTGGTCACGATGGTTTGTTTTGCGATTGCGATCCTCTTTGCCGAGGAGGTCGGGACCTACTGGACCTTCGAACCTCTCTATCTCCAGGTCCATCTCGTCTGCGCCTACGCCGGAACGGCCCTGGCCATCCTGACTCTCTTGAGCGGGGCCAGGGTCTTCTTCTTGAAGGGAGGGCTGGTCTGGCACAAGCGGATTGCGTTCCTCTTCGTGGGCTTCGTGCTGCTGGCCACGGGCACGGCCCTGCTGATGTTCCAACACGGCGAGCGCCTCTGAGCGTCGTTCTCCGCCGGGATGACTGAAGGCTCATCCCGGCTAACCCGAACGATTCATGACCTCGATGCGTCTGACGGCGTCTTTCGGTCCAGGACCGCGAACCTATTGGTTCGCTCGGCATTGCTTCGATTCGACGACCCTCTTGGGTCGCCTTCATCTCGCGCAGCCGTCCTGAACTCG
>JAJRTL010000161.1 GCA_024278315.1 Planctomycetota bacterium | reverse complement strand
TCTAGAGAAGAGAAGAGAAGAGAAGAGAAGAGGGTTTCTCTCTGTATCGAGGGGACATCATCGTGTCCTCCATAAGGTGGAATCGGGGAGCCGCGCAGCGGGATCTCTTGTCTCGCTCGGCGCGAGGATGGGTACCAGCTCAAGACCTCTGAAACCGACCTTGTCATGCTAGACGTCGTCGGGAGGAAGCAGCTGCCGTGGAAAGAGCCGAGCGATGATTCACACCGATCCTCGATGCTATGGGACCATGGCCCCAGGCACAATCCCCCTCCTTGTGCGGTCGGGTGCATTTCCTCCCGCGAAGCCGCTCGGTGACCTCCTCCTGTGCGCCCTTGCCTGACCGCAACAAGGTGGAATACAGTGACTTCGGGGGATTCCGGAGGCTTGAGTCTCGTAGGTCGCATGGTCCGAAGAAACTGGTCCTCGGAATCTTGGCGGTCAGAGGCGGCCCTTCTCGGCGTCGGCGAGGAGTTCGAGGTAGGAGTCGTAGCGCTGCTGCGTGATGTCGCCCTGCCCGAGAGCTTGTTTGACGGCGCAGCGGGGTTCATGGGTGTGGAGGCAATCCTGGAAACGGCATTGGGAGATCAGGGGGCGCATCTCGACGAAGAGGTGGGCAATCTCGCGGGGCTCGCGACCGAAGAGGCCGAAGTTGCGGATACCCGGGGTGTCGACGACGTGGCCGCCGTTGTCGAGGCGAAGGAGGGAGGAATGGGTGGTGGTGTGACGGCCTTCCTTCCACTTCTCGCTGACCTCACCCACCGCCAGGGCGAGGCCGGGTTGTATGGCGTTGAGGAGGGAGGACTTGCCGACACCCGAGAGGCCACAGAAGACCGTGAGCTTTTCGGCCAGGTGGGCGTGGAGGACGTCGACGCCGAGACCGCTTTCGGCGGAGACGGCGAGGACCTCGTAGCCGAGCTTCTCGTAGAATGTTTGCCACGTCTGAACACGTTCGTCGGCGAGACCACCGTGACCCAGATCGACCTTGTTGATGACGATGACGGCGCCGATCTCCTCGTGCTCGCAACCGGCCAGGATGCGGTCCACGAGTTGGGGGCGGAACTCCGGCTCTTCGATGGAGCTGACGACCAGGGCCTGGTCGAGGTTGGCGACGAGGACCTGGAGCATCTTGCCTTCGCCGGCCGAGGCGCGGGCGAGTTGGCTGTGGCGGGGCAGAACCTCCTCGATGCTGCCGCCACCCTCGCCATCGAGGGTCACACGCACGCGGTCACCGACGGCGATGGGGTTCTTGATGCGGCCCCTGCCTGCGAAGAGCTTGCCGCGCGGTGAGAGCAGCAGGACCTCGTCGCCGATCTCCACATGGCAGCGCTTGGAGTCGATGCGGATGACCAGGCCTTCCACTGGTGCAGGAGAGGACGGATTCGGATCTGGATCCGCGGTCATAGGCTGTTCTGGATGGCGTGTCTCCTGTGGGAAAGCATGCCCGGATCCTACCCTGCCGGATCCAGGCTGTCTCCAAGCGAAGGCTCGGGGCTATCGGATCACCTGCATGTCCTGCGCAAGCACGGTTTGGCCCTTGTAGATCTTGCTCATGGGAGCTGATGTGGCCTTCACGTGGACCGCGGCCATGAGCGCCGTTTTCCTTGGAGGAAGGGAGAGAGCTTTTGCGCCGGTGCAGCCACTGTGGCAGGCTGCTCATCGAAATACGTTCCCCGAGACGTGGAGGAAGATGATGGCGGCGAGTCGACTCTTGAGGGGGATTGCAGGGATCATGATCCTGCTCTCCCTGTTCTTGCACTGGAAGTTCGACGGTTACGACATGATGCGTCTGAACTGGCTGTGGTTCACGGGCTTCATCGGCTTGAATCTGCTGCAGTCGATGTTCACCAACTGGTGCCCGATGATGGCGATCCTGTCCAAAATCGGGATTCGCGACAAGCCCAAGGCGGGCTAGGCTGTCTCCGATCGAGTGGGGCTCGAACATGGATCCAGAAGCGCTCGATGATGCCGCATCCGAGGTCGTCGGGCGCCTGGCGCCGAGCCCAACCGGTGCGCTGCATCTGGGCAATGCGCGCAGCTTCTTGCTGGCCTGGCTCTCCGTGCGCAGTCGCAACGGCGCGCTGCTCTGCCGGATCGAGGATCTGGATGGTCCGCGCATCAAGCCCGAGTCGATCCAGGAAGCGATCGATGATCTCGCCTGGCTGGGGCTCGACTTCGATGGGGAGGCGCAGCTCCAGAGTGCCAAGCTGGGGCGTTACGCGTTGGCCTTGGAGCATCTCAAGTCCAAGGGGCTGGTCTATCCCTGTACCTGCACGCGCAGCGAGATCGAACGCGCGCAGTCCGCGCCGCAGGAGAGTCTGGATCATGGGATGGTCTATCCGGGCACCTGCTGGGGCCGCTACGAGAGCGGTGAGCAGGCGCGCGTGGAGAGCGGCCGCGAGCCCGCCTGGCGCTTTCGCCTGCCCGAGGACGCCGTGGTCGTCTTCCAAGATGGCATGCATGGCCGCGTTGAGATCGATGTGGCCAGGGACTGCGGGGACTTCGTCGTCGCCAAGAAGGACGGCCAGCCGGCCTACCAGCTGGCCGTCGTCGTCGATGACGGCGACTCCTGCATCAACGAGGTCCTGCGTGGAGACGACCTCCTCTCCTCTACCTCGCGCCAGGTCCTGCTCTACCGCGCACTGGGCTTCCCCGAGCCCCGCTGGATCCACGTCCCGCTCGTCCTGGGTGCCGACGGCCGCCGCCTGGCCAAGCGCCACGGCGACACGCGCCTCTCGCAGTACCGCCGTCGAGGCATCCGATCTGCGGAGATGCTTGGCTTCCTGGCCCACAGCGCCGGTCTCCTCGACGAGCCTCGTGACCTCAGCGCGGAGGATCTTCTCGACTTCTATGACCTTACCCAGGTCCACTCGAGACCTTTCACCCTCACGACGCCACCCTGGTAGCGCCCCGCGAATCCGCGCGTGGCGCGGCGACCCGCGGCCACTGTGACCTGCCTGGGCCGCAGCGCGACAGCCTCTCCACGAGACGCTACAATCACGTCCGATCTGGCAGAAGGCCGCCCTTGGCCCGAACCTGTCGAACGCCCATCAGCTCACCAGTCGGAGGCTAAGATGTCCCTTTCCGCAGAAGAACTCACGAGACGACTCGAAGAAGGGGCTCGACTCGTCTACAAGCTGCGGCAGGCCACACGGGAAATGCGTGCTCTGGGCAACCAGGTCATGGAACAACGCACAGAGAAGTGGACGGTGAAGGATGGACCTGGAAGATCCGGTCGAAGTCGCTCTGAAGATGAGTGAGATCCTGGCGGAAGCCGGGATCGAACACGCGCTCTATGGGGCTCTCTTGCTTGCTGCCTATGGTGAGGCGAGGGAGACACGGGATGCGGATCTGGCTGTCGTGAACGTGGATGTGGATCCCGTTCTGGCGGGCTTGCGCCGGGCTGGGATCGATGCCCAGGAGGAGTTCAAGAATCTCCAGCTGGGAGGGCTGCGGGCCAGCCGCATCAGTCTCTTTGGCACGCCCGAGGACCCAGGCATGAACAACCTGGATCTCTTGGCCCCCCTGTCCGCCCGCTTCGCTCGCAGTGCCCTGACACAATCTGTCTGCTCCCAGCTTCGGGGTCGGAAGATCTGCGTGCTGACTCCCGAGGACTACGTCCTCTTCAAGGTGCTCTCCAGCCGAGCCCGTGATCTGTCGGATGGGGCGAGCGTCCTGGAACATCTGGGGGCCGAGGTGGATCGCGCCTACATCGACTCCGAAGTCGCCCTGCTGTCTACAGAGATCCCCGAGCATCCAGTGAAGCCACGCTGGGAAGAGATGTGTGATCTACGTCGGGAACACGGGGCCTGAGGGGATGTGCCTGCGTTAGATCCGGGTACCTGGAGTCCCGCCTGTACCCGGAGAAATGGGGTCTGACCCTATTTCTCCGGGTATGGTGGGGGGCATGCATCAGCCAGTCATTACTTCTGCCAAGAACGCTCGGATCAAGCTCTTGCGGGAGGTTCGGGAGGGGAAGCATGAGGGGTTGATCCTGGCCGAAGGCGTGCGGCTCTGCGAGGAGGCGATGGGGGCTGGGCTGGAGATCGAAGAGGTCCTGATCGCACCCCGGCTGCTGGTGAGCGAGCGTGGGGCGGCGCTGGCGTCCGATCTCCAGGGGCGGACGAGCAGCTACCTGGATACGACCGATGAGGTCATGGAGAAGGTCAGCGCGCTCAAGACCCACCAGGGCGTGATGCTGGTGGCAAGGATCCCCGAGTGGAAGCCTGAGGACTTTCTGCGTGGCGAGGCGCCCTTCGTGCTCGTGGCCTGCGGCGTGCAGGACCCGGGCAATCTGGGTGGGCTCGTGCGGACGGCCGAGGCAGCCGGGGCCAGTGGGTTCATTGCCCTGCGCGGCAGTGCGCATCCCTATCGCGACAAGGCCGTGCGCGGGTCCTCGGGCTCCTGCTTCCGTATGCCCTGCTGGGCCCAGGCCTCCCCCGAGGAGGTGCTGGCCTTCTTCGAGGAACACGGCGTCACCTTGATCACGACGGACAGCAACATGGGCGAGTCCTACTGGGAGCTCGACTTTGGCGATGCGCCGCAGGCATTCCTGCTGGGCAGCGAAGGTGGTGGCGTGCCCAAGCGCCTGCGCGAGCACGCGACGCACAAGCTGCGGATCCCGATGCAGGAGCCGGTGGAGAGCCTCAACGTCTCGGTGGCCGCGGGCCTCGTGCTCTTCGAACTGAGGCGCCGACAGTTGCGCGCGGGTGAGCCGACCGGGGCCCACACGGACGTGCCGACCGGGGTGCAGTACGATGCTTCGACCCACCCGGACACAAGAGGAACGAGGTAGAAGCAGGATGTGCCGATGGCTTGCCTACTGCGGTGCCCCGCTCGTGATCGAGGAACTCGTGTTCAACACGACGCATTCGCTCATCGAGCAGAGTCGCCATGCCCGCGAAGCCGAGACGACGACCAATGCCGACGGTATGGGCATCGGTTGGTATGGCAACATGGAGCGTCCGGGCATCTTCCGCAGCGTGCTGCCAGCATGGAACGACCACAACCTGCACGAGGTGGCGCATCAGATCGAGTCGCCGCTGTTCCTGGCGCACGTGCGAGCAGCGACCGGAACGCCTGTCCAGGAGACCAACTGCCATCCCTTTCGCTGTGCCAACTGGCTCTTCGTGCACAACGGAATCGTCCGGGAGTTCCAGAAGGTGCGTCGGGAGCTCTTGCTCGCCGTCGATCCTACCTACTTCCTGAACATCCATGGCACGACCGACAGCGAACTTCTTTTTCACCTGGCGCTGACCTTCGGTCTC
>JAJRTL010000160.1 GCA_024278315.1 Planctomycetota bacterium | reverse complement strand
GAGCTGTCACCAAGCGCTTGACGCGCTGAGTGTCGGACTGACCAGCAAACGGGTGAGCTGGGTGTTGGACGCCGATGTTTCGGGCTTCTTTGACGCGATCGACCATGAGTGGTTGATCAAGTTTTTGGAGCACCGGATAGGGACCTGGAAGCGAATGCAAGGTCTGACACGCAAGCATCTCCCGAAGCTGCGCATCCTGCACCCTTATCCTCAGCGAACGATTTCGCGCTCGACTCAAGGCAGGAGCCGTATGAGGTAATGCTTCACGTACGGATCTGTGCGGGGGGTCGCCCGAAAGGGCGATTCCTACCGCGATTCTGTTTGCTACACTCCGAGGCCTTGTGGCCTGGAGTGTAGCAAACGGACCCGTCCCCTTTCTTGCGATCGAGCCCGGTGGCTAGCGGAGTTGGAGGTGGAGGGCGGGAGAGGCCTTGTCGAATCGGTCGGCGAGGATGTAGGCGAAGCTCATCGTCTTGCCGCGCAGCGCGTGGCCGAGGCCGGCTGGCAGGGCGAAAGTCGAGCGGCCGGTGCCATTGGCATCGAGCTTGCCGAGGAAGGTCGCGAAGATCGGCGTGTTGAGAGCGCCGAGTCCGAGCGTCGTCATGGCGTCGAAGTTGAGTGGGATGTGGAGCCCGAAAACAGTCGTGCCCGGTGTTGATCCCGTGATGCTGCTGAGCATCAGGTAGAGGCGACCCTTGTCCGTAGCTCCGCGATCGAAGTGCAGCTCCGTCGCTCCGCCAGCCATGACGTCGATCTCCTTTTCGGTCATCGCAAAGAATGGCCGCACATGCGTCTTGGTCCTGGGCGTCGGACGCAGGATCCACTGGTCGGGATCCACGCTGATCGAGCTGGCTGCTGCCGAGACCGGAATGACGAAGGCGTCCTTGCGCATGTCGTTCCATACCGTGTGCACCTCGTTGCCCTTGCTCGTGTTGACGCGGATGCGGATCGGCATCTTGAACACGCTCTGGTAGGTCTGGCTCTGATCGATCTGGAGATAGACGTAGTTGCGTCCGCCGATGGTGTTCTTGGACCAGCTGTAGTTGTAGGTCGGCGCACCGGCCTTCTTGACCCACTGGTCGATGAACCAGCTCATGTCCTTGCCCACGGTCTTGCTGAGCGAGTTCTGGAAGTCCATCGTGTTGGCGCTGCTGCCTTCATAGGCCTTGCGGTAGTCGGCCAGTACCTTCCAGAAGAGCTTGTCACCGAGCACGCCGCGAAGCATGTGAACGACCCAGCCGCCCTTGCGGTAGACGTTGGTGGAGCTGAAGATCGAGCCGACGCTGTTGGGGTTGTAGACGTAGACTGTGCCGCTGACGCGGTAGGGTTTGCGGCGGCGCATGTAGCTCAGGTAGGAAGCCATGCTACCGCCCGGCTTCTTCTCGGCCCAGACGGCTTCGGAGAACGTCGCAAAACCCTCGTTGAGCCAGATGTCATGCCAGGTCTTGCAGGTGATGGCGTCACCCCACCAGGAGTGTCCGAGTTCGTGAGCCGAGAGCCACTCGGCCACGCTGGACTGGCTGGTGATCGTCTGGTGCTCCATCCCGCCGCCCCAGGTGAACTGGGCGATACCGTACTTCTCCTTGACGAAGGGGTATTGCCCAAAGACCTTGCTGAAGGCCTCGAGCATCGGAACGATGGCATTCATTCCGTTCTTCCATGAGTTCCAATACTCGGGAAAGACGTAGAACTCGACGGGCATGTTGGCGCCGAGATACTTGTAGGTATCGATGCGCTTGCGGTAGTTGGTCACGGCCAAGGAGGCAAGGTAGGGGATCATCGGATAGTTCGTCTTCCATCGCGTGCGAAGCCGATTGTTGCTGAGCTTGTCGATACCTTGGAGGATGCCGTTGCTGGCTGCCGTCATGCTGTTGGGGTGTGTGATCCACATCTCGAACGTAGACTTGTCGCCGAGCGTGTCCCTGCCCGGCCACCAGAGCCGGGCATCCCAGGGCTCACTGAGCGTCCAGCACATCGCCGAGCCGCTGTGGCTGGTGAACACCATTCCGCCGAAGGAGCTGCTTCGCGGTGGCCTCCCGCCGTAGGCGATATCGAGCGTGAACTGTTCATTCTTGTTGTAACTGCGATCGAGCGTCACGCGGATGATGTTGGTCGGGCGTGTGAACTTGAGGGTCTTGGTCCCCAGCTTGACCGAGGTGACCTTGAGTCCACTGTTGAGGTCCAGGTCGAGGGTCTTGAGTCCGCTGGTGAGGGCCTTGAAGGTCGCATGCTGCGTTCCCTGGATGCTCTTGGTCGAGAACAAGAGCTCGATCTCCAGCTTGTAGTGGATGGCGTCGACGGGGGCTTGTGCCGCGACGTAGCTAGCAGGGATGCCCGAGAGGAGGAGGGACAGAAGGAGAGCGCTTCGCGGATTCATGTGAGGTCCGGGACATGGCAGGAGAAGGGGTCCGGGTCGGCTCGGCCCGGGAGAGGAACAGGAGCCCAATTCTAGGTTCCCAACTCGAGCGATGGACTACGCCGATCTGCGTAAGGGAGGAGGAAGTTACATGCACATGCGCTAGTCTCTGGGGCTCACCTCGATCCTGTGGCTCCACCCCCTCCCTCTATGAAGATTCGTAGCTTCCACATACTCAAGAGACTGCTCATCGGCCTGCTCTACACGGTGCTCGGCACCTTCGTCGGTGTGATTGGCCTCTACCTCTTCCTCTTGCAGAGTCGACCTGACCTCCAGATCTGGCACACCGTCCACCTCGAACAGGAGTTCACTGTGGCCAAGAG
>JAJRTL010000009.1 GCA_024278315.1 Planctomycetota bacterium | reverse complement strand
CTGACAGGCTTCCGGCTCATCGTCAACTACGAGGAATCCAAGGTCGTCGAGGTGGACGGCGAAGGACGCGTCGTCTGGGAGCTCGAAGAACTCTTCTACCCGGCGGATGCCGAGCTGCTCGTGAACGGCAACGTGCTCATCACGGAGCAGGCCGACGGCGCCATCCGCGAATACGATCGCAAGGGGGATGTCGTCTGGGAGTACACCGAGCTACAACGACCGCGCTCGGCCAGCAAGCTGCCCAACGGCAACATCCTCGTGGCCGACCCCACCGGAAACCGCGTCGTCGAGATCGGTCCGGACAAGAAGGTCGTGTGGGAGTTCACCAAGAAGGATGCAGGCAAGCCGCTCTTCCGCCCGTACGACGCCGAGCGTCTCACCAATGGCAACACGCTCATCGTCGACTTCGATGGCCAACGCGTGTTGGAGGTCGGCGAGGACAAGCGCATTGCCTGGGAATACAAGGGGACCTTCCTGGATGCGGACCGGCTCCCCAACGGCAACACGCTCGTCTGTCGGAGCACGGGCAAGGGCAAGGCCTTCGAGGTACTCGAGCTCACGCCCAACAGGCAGATCGCCTGGCGGATCGCGGTCAAGGACTACCCCTACGATGCTGACCGCCTCCCGGATGGAAACACGATCGTGGCCGAGGAAGGTGGCGTGCGGATCTACAACCGTGAAGGCAAGCTGGTCAAGACCGTCTACAGGTCCTGGTCCTACGAAGTCAACTCCTACTGACATCCCCCGGGGGTCCCGGTCCAGCCATGGCCCCCGTGAGCACAAGCAGCTCGTCCCCTTTTCTCTTCTCTCTCACTCTCTCTTCTCTCGCTCGACAACCTCCTCTCCACAGGTACACCGGCATGGAATTCCTGTCCGTTCTCTGGCTGCCGATCCTCCTCTCCGCAGTCTTCGTCTTCGTCGTAAGCTCCATCCTCCACATGGTGATCCCCATCCACCGGGGAGACTACGACAAGCTCGACAACGAGGACGAGCTCATGGCGGCGATGCGTGAGAAGGGCCTCAAGCCCGGCACCTACATGCTCCCTTGCCCGGGGAGCATGAAGGAGATGGGTTCCCCCGAGATGCTGGCCAAGTACAAGGAGGGTCCTGTCGCCTTCATGACGGTTTTCCCCAACGGCGCGCCTGCGCTCGGCAAGAATCTGATCCAGTGGTTCCTCTACTCACTGCTCATCAGTGCGATCGTGGCCTACGTGGCCTGGTTTGCCTTGGACGACACCGCACGACGCAAAGAAGTCCTTCAGATCGCCGGAGTGGTCGCCGTCTTGGGCTACGGACTGGCCGACTTCCCGACCTCGATCTGGAAGGGGCAGAAATGGACAACGACCGCCAAGTTCCTCTTCGATGGGATCATCTACGGCATCGTCACCGCCGGCACCTTCGTCTGGCTCTGGCCGAGCCATTGATCGTGAGGAGACAATTCCGGTCCTGGCGCGGGCTGTCAGAGCGGTTTGGTGTTTCCCCTGGCGGAGGGTCGGTGGCAAAGTGGCCGCCCTCAAACGACTGAATCCAGATCCAAAGGAGCAATCCCAATGTCCAAGGCCTCCGCAAGACACATCCTGGTCCCCTCCGAAGACCAGTGCCAAGACCTCAAGAACCAGATCGAAGCCGGAGCCGACTTCGCCGATCTGGCGCGCCAGTTCTCGACCTGCCCCTCCGGCGCCAAGGGCGGCGATCTGGGCACCTTCGGCCCCGGCCAGATGGTGGCCGAGTTCGACCAGGTGGTGTTCTCCGCCGACGTCAACACGGTCCAAGGACCGGTGAAGACCCAGTTCGGCTACCACCTCCTCGAAGTCACCGACCGCAGCGACTGAGGAAACGTCCCTTCCGATGTCGAAAGACAAAGCCAACAAGGCGAAGCAGGGAGCCCAGTCCAAGTCGGATTTCTGGGCTTCCGTCAAGCTCCTCCTGATCATCGTCATCCTGATCCTTGTCCCGCTGGTCCTGCGCGACATCCAATGGGACGAGAAGAATCTCAAGTGGATCAGCCGAGTGGTCGGCGGCGCCTGCATGACCCTGATCCTCTACGGCCTGATCAAGCACATGGCTCGTACCATCCTCGTGTTCGCCTTGGCCTTGATCGCGTTCATGGTCCTCGTCTCCGAAGGCCTCATCGATCTGCCTCGTTTCATCGGGAAATAGGCACTGCGGCCTCCGGTGGGGATCTCCCCCCGGCTGTGCCATGCCACGGACCAGATTCCGACCTCTCCCCCCCGCGATGGCCTGGAAAGTTGACCCGAACGGGGATGACCTGCCCCACTTCACTCCGATTCCGGGCTAGGATATGCAGTTGACTCGCAAGAGCAGGAAGCATATCGAGCAGGTGAGAGCATGATCAGGATCTCAGGAATACGCCGGAACGACTTCTCCCCGCCAGCCGCAGACCTGGGCCGAAGCCTGCTCATCGGCGCCGCACTCCTGACCTCTGCCACCCTCCTGACGGGGCCACTTGCAGCGCAGGATCGCGAACAGGGCCAGAGACCGCAGGCCCGCGAGAGCGACAAGCGTGAAAGCCGACGCGATGCACGCGCCTTCCGGCGACTCCGGGTGTCAGGCGATGAGGTCGCCAAGAACGTCCGCAAGCTCACCAAGGAGCTGCGCTGGCACAAGAGCCTCTCGAGCGCCCTGGCCTCCGGACGTCGGCAGGGCAAGCCGGTCGTGTGGATTCAGGCTCTCGGCGACCTCGACGGCTTCCTCTGAAGCGCGGGCCAAAGCCTGAGGGGCGTGTCCCTTCCCGAAGAGCCGGTCTTCTCCATGCTCAAGAACAAGTTCGTCGTGGGCTGGAAGAATATCCGCGACAAGGACTACGTGGGGTCTTCGCACGGCTACACCTGCAAGGACAGCGCCGTCGGCACGACCAACGGAGCCGGTCCACGCAACATGCAGACCTTCATCCTCTCTTCCAATGGCACGGTTCTGCACTGTCTGCCCGGCTTCTGGCATCCCGAGGACCTGGCCTATGAGCTGGAGTTTGGCCTCGTGATGGAGCGACTGTTCAAGGACAAGCGAAGCGCCAATGACAAGCGCGCACTCTTCGCCAGGATGCACGAACGCGCCATCCGTGAACAATCCAAGGAGATGATCGCACGCAGCGGATGGCAGGGCTTCGACGCCGGCAATGAGCGCAACAGGCTCAAGCAGGGCAAGCGCGACACGTTCTACTACGATGACGAGGGCAAGCCCACGGGCATGAAACCGCTCAGCGTGCTGCTGCACGAGCGCATGGCAACGCGCCCCTTCAAGAAGATCGGGAGCTTCGATACCGAGGCCTTCATCGATTACGGCCGCCCCTACTACGACAACAATGCGGGTGTTTCAGGCATGGGCGCCAATTTCGGCACCAAGGGCTACATGGAAAGCCAGAAGCGCATGGAGGCGAGGCGCAAGAGACGCGCTGAAGAGAAAGCACGTCGCCGTGCCTACTACGGCAGCAATCCACGCTCCGATGACGAACGCAAAGCACGGCGCAAGAAGTCCAAGGAGAAGGAGTCCCGCAAGACCGCCAAGAAGAAGAAAAAGAAGGCCAGGCGGCGCGCCACGTCACGTCCCAGCTCACGCCCGGCACGCACGAGGAGCTAGCCCGGACGATTCATGAGATCGTTGTGAGCAAATGCGAGATCGGAGCAGCCGATCTCGTTCTTGCGGTCTGACGAGTGCATTTCGAGTTCAGGGGGGGCTGCGCGAGATATGAGGCGACCCAAGAGGGTCGTCGAAGCGAAGCCATGCCGAGCGAACCGATAGGTTCGCGGTCCTGGGCCGAAAGACGCCGTCAGACGCATCGAGGTCAGGAATCGTTCGGGTTAGCGAAGCTCTACCTTCAGTTGCTCGCCACGCCCGAGCACCCGGTGTCACCAAGCGCCTGACCGGTTGCGCCCTCGAAGAGTCCACGATCACTGGCTGACTCCCATGCAGCCTTCGTGATCTTCGTGTTATCCCCTACTCTCCAACTGGGGAGCACAGGAGGACCGTCTTCGCTTCTAACGGTTTCGTGAGATCCACCCTGTAGGAGATTCGGTGTCTACCACGAAGAACACCGAGGACACGAAGAGGGGATCAACTGGACGGCGGGAGTTCTGTTCTCCCGTGATCTTCGTATTCAGCAGAATCTCCCAGACCGCCATGCCCACCCCCGACGCAGGGCTGGGATAGAGGCGAAGCAAGGGCTATGGTCTTCGCTCCCGGTCTTGACGGAGGTGGATCATGAAGATGCGTGCGGCTGTCCTCGAAGAGTTTGGCAAGCCACTGGTCGTCCAGGAGGTGGACCTCGCGGGACCCAGGAAGGGTGAAGTCCTGGTCCAGATCAAGGCCTGCGGCGTCTGCCATACGGATCTCTACACGGCCAGCGGTGCGGACCCGAGCGGCTACGCCCCCTGCGTCCTGGGTCATGAGGGTGCGGGCGTCGTCGCCGAGATCGGCGAGGGAGTGAGCAGCCTGTCGGTCGGCGATCACGTCGTGACGCTCTTCTCGCCCGAGTGTGGTGAGTGCCTGCACTGCAGGAGCGGCAAGACCAACAGCTGCCTCGCCATCCGCGAACAGCAAGGGCAGGGCTACCTGCCTGACGGCAGCGCGCGGCTCTCGCGGGGCGGCGAGCCGATGCGCCACTTCATGGGCACGAGCACCTTCGCCGAGTACACGGTCAT
>JAJRTL010000159.1 GCA_024278315.1 Planctomycetota bacterium | reverse complement strand
GAGCTGGTACCCATCCTCGCGCCGAGCGAGACAAGAGATCCCGCTGCGCGGCTCCCCGATTCCACCTTATGGAGGACACGATGATGTCCCCTCGATACAGAGAGAAACCCTCTTCTCTTCTCTTCTCTTCTCTTCTCTAGAAGAGCTTCGCTAGCCCTGCTGGGCTTCATGCTCTTTTCTCTTTTCGTTTCTACACGGACCGCCCATGCACAAGGCGCCCAGAGCACTCCCAAGCGCGTCATCCACGTTTGGGTGGATCCGCACTATGGAAGCGACAGCGCATCCGCAGGTGCCCCCTGGTTCAACCCCCGTTGCACGGGTGGGGGCAATGGCTGCAATCCAACAACGGAGTGCAAGCCCAATGACGTCATCCTGACTACCGGCCAGGTCCTGCTCCACGCCCCCTGGCCCTTCAAGACCATCAACCAGTCTGGCGGCGCACTTTCCTACCTACCTGCGAGCTTCCCTTTCCCAGGGCCGGTGAGCTGGGAGTATGCCATCATCCATCTGCTACCTGGTCTCTACGCGCGTAGCAATGCCTACTTGACTGCAAGCGGACACAACCCCGACAACGGTCTCCAACCGAACAACGAGAAGTTCCCCATCCACCTGCCACCTCACGTCAGCGTCCAAGGAACAAGCGCTCTGAACACGGTCTTCGATGTCAGCAGCCCTTCGGAACAGAGCGTGGCAGGGCCAGCCTTCGAGTTCGGCGTATCGGGAGCGACGGGAGTCGACAGCTTCATCGACAGCATCGCGATCTTTGGAGCCAACACTGATTTCCCGCCAAACACGCCCCCCTTGGCCAAGACATTTACGGCCATCGCCATCGGCGGGCCCCTCGATTGCTCTCCCACGATCTCCAACTGTTTTCTCTATGGCAACGGCATTGGAGTTCTGGTAGACACCAAGATCGATGCTCCGACTGGCATCCACGATAGAACGAAGCTGTTCAACAACACCTTGGCCTTCAACCACGTGGGTCTTTGGAACGGAGACACGACGCAGACAAACAACTTGGGGACAGGGATCTCCAAGCTCATCCTCGTGAACAACATCTTCGATTCTTCCCCAGAAGCAGCCATCGGAGTCAACTACCCGACCAACTGGGCGTACGATCCTCCCACTGCCGCAACGAACAATGCGGGTTTCGAAGGTATCGACCTCTCGGATCTGCAAGTTTCAGGGACACCCGCTGTGGACAGCAATGCCTATGAAACTGGGCGGTTCAACAATGTCGCTGTCGCTCATCCCTTGGTCAACTTGCCAGGGACGGCACACCGTACCACTCCGGTTCCCGCGACACCGACTCATGATATTGCCCCCTACACGCGAGGGCTCGGCGTGCGCCGAGGCATCCTCTTTGTCCGGGATGCCCTGACAAAGCCGGTCTTCGTCGCCGACGCTGGCGGCAGCGCCCAGTTCGACCAGAGCCCTCATGACTTCCGCCTGAATCCCTCTGCGGCTTTGGCAAACGACACACCCCAGGCTCCGAGTGTTCTCAACCCCTTGGTCAATGCTGGCTGGGGAGGAACCTTCCCCATGAGCATGGCGAACGGTCTCACGGTGGCCAACCTGCCGGGCTACCTCTCACTGGGTGTCTCGAACCAGAACAGCTGGGCGTTCCACAACTGGAACTTCGACTGCGAGGGCTATGGCAATCCCCGCTTCCAGCCCCATAGAAGCTTTTTCGGCAACAGCGGGGGATTCGGAATCGACATCGGGGCCGATGAGTTGGGCCAGCTCCTGACTGTCGGCTATCGCTTTGGGACGACGAGTTTCATGCGTGTACTCACTCTTCCGAGTGGGGCCAATGTCATGGACAACAAGTATCAGTGGTTCCTGGGCCCGCCAACTGGCAGTCTCGGAGGTGTCACCGTCCCTGCACCTGGCAATGTCAACATGCCCTATTTCCGTGCAGTGGATCACATGGGGGCGGGACCAGCCAACTATACGACAGGCACGTACTACGCGCCCTGGTTCTCGACCTGGAACCTTTCGAATGCCAGCACCTACTACTTTCCCACGGTCGCAGACATTACACCGCACCTGCTGGATGACTTCCATCCATGGTGGAATCCGCCTTCGACCTTGAACCTCTCCAACGCTGCCAATTCGATCTGGCAATCCTGCATTGCCCAGTTCAATCCCTGGCTCTATTCGGACCCCAGCTCCGGCCGCGTGAACCCTGCTGGAGCCTACAAGGGTAACGGCACCAACTACCAATGGCTCGACTTGACCTGGACGGTCACGAGCAATACGCCCTTGACCTTGGTCCAACAGTTCAACGTGGTGATCAATTTTCGCAACAATCAGGCTGGAGTCAGGTTGCGCCAGTATGACAACTGGGGGCGAGGGTACGACACCAACTTTCCCTCTTTGAAGGTCGACACCTACAAGCCCACCTATGCCTTTGCAAGCTCCAGGACAGCTCTTCGATACTGTCTCGAGAGCAAGGATAGACCAGCCTTCACCTCTTCCTTGAATGACACGAACCTGCAAAGCCATAGGGTCCTGGTGCAGGGCGACCCCCAATAGACCCCCCGCTTGGGAGCGACGCCTCGTATGCCCCACGGCGTCGCTCACTCTCCTGCCTATTCAGCCCGGATTGCAATCATGATCGGCCGATCTCTCTACCGACTATTTCTCGTGAGTCTGTGTTCCTCTGTTTCAGCTCCACTTCCTGCTCAGGGACGCTGGCAGGAAATCCAGGCTTTCGAAAGCCGAGCAGGTGCGACGATGGCCTACGATTCCACAGCTGAAAGAGTGTTTTGTTTCGGTGGAATGTTTGCGGCTCTTGTTGAATTCCCCAACAACATGTGGGAATGGAACGGGTCAGCATGGAAGTGCAGACGAACGCTATTGAGGCCACGTGGCCGGAGTGGAGCCAGCTTCTCTTACTCCCCGCAACAGAAGGGTCTGCTGCTCTATGGTGGCTACACACTAGACCTCCTCTCGCCGTTGTCCTTCGGAGGAAAGAGGTTCGTCAATGAAACATGGTTTTGGAATAGGAGAGGATGGACTCAGTTGAGGCCTCCCTCGACTCCACAACCAAGTCGGTCAGGTGCGAGCATGGCCTATGACGTGACTCGAAAGAGCATGATCCTCTTTGGGGGAAGCATCAGCTTGATGGCAGTCAACCCGCTCGACGAGACGTGGGCGTATGATGGAAGAACCTGGAAGCAGCGGTTTCCGAAGAACAAGCCCAACAAGAGATCGGGTTCGTGCATGGCGTATCATCCCAAGTCAGGCAAGCTCATGCTCTTCGGCGGTGGAGACAGAGCCGGTTTTTTCGGCGACACCTGGGAGTGGGATGGAACCGACTGGAAGAGGGTTGCTGGTCAGATCAAAGGATTGGGCGCCCGCGTCGGTGCCACGATGCTGACGATCCCTTGGAAGAAGACGGTGTACCTCGTCGGGGGCAGCCAGGGCAATGTCAACACCAACAGCTGGCCTCTGACCCCACGAGCCGATCTCTGGCAGTGGACGGGCAAGACCTGGACCCTCGTCCCGAACTCCAAGGCTCCGTTCACAGAGGTGTCCAACGGTGCTGCGGCGGATCCGAAGCTCAAACGCATTCTCGTCACGGGAGGGAAGAGGACACCCAAGTTCCCGACCCAGCAAAGAGCCACCTGGAGCTGGGATGGCAAGACCTGGACCCAGGTCGCACAAGGCTCCCAACAAGAATCGAACTATGCCAGCTATGCACTGGATCCGCGGAGGGACCAGATTCTGGCTCTTGTGGCCCCAGAGCCCCGGCAGCCCTCAAAATCACCACTCGAAACCTGGGTGTTGCCCGCGGGGGGGACATGGACTCGACTCAAGACCAAGACCTCCCCACCAGGCTATGCGGACAGCAACACGAGGGGAAACCCCCGCATGGTATGGCACGAGGGCCTGGGACTCATCGTCATGGTCTTGAGATCCGTCACTGGACACGAGACATGGCTCTGGGACGGCACAGACTGGAAGCGAAGCTCCTCCAAGCTCCAACCCGAGTCCACACAGATTTGCTATGACAGCCTGCGGAAAAAGATATTGGCAATGGAATACGACGTAGCTCTCGGTAAGCGCAACATGTGGGCTTGGGACATCAGAGGGTGGGTCAAGACACATCGTCGGATTACTGGTCCTGGCCTCATGATTGGGTGGGATGGTTGGGCCTACGACCCAATCAGAGATCGCATCGTTGCCTTCTACGATAGCGGCACGGGATAGACATTCCGCACAGCTGAGTGGGATGGAAAGCAGTGGACCATCGCAGAGAAGGGAGGGGGCAAGGTTGCCAACGCTCAGCTCTTCTTCCATCCAGGCCTTGGCGGAGTAGTGGCCTGCGGAGGTCTCGACTATTCGACCCCGCGTCCAATCCTCCCCAACACTGACAGTTGGCTCTGGGATGGCAAGACCTGGACCAAGCTCGCAGGTCCAAAGCTGCCGAGCCAGCGCAACATGGCCATGATGCAGGCCTTCTACGACCCAGGGCGACAGCGAGGAATCGCGGTCTTCCCTGTTCCCGTGCCGAGTCAGCTCTGGGAGTTTCGCTTGGACACGCTCAAGGCCAGCCAGCCCTACCCCCATCCGGGCGAGGCCTTCACCATG
>JAJRTL010000158.1 GCA_024278315.1 Planctomycetota bacterium | reverse complement strand
ATGATCTCGAAGCCCTTCAGTGAAATCTTCGGAGTTCCTCCAGGGGGTGTCGGATCGACAGAACCTTGCATGGCGAGGAAAGCGGTGAGAATCGCAAGTGTTGCTAGTGGCATTTAGGAAGTCCGAAATCCTAGTAGAGGTATGTTGTTCACGTACGCTACATGTTGTTGTGTTTTTCCCAAAACTCTTTGCTTTCCGAAGGAGCCCCCATATCTTGTTGTCCGTTGGGCGGTGATACCGACAGGGAGGGGCGCTGGGTTGGTTCCCCGGCGAACCTGTGATCTGGCACCGTCGACCGGACTCCTCTCTGGTTCGACAAGGTCAGATAAAACTGTTGGTAGGAATGGCTGCCGCTGATCCTCGCAAAGTTCAGACTTCCAGGTAAGTACCTTTCCTCATTCCACTTTCCCCTGGGGTAGCCATTCGAATTCTGAAGGGTCTCGATCGACGGATCGGGGCCCTTCTTTTTGTACTCCAGGTTCGTCCAGGATCCTGGGTGGCAGGGCCCCGATCGGGAGAGCATGGGCCTGCATGGCTCATCGGGGTCGGCTGGTTCCTGCGGGCCTCAGAGAATCGGCGCCCAGAGCCGGGCTGTGCTCACACCCAGATTGAAGAGGAAGCTGCGGGATGCGAGGTCGCCGTCCTCGATGGGATCGGAGTTCTGGAAGTCCTCTTCGAGCATGGATTCCACCTCCGAGGCGAATCGGCGGGAGAGGTGAAGAGGAATGAGCTCGAAGTTGAGTCGAAATGACCGATTGTCGAGGTTGGCCGTGCCCACGGCAGCCAGGTCCTCGTCGACGAGCAGGACCTTCTGATGCATGAATCCAGGACGATAGCGAAAGAGCTGGACCCCCGCGTCGAGCAGAGGCTGAAGGTAGGCGAAAGAGGCGAACCAGGAAATGAGCTGGTCGTGGGCACTGGGGATCAGGATGCGGACATCTACGCCTCTGAGGGCGGCGAGCTGGAGCGAAGAGGCCACCGTCGAGTCGAGAACGAGATAGGGGCTCGCGATCCACAACCGTTCCTTGGCCAATCGAGCCATCTCGCTGAAGAAGTAGCTGCAGGTCTCGAATCTGTCCGCAGGGCCTGTGGGAAGGACGAGGATGCTCTCCTCCCCATCCTCGATCACTTGCGGCTCCCAGATCCAGTCGGGGGCCTCGTGGGTGGCCCAGTACCAGTCTTCAAGGTAGCTGAGCTGGACTGCGAGGCTGGCTGGTCCTGTGATCTGGACATGCGTATCGCGCCAGGGGCTGAGCTTGGGGCTCAGGCCCAGATACTCGTCGCCGACATTGCTTCCTCCAACGAATGCCTGCTTCCCGTCGATGACGACCACCTTGCGGTGATTGCGAAAGTTGACCTGGAAGCGGTTGTGGCGTCCGCGCGTCGAGCTGAATGGGCTGACTCTCACTCTCGCGGCCTGGAGTTCTTCGATGTAGTCGCTGCTCAATCGGTGACTGCCAAACTCGTCATAGAGGAAGTAGCAGTCAACCCCGTCCTTGGCTCGTTCGATGAGCTTGCTCTTGAACCGTCGCCCAAGTCCGTCGTCGCGGACGATATAGAACTGCGTGAGGATGTAGTTCTCGGCGCGGTCCATAGCCTCGAAGATGGCCTCGAAGGTCTGCTCGCCGTCGATCAACAGCCGGGAGTGGTTGCCCCTGACGAAGGGCACGTTCACGAGGTTCTCCAGGGCAGCGAGACTCGCGCGCTCCTCGGGTAGTTCGAATCGGACTTTGGGGATGCCTGGCTCGATCCGCTCTGCCAGCTGTTGGATGGAGTGTTGGCCTCGTTTGCGGGCCTTGATGTATCCGTGATACTTCGTCCTACCCAGAACCCAGTACAAGGGCACAGCTACGAAGGGCAAGGTGACGAGCGCCATGCCCCAGGCGATGGCACCCTGTGAGGTACGCGTTCGGTGGATCGCATGGAAGGCCGAGATCCAGCCTACGACATAGATCGTTCCCAGGATTGCGGAGACCGCATAGCTGGTGATCGCCAACACGGGGCTCGGCCGGTCAGATGTTGCCTGCTCCCGATTCGAGGCGCCCCATCTCCTGCTTGGCTTGTCTCGCCACGAGCGCCAAGGCGATCGCCGCCCAACCGTCGAAGATGAGATAGATGCCGAGGATCGTGCCCAGCATGACGAGGGATGCGGCCACGAGATTGGAGAAGAGGAAGAGGGACAGCAGGATGCTGACGCCGCCACCGAAGAGCATCCAGCCCCACCCCTTGGCGGGTTTGATCTTGATGGCGACCATGGTGCGCGTGAGGCCCCCGAGGAGAATCGCGATCGCCAGGATGATGGTGATGGCTGCCAGGCCAACGAAGACGTCACCCAGGATCAGACCGCCGCCGATCACCTGTAGGATGCCAAGGAGGAACTCCGACAATCCGCCGGCCCACTCCCGGGCCATGAAGGAGTGGATGCAGCGGAATCCGCCGCAGAAGATCAAGACCCACCCGACGAACAGCGCGATCGCCATGGAGCTTGCCAGTGGAAAGCTGATGGCGAAGATCCCGCTGAGAATCAGGAAGATGCCCATCGCGAGGATCCAACCCCATTTGTCACGGACGGTTTGGAGGACTGGGTTTCCCCAGTGGGGGATGGACAGCTGGGTCGTGCTCATGAATCTCTCCGAGGTCTGTGCGGCGGCACCCATCATCGGCCGATCCGAAACTGGGTCAAGGTGACGCAAGGTGGCTTGCGGGAGGGACTGTGGCGGACCTGGATCCCAGGAGGGTGCACCCGGGGGTACGCGCAACGAGGGAGAGCCCTGACCCATCCTTCTGGATTCAGGGCTCTCCCTCGTTCTTCGGGGCCAGAGCCTGTCAGGCCATGGCCGACCGAACGCTGCGAGTCACCGGGGCTGACGCCCTAGAAGCTGACCCGCGAGATGTGCTCCGCACGGAAGTCCACACTGATCTCATCGTCGATGTTGATCAGGCGCCCGGTGCCCTTGAACTCGTTGAAAATGATGGCTCCGGCGAGCTTCTTGCCGTCGACCCATTCGAGTTCGACCCAGGGGGCTTGGCGGGCGTTCATGAGAAGGTCGTAGACCTCTTCGCGATCGACATGAACGGTATGACTTTCTTCGTGGACCATCGTGAGGTGCGTCATGATCGTCTTTCTCCTTTTTTTTGGGGGTCGCACCTGGCATCGATTCCTTTCTTCGTGGAAGGAACCCAAGTAGTGCGAGGGATTGCTAGTTGTATCTGTGCCTGAGGGGTTGGGATTCGTTCCCGATTTTCCTGAATTGACTCCAAGAAACCTGATTGTCTTTCATTTCGGAACGAATGACCCTTCCGGGAATCGTTCTGAGCATGCTGTTTGAGATGGTAGAGAGAGGAGGACTGATGGAAGCAGATGGCAACACAGTGAGACTTGTGCGAGATCTGCATTTGTTGAGGTTTCGGTCTAGCGATGGTCCATAGGCTTTACGTGCTCCTCAGAGCATTGAATATCAGCGGGTCGGTTCCTCGTCGATCCCGCGAAGAGCGGCCTTTGGAGAATTGTCTCCTCAGCGAATCTCTTGGAAATCCTGGCGGACTGAGCCCTGTGAATTCGTTTCCCTCGATAGCCTGGTGAACCGGCCTCCCTTGACCTCAGCTAGCTGAACTGAGTTGCCCTGCTTCCTTGTCGATGAGAAGATTCTAACTTCGATTCCGCTGAAGGGGACCCCCCCCTTCACCAGTCTTCCCAGCCCGGCACTCGAAGAATCTCGGCCGTCCAGGACTCGAAGCGGCCAGGATCTTGGCACAGCTTTTCCAGCTCGGCAAGGGGGGTCCAAGACCCCTTCATCTTGTCCTGTTCGGTGATCCTTGGAGCCGGTTCACCAGCATCCAATCCGAAGACCAATCCCACATGGACGGCCCCGACCTCGTTGCTGTCGTCGTTCAGTAGCCCAAGCGGCTGTAGGCGTAGAGACCGATCCGGGTTCTTTACCCCAATCTCCTCGCCGAGCTCGCGCCAGGCACCCGCCTCGATCAGGTCATTTGTACCTTCTGCGTCGCAAGGGTTGATGTGCCCGCCGACCCCTAACGAATACAGCCCATGCAAGCGTGCTTCGGACTGGGCCTTGAGCCGCTCCAGCAGCAGCCAGCTCCCGCCGCTACGCACCAGGCAGTAGGGGATCACCTGCTTCCATTCGGGGCTCCGCTCGGCTTCGCGCCTCTCCACGAAGAAGCCCTTCTCCAGCATCGTGCCCAGAAAAGCTGACCGCATCTCCTCTCCGGATAGAGGGAGATACCCATGCGGCGTGGACTTTGGGAACAGGTCCGCCCGCCTTACGACCCATACATGCTCCATCGCCACATCATGCACAGGCGGCCCGCGCGGGCAGCGACTTTCTTCTCACTTTGCCCCCCTCTCGCGGGACGCTCGTTCGGGATAGGATGGAGGCCTCGCCGATGGCCTTGCTGGATGAATCCATGATCCGATACCTGCTTGCCCTCTCCCTCCTCACGACCCTCTTGTCTGCACAGTCGCAGAAGCCTGGCGCTGGTTATCAGCTCTTTCTTGAGGGCTGCGCCGGTTCGGGTGGCCCCCATGTCCCCAACGCCAACACACAGGGCGGCCGCCTGCAGCCGGTGCTGCAGACCCTGGGCGGAACGACGGCGATTCGCTTCACGACGACGACTGCGGTCCTGGCGCAGGGAGTCGATTTCTGGACCAAGGCGACGGCCGCTGGGACCAAGGTCCCCGTGTCCCTCTACCTGAGCGACTCGGCGGGCAATCCACTCAGCAAGCCCGCACTCACGGGCACGATGGTGGTTGGAACCAAACTGGGGTGGTACCGAGGCAAGTTCAACAAGCCTCTTCTCCTCAAGGCTGGGACGCGGGCCTTCGTGGCCTTGGCGCCTCCGCTTCGCCCTTCGAGGATCAGTCCTCCTGCCGTCCAGCAGGGCTTCAAGGTTATTCATCAATATGGATCGGCCAAGGGCACCTGGTCCAAGCCCTACCGCGCGTTTCACTGGTCCTGGAAGCTCGTGGCTCCTCCGGTTGCCAGCATCCAGTCAGCGCCGGTCGTGCACGCCCCCGCCGGTGCTCCAAGAATCGGTCGGAACTTCACGGTCCAACTCTCCGCCGCGCCACCGTCCGCGCCGTCCTTGATCCTGACAGGCGTTTCCCGCCGCAACTTCGGCCCCATCAAGCTCCCCCTGGATCTTACCGGAGCCGGAGCGCCCGGCTGCCAGCTCGTGGTTTCGATGGACATCCTGGCTTTCGTCGTTGTGAACAAGTCGGGCACGGCTGCGATCAGCTTCCCGATCCCCAACAATACGGCTCTCATCAAGCAGAAGTTCTTCAACCAGGCCCTCTCGATCGCTGGCAAGACCAACCAGCTGGGTCTCGTCTTCTCCAATGGTGGCCAGGCCACGATCGGCAAGTAGAGATGGGGTCCGCCCAGGCGGGCGACCGTGCCATCAGCCACGGACGCCTGCTGGTCTTGGGGCAGACGGCCATGTTCTTCGCGCTCGCATGATCATGAGAGCCTTGCGGTCTCTGGACGGCTGGGGCTTCAGCGGATCGTGCGGAAGATGGGTGTGGTGAGCTTCCACTCGGAGCCGGATCGACCGGAGAGATGCACCTGGCTCAAGCCCTGCCATGCGGGTTGCAGTCCACTGAGGGCTGCCAGGTTGGGGATGGGGATGTTCAGCGTACTGTTGTAGGTGCTTGCCTGGATACCGGCGCCCAAGAAGATCAGGGACGCGGGGTCCAACCAGAGTTGGCCAAGCTCTCCCACCGTGATCGGCGCAGCGGGTAGAGCCAGGAATACAGCAAAGGCCTGCTGTGGCTCCGAGGTGACGAACAGCTTGAAGCCCTGGCCGCGCTTGACCCCGCCTGCGCTCAAACTGGGAATGCCTTGCTTGCCGAGGATGGTCTTGAATCCCGAGAAGCGCGGTTGGCTGATCCTGACCAATGGGTCGTGGACCAAGACGCCGTCGACGAGCATGGCCGTTGTGGGGCTCTGGACCGTTGCGCCTGATGTTCCCGTGAGGACGATGTTGCCGGAAGTCTTGGCCGCGGATGAGGGGGGCAGCTTGACCTGCCGGTCCGTATAGCCTGAGCCGCGTCCATCGATTCGGGACTTCGCTCTCTTGGGGCGACCGCAATTGGCGCCCTCAACTCCCTCGAGGCGAAGACATGCAGCAAGGCACGGCGCAGGAACAAGAGCCCTCACAATCCCGAGAACGCGAACAGGATCACGTTCAACACGATCATGAAGGGATAGCTCTGCGCGCTCAGCGTGAAGAAGCCGACCACCGGGCCCAGGCTGGCCAGCAAGGCCAGGTTGATGGCGACTGCCGCGAGCAAGAGACGCAAGGTCTGTTCGAACCTCAATCGGCCGCCAGCCAAGGAAGAGAACACATAGAGCGAGGGAAAGGTGATGCCCAAGGTCAGGAGAAACAGCAAGGGTACCTTGAGCGTCGTGGCCAACAGTTGCAGGAAGGTCGAAGTGTCCGGGCGCGTCGCCCCATACAGGCCCATGAAGACCCCATAGATGCATCCCATGACCAGGCCTCCGATCACCAGGGCTTGCGTTGGCATGGAGATGTGGCCAGCTCTGAGATCCTCAGGCCGCGTGTAGCCACCCCTGAGAAGACGATCGGTATCTGCCAGGAACTTCTGCATGGTCTTTCCACTTTGTGTTCTGGGGTGCCGGAGCATTCGATACTTCGGTTCAGTCAATACATGCTCGTCTGCATCCTTGTGGCTCGAGCTGGATGCGCCTTCCAGATCAGGACCTGTGGGGCTGGGCATACGTCATTCCCATGGCACAAGGCCTATCTGGCTGAGTCTTGGTGCTTCTCTCCCTTTTGCGATGGCACCTTGAGAAGAAGAGGAAGTGCGCAAACCCAGGAAGTGTGCCGAAGAAAACCAAGTTCTTGCGAGAAGCTCACTCAGCGCTGTCGAAGCCGTGGCGGCCTCGACCGACTTCAAGCCCAGGGACGCCGACCAGGGCAGTCGTGAGTGCCCCTGTTCGACCGATGTTCTCACCTCATGCGTGCTCCCAAGCGATCAGCTGGGCTAGTCTCAGGGATACGCATTGAGTGCTCCCAATCGATGAGTGTCCCCATTCTGCTCTAGTTGGTCTTCTTTCCTTGTGTGCCTCTCTCTCTCTCTCTCGCTACACTCGATCCTCCAGTGCAGTTTTACATTTTGGGGGTCGCAAAATGAATATTCCCACGGCGATATTTACCGTTTTCAGCATGGTTGCTGCCGCACCATGTGGGGCTGCCCAAGCGGTAGCAGGAGGTCGTGCTCGCCAGCTCATCGAGATGGTATCTCTATCGTGCCCCTGTGGTTGCCAATGCACCGCAGATGATGGTCCCCTGCGAATCTACAATCAGGACTCATGGATCCAGCCCAATGGCCCGAACGGCCAGATGGAGCCGCTCTCTCTCTGCAGTTGGATGATGACAGCACTAGGCGCCATGGATGGGCTGCCACCGTTGGCATGGGGTGGGGCGGCGGGTAACTTCATGGAGTGTGGTCCTGACTGGGCCGACCCACAAACGGGTGAAGACTTTTGGAACTCGGATCTCGACAATAAGATTCTGATCAGTCAAACGGACTACAACGCGAACCTGGCTGTGTCCTCAGAGTGTGCCGATGCCGCATTGGCAGGCGGATGGCTCCACGAGGTCTGGCATGCTCTAGACACCGTTGTCCAGAATTCACCTGTTCCGGATCCCAATCACGAAGTCGATCGCTTGGCAGGAGAATTCAATGGTGCAAGTGTCGAGATTGCCTTCCTGGATATGTTGGTCAGGTACAATGATTGCCTCGGTGGTACTGCCTTTACTGGCGCGGACATGGATGCAATCAGGGCGCGACGCGCACAGCTTGTCGTGTTTGCAAATCAGCAGGCTGATTCGCTGAACCAATTGGACGAAGATCTGGAATCTATCATTTATGGGCGGGTCCTTCATGTTCAGTAGCTCTGGTTGGATTGCCGTCGCCACTATGGCGACGCTCGTGACGCATCCAGTGACGGCGCAAGTCACGAGTCGGGATTTGTCTCGGCACGCGGTCGCCCTGAAGAGGATCTCTGGCCTGGGTTTGATCTCAGGGAGGAAGGTGGCGCTCAATGTCTCAAAGGTCGATGGTTCTTTCTACGCGTATCTCATGTCGTTTCCAGGAAGGGGCTCGGAGTTGCTTGCACAGGTGAAGCTCGGAGCTGCGGGATCTGGCCGGCTGACGTTCTACGTGGAAACGTCGCCCCTTGGTACGCTCTTGGCTGTCCTGGAGAATGAGAAGACGCCTGCCATGAGGACACGGTTCATCCGGTTGCATGTCAGTGAGAAAGACGGAAAATATACCATTGAGCACTCCTCCTCAGCTTTGGTGGGCCGACGCATCACGGCGGGCACGTGCAATCTCAACGAGAAATACATCTACGCACTCGATTTCGAGGGGTATCGGGTTCTGGGTTGGGCTGCGAACAAGCTGCCTACATCGTCTCTGATTCGGGAGCTTCCCT
>JAJRTL010000157.1 GCA_024278315.1 Planctomycetota bacterium | reverse complement strand
TCGAACACTGGTGGACGAGCGACCAGGGCAAGACCTGGCGCCACGAGGCCATCACCAAGAACTCGAAGCAGAACAACGTCCGCCCCTTCGTCCCTCGCAACCACCGCTCTCCACTCCCCGAGGTCCTCTGGATGCACGGACCCTACGTCCACTACACTCGCTACGAGACCTCCATCCGCTATCGCTAGGGCGTGGTATCTGTTGGACCCGACGATTGCGGGTCTGATGGCATGCGTGCCACCATGATCAGCTTGGAGCCCAAGAGAAGTGCTGGGCTGAGAACCTCTTTCTCGATCGCCTTGTGCATCTCCTCTGTCGCAGGGAAGCGCTTGTTGCTTCGCATGCGTTTCGTGCCCCACCAGACGAAGGGATACAAGAAGGGCATCAACAACACCGAGTTGAAGGAGTAGCGTGTCGTCTCGACTCCGAGGACGTCCAAGCCCATATGCGTCAAGTAGAACCTGAGCTGGAAGGCATTGATGAGGAATACGTGTCCGTAGTAGGTGTCCTCCCCATAGGACTTGGATCCCCCCCAATACCCATGCGACTCCGTCACCAGCCATCTACCTGGTCGAGGATGACCCGAAAACAAGAAGTTCACCCTCGATGACAGGGCCAGGATGTTCGGCGTGGTCACGATGAGGATTCCACCCGGCTTGAGGATCCGCCGGAACTCGGCCAGCATGGAAAGCTGGTTGTCGACGTGTTCGATGCCTTCGGAATGCAGCACGGCGTCAAAGCTCTCGTCGTCGTATGGCAAGCGCTTGGTCATGTCGCACTTGCGGCACTCGAAGCCTTTCGCCTCCGCTCTCTCGGGGAAGAGGTCGGCGCACTCCACGTCGAAACCCGCTTTCGCGAGCTGACCTGCGTTGACCCCGTCACCACAGGGAATGTCGAGAACACGACCAGACGACAGGTATCGCTTCAGTATCAGGCCGATCTCATCTCGAATGTGTCCGCTATGGGTCAGGTGGCGGAAAAAGGCCATGGTTCGTAGGATCCTGGAGTCGGGCGGGGAGAGAGAAGTCCACAGGACAGTCGGCAAGTAGACGCACACGGAATGCAGGCGTCAAGGGAGCCTTATTGGAACTCTCCTACATCGACTCACTGGCGCCCTGAATCGACAGCCGGCAGAATGATCATCCTGTTGCGATTCGCATGGAATGACAGCGTCCGGGAGCTCGAGATGAATTGCGTGGAATGCTTGATGTTGCCAGTGGTTCTTCTGGTGTCGGGTTGTGGGGAAGCCCTGCCCAAAGAGCCGCAGGGGACGCCGGTGGAGCTTACCCAAGCGGAGCTGAACAAGAAGTCCATCAAGGAGGGTCAGCGAACCTGGTATGGCTGGCACAGCAAGGGGATCCAACTGATGAAAGACGGCTCCTACGACCAGGCCCTCTACTGTTTCCATCAGGCCTTGAAGGCCTGGCCCAAGGAGGTGGATCCGTCAGAGGAACAGAACAGCAAGCTCAAGGGGCTCATCAAGCACAAACCCGAGGCCACGGACACGATCCTGCTGCTGGGCTCTCTCTACATGAAGATGGAGAAGTATGCCTTGGCCAAGTACTACTTCGAGAAATTCAAATCCTACTTCCCCTACGACGCCAAGATCGATGGGATGATCCAGAAGGCGCAGAGCCAGCTCGACGCAGGCAAGTAGCAGGACACTGCCCGGCAGCAAGGTTGACGTCTGTCACCGCATAGCCTCCAACGGGTTCGGATCCTCGGATCGAGGGGGAGCAAGGAGAACTGTGGATCAAGCAGCCAGGAATGAGATGTCTGCCGTGATGCTGGCCTTCGAAGAAGGGAAGTGAATCGGCTTCTTTCTCTGGGAGTCGATAGGGGCTAGGTTTGCTTCGTGCGAATCTTGTTTGTGACACGCGGATTTCCGCCGAAGGGGCTTTGGGGGTCGGAGGGCTACTCCCATGACCTGGCCAAGGCGCTTGCCGGGCGTGGGGTCGAAGTGGCCGTGTTCTACCCAGCCGCGGGTGAGCAGGCTGTGGAGACCTGGACGAATCCCGACGGCATCCTCGTGCGGGAAGTCACCTTTCCGCGACCCGCGGGCAAACCCTTCCGTGCGTCCTACGCGAATCCGCGACAGGATGCCGCGCTGACCGCGTTCTTTGCCGAGCATGGCCGGTTCGACCGCGTGCACTTCACGGCGCTGGGGGGTGGAGTGTCGCTGGGCCTCCTACCGGTGGCGCGGGCACATGCGGACGAGGTACTGGCCACCTTGACCGAACTCCTGCCCTGGTGTCATCGCGGTCAGCTCCTGGACGCGCGGCTCGAGCCCTGCTCGGGACCCGAACCGCGCAAGTGCAGCGCCTGCGTGATGGAGAGCAGCCCCTGGGCCCAGCCTGGCGGATCCGCAGCATGGAAGTCCACGCTCGTGCGCGCCCTGTCCTTCACGGGGCGCCTGCTGCCACTGCCCACTCCGGCCGCCTTCGTGGAGCGCGAGCGCTTTGTCCAGGAGTGCTTTGCATCCGTGGACCTCTTCCTTGCTCCGAGCGAAGGCCTGCGCGATCGCTACATCGAGCTCGGCATGCCCAAGGAGCGACTCCGCTACATCCCCTACGCGCTGGACCCCGAGCGTTACACGGACTATCGCCGCGACGAGCTCCCTGAGAGCGGACAACGCGGCCCGCTACGCCTCGCCTACATGGGTCAGCTCGCACCCCACAAAGGTGTCCAGGTCCTGGTCGATGCCATGGAGCGCCTCGATCCCACGCACAGGGAGCACCTGCACATGACCCTCTACGGCAGCGCGACAGCCGCCCACCATCCGCGCTTCTGGCCCGAGCTCGAAGCCCGCATCGCCCAGGCTGGCCTACCCATCAACATCCCGGGTCCCTTCCCACCCGACGAGGTCGCGCGCGTTCTCAGCGAATCAGACATCCTTCTACTGCCGAGCCTCTGGATCGAGAACCTCCCCCTCGTGCTGATGCACGCGCGCGCCTGCGGGCTGCCGATTCTGGCCTCGCACGTAGCCGGCATCTCGACCTTCATCGACGACGGCGAGGACGGCTGGCTCATAGCCCCCGGCGATGTCACGGCATGGACGCGCCGATTGGAGCAGCTCGCGATGACCTGTCGCGAGGCACCTGGCTCCACAGAGGCCGTCCAGGAGCTGGAGCGCGTACAGCAGGGCGCCCGGAGCCGAGGCCTTCCGATGGAACTATCCAAACACATCGAGCGGATCCTCTCGCTCGATGGACTTCGGGCCATGTCCGATACGAGCTGATTCCCGACACGAAACCTCAAACATGAGACCCGATTGGATCGTCATCGCCGAGTACATGGGGTCAGACCCTTTTTCTCCGGGCGAATCGCCCGGAGAAAAAGGGTCT
>JAJRTL010000156.1 GCA_024278315.1 Planctomycetota bacterium | reverse complement strand
TTCGAAGAGAACCGCAGAGCGCTCATCCTTGCCATGGCCAGCCTCCGGACCATGCCCCCACCCGCCACCAGGTCGGATCGGACCTCGACGACTCCCCACATCTCCCAGTAGCCTGAAGGTTCCAGAACCAGACCGCTGCTCTGAGTTTTCTGCCCTCCACCTCGTTGGGGGTGGACCTGATCAGGGCCGCCTCCTATGTCTTCATCCATGACCGAACACGACCCGCTCCTGCTGAGCGCCTACCACAAGGCCATCCAGGAGCATGCCGAACCGCTCAAGTCCTTTGCGGCACGGATGCTCACAGAGGAGCCCGAGTATGCCGAGGATGTGACACAGGACGCATTCCTGGCTCTCTATCGGCATCTCCATGCGGTCCCCCAACACGCCTGGCGCCCCTGGCTATTCCGCGTCCTCCGCAACCTCTGTCTGGATCGCATTCGACGCTGGAAGCACAAGCCCAGAGCCTTCCGGACCCTGGCGGACGACGAGAACCGCGACCCGTCCCCGGCCGACACAGCTCGCGCCGACCCAGCAGCCCTGGCCGAGACCAAGGAGATCCACAAGGATCTCGAGCTGGCCATCGCCGAGCTCCCTGAGAAATTCCGCGAGGTCTTCCTGCTCTGCGAGCGCGAAGGCCAGAGCTATGAACAAGTCGCCTCGATCCTGGACATCCCGCTCAAGACGGTGTCAACGAGGTTGTATCGAGCCAGGCAACGCCTGCTCAAATCCATGTCCAAGTATCTGCAGGATTGACCTGCAAGATTGTCCAGGTGGCCGGAAGTTTCCACCTGCCACCAAACGTTCTGAGACCATGAACTGCCAACACGCCCAAAAAGAGATGCAGAAGGCCCTGGACCGGCGCCTGCCCCAGAGCGAGCAGCGCGCTTTCCAGGAACACGTCCTGGCTTGCAAGCCCTGCAGCCTCGAGTTCGATCGGTTCAATAAGCTCCAGGCATGGACCCGGGAGCTGCCTTCCACAAAGCCCGCGAGTGATTTTTCGAAGCACCTCTTCGAGCGCATCCAATCTGGAGAAGGTAGCCCCGAAGCCGGTCTCCTCGAGCCCGTCGCGATCACGCGCAAGCTGCGCATCTTCACGTCCGGTGCCCTGACGGCTGCCGCGCTGCTGCTCGGCGCCTTCTTGATTTTCGAGACCTTGAACGATCAACAGCCCGACGAAGGCTCCAACCATCCGATCGTCTACGAACCGACCCGACCCAACCCGACCCTCGTCTCCGACCCGGTCAAGGGCGCCGAGATGGCGATCGCCAATGCGGTCGTGAATTTCGAAACCGCGCGGAGCCTGCAGTCCGTCCCCCAGATCAACCGTCGCACGCTCGACAGCATCCGCGAGCGGGGTCAGGACATCGAGTCGAACATGGAGCTGTTCGCGCGTCTGCTCCAGTCCGGCGAGATCCGGCTGGCCATGGAGAGCACCCAAGGAGCGGAGTTCCGCGAAAGCATGGAGAGACTACGCGCCCAAGCCCGGTTGATGATGAACTTCCCACAGGACTGGCTGCAACTGCAGTTCGCCGAGCGTCAGCAGGGGGCCAACTCGGTCCTCTTCATCATCCAGATGGGAGAGGGCATGGACCCATCGACCCGCATGCTGCGCCGCACTCTGATCGTCCCCGGCAAACCACGGCGACGCTAGCCCGAACGAGTCATGACCTCGATGCGTCTGACGGCGCCTTTCGGCCCAGGACCGCGAACCTATCGGTTCGCTCGGCATTGCTTCGATTCGACGACCCTCTTGGGTCGCCTTCATCTTGCGCAGCCCCCCCTGAACTCGAAATGCGCTCGTCAGACCGCAAATACGAGATCGGCTGCGCCGATCTCGTATTTGCTCACAACGATCTCATGAATCATCCGGGCTAGCCCGAACGAGTGCGACGGGTCCATGCCCTGCCGGGTCGACGCCAGCCGAGCGGTTGGATCCAGGGGGTCACGAATGCAATCAAGCCCCCGATGATCATGAGGGTGACTCCGATGCGGCGGCTCTCGAGAAGGTAGGACTTGTCGAACTCGTGGAGAGCGAGAGCGAGCTGCGTCTCGGGGTCCTGCAGGAAGTACGTGGCTTCCCCAATGGCACGCCAGAGAAAGAAGGTGTTCTCGACCTCATCGTGGATGTAGAGACCAAAACGGACCTGCCCGTAGAGGAGAAGACCGGCCCCGACCATGACCCCCGCACCGAAAAACAACAGGCTCCGCAGGCAGAGCATGAGACGGTAACGCTTGGGCGAGACGGGAGTCCGGAATCGATCATTCATGCTTGGCCCTGTCGACGGAGACAGGTCAAAGACTAGCGCGATCGATGCACGAGTTCTGCAAGCGAGGACTCGAATCCCGGGACGACCCGGCCGCCCTTGCCTCCGATCAAGCCTTTGGGGGAGAGGATGGCGAGCTCTCCCGTCCGGAGTCGATCCTCGCCAAGAGAGAGCTTGAGTCGATCTGTGAAGAGCAGGCCCTTGCCCTCTCTGGTATCCATGCGCACAGCACCTGTAAAGAGCAGGGCCTTGCCACTCACGCGGCAAAGATCCGCGCGGATGCGCAGCGCCATGCCTGGCAAACGGGCCTGCACATCGCTGAGCTGCAGGGCCTTGGGCAGCAGGTTGACCTGGAGAGGGCCGATCTCGGACATCACCAGCCCTGCACTCTCTCCATGCAGGACCAGCTCCTGGTTACCGAGGGCCTTCAAACGCAGGTCCGGCCCCAGGATCTCGCTGATCGCCCACCCACTGCCCACGGACCCTTGCGCACGGGAAGGGGCCGCGAGGAACGACCACTGTTGCAAGAGGAAAAGGAGCAGTAGAGCTGCAGCCAACAGAACAAGAAACTCGATCCGCCGATCGCCGACCCGCGTCATCAGGTTCAGAAGCTGATGAAGACGCGACGTGTGTGATCCCCACCTGCCGTGCCGCGACTACGATCCAAGGACGAAGAACGCACACTCACGACGCGCTCTCGCAGAGGTGCGACAAAGGTGGAAAGCGGGACCAAGACCTCGAAGCCAAGAGGTCCAAGTGCCATGGGAATCTCGCTGGCACGCATGCCGGGGACACCAGGCCCTTGACCCGGAGGAGTTCCTGGGAGGTCACTGGGCACCAGGAGCCAGGCCCGGGCTTGTTTCGTGCCGAGGTCCAGCAGGATCTCACGTCGGCTCGATGCGATCCGTGAAGCCGACCGGTCTTGGATGAGGATGCGATACTGGATCGCGAATGACTGGTTGGGAAGGGGGTTGCCATCACCCAGCAAGACCCGGATGGCGAGCTGGTCACCACTCTTGGCCATGAAGAGGCGATGCAGGTCGATGGCTGGATGCTTGCCTTGGCCCCTGGCGTCACGCAGGGGATCAGCGGGAGTCAAGACCTCGGCCTGGGAGGGCCAATCGACAAAGGAGCCATCGATGCGGATCTTGGCGCTCACGAGAGAGGCTCGGGTCGGCAGCTCGAGCCTCTGCAGCACCTGCGCTGCATCCAGCGAGGGCAGGAGCCCACCCACACTCGGATCGGGGATCTTGCCCCCCAGAAGGTCATTGCCGGAGACCTCGGGCAGCAGGGCTCGGGGCGAGAAACTGCTGTTGCCGAGAAACCCCTTCAGATCGACCAGCAGGAGACCGGCAGCGCCAGGCATCCGTGCCCGCACACGAGTGCCTCGCCGAAGATTGTCGAGAGCCTGCTCCAGGGAATCCAGAAGCTCCAACTTGGAGGCCTCATCGAACCACGTAGCAAAGACCAGGAGATCATCGCGTTGATCATCCACTTCGCGATCGATGGAGACCAAGGCTTCGTACTGACTGGACAGAAAACGATAGAGGGTCGATGCCTCCGTGCTACGTGGCTGGACGCGGGCCGTACCGAGTTTGGGATAGAGCGTCAGCACCGACTGCAGGGTCGCACCGCTGCGTAGCTTCCCGTGAAGGGAGGCGAGATCGACGTCCAGGTCGAATCGAGAGACAAGCTCGATGACGAAGGTCACCGCATTGACGAAGGCACGCACAGATGCGACGTCACCCAGATCTAACTCGCGCCAGCCCAGGAGAGGCTGTCCAAAATGAGCCATATCGAGCCCAAACAGGACGTCATCCCCCACATGATGAAGGTCAGCGAGGATGGAATGGAGCTCGGGCAGGGCCCTACGATCCAGATACTCCAGGATCTCCGCGAATCGAGGTGACTGGGCCGTGGGCCGAAAGACGAGATTCCAATCCCCGTCAATGAGGCGAGCAAAGATTGACTTCAGGCCCAGAGAAAAACCAAGCCGCTCGAACACTTCTCCCAAACTATCGATGGATCTCGTGCCATCGTCTTCGGATGAGAAGAGCACCAGGAGCCGACTCAGTGCTGCGAGAAACCGTACATCCGAGGAGAAGGGGTCGGATTCCAGGGCGCGCTCGAACAAGAACCCCGCTCTTCGAAGAGAGGAGAGTCGCCCTTTGCGCAGCTCGGCCAGGCCCAATGCCATGATCTTCTCGGCACCCGATCGACTGCGCGACGTTCTCGTCCTGAAGGCCTGGTAGACTCCGGACCTGCGCGCGCTTCCAATGAAGAACTTGCCGTTCAGCGTAACCCCGGTGTCGAGGATTCCGGGCTTGACTGCCAGGGAGCTCATCTTGCCTTGGGGGTCGATGGTTTGAGAACCATTGAGGATCAGGAGGTCCCCCGGATACTGGAATGTCGGCAACTGGACGCGCACCCGCACGAACAGGGGCCGTCTGAGGAGCCCCGGGTCGGGACTCATGCGCACGCGAAGGGCAGGACCCACTGGAAGGGCACCCGGAAAGCTCATCGCCGGGGCCGATTCCAACACGACTTCGTGGATTCCGTCCAAGGCACCTGCGGGAACCGTGACGACGGTGCCCTCCAGATCCGTTCCCGGGAGCCCCCTGATGACACCGCCTGCCGGCCCCATCGTTCTGACCACGGTGCCAGCTCCAGTCACACTATGATCGCTTCCTGAGCAAGCGGTCAAGATGAGGAGAAGGGGCAGGACTGAAAGGGCGCGAGGCATGTGAGTACGAAAGCGGGAGGTGACGCGAACCAGGGCCAAGAGGATAAGTCGGGCAGATATCATACTCCCGACCCTCCCCAAAGCGCGATCCCTGGTCAAAATGGAAGGGACCGATTCCGTTCTACATGGAAGCCTCCAGGTAGGATGGCCCACATCCCGGGCGCCTGCCCTCTCCTTCTACTGGCCTGGCCTACTCATGATCACGTCAAACCTCGCATTCGCTCTCATCTCCTTTCTCCAGGTCGCGCCTGCCCAGACTCCCGCCGCAACGAAGGTTCCGGATCACCATCTGGTCATCGTGGACATCCCAGATGGCAAGACCATGGATCGGGTTCTCGCGCTGGATCTGGATCTGCCCAGCTGCGCACCGATCGAGCGCTCCGCACGCGCGGTAGAGGTGATCGCACTGGACTCGGATATCGCCAAGATCCAGAAGGCCGGGCTGCACTACCGGGTCGCGGTTCGCAATCTAGAGGATGCCATCGAGAAGGAACTCTCACGGTGGGTGCTGCCTGCATCTCTGACTCCCGCCGTGGGCAAGGGCGGCATGGGCGGGCACTTCACGCTGGCACAGATGGAGGCCATTCTCGACGACTTCGCCAAGAAATATCCCAAGCTCTGTAGCAAGAAAACGAGCATCGGAAAGAGCATCGAGGGGCGCAACCTCTGGATGGTCAAGATCTCGGACAACGTAGCTACCGACGAGAAGGAACCCGAGGTCCTCTACGATGCCGTTCATCATGCGCGCGAGCCACTGGGCATGACGACGACGCTGCTGTTCATGGACTGGCTCCTCAGCAACTACGGCAAGGACCCACAGGCCACCTACCTGGTGGATCGACGCGAGATGTTCTTCGTGCCCTGCGTCAATCCCGATGGATACGAATACAACCGCAAGATCCGACCGGCTGGCGGCGGCATGTGGCGCAAGAACCGACGCAAAAATTCCCTCGGCAGCTACGGGGTCGATCTCAATCGCAACTGGCCCACGGGATGGGGCGTCGCAGGGGGAGGCAGCTCCTCGCAGACTTCCAGCACCTACTGGGGCACGAAAGCCCTGAGTGAGCCCGAGACCCTTGCGCTCGAGAACTTCATCAAGACACGCAACTTCGTCGTCGGCAACACCTGCCACACCTACACCGAGGTGCTCCTGAGGCCCGTGGGCTACAAGCGGGCGGAACCTGCCAACGTCGCGGACTACAGGGTGCTGGATGCCGAAGCCGTGAAAGTGACGGGCATGAAGGCGGGGCCGGCGAGCATCTTGCTCTACAACGCTTCGGGCACGGCGCTGGACCACTATCACTTCGGGCACAAGATGTTCGCCTACACACCGGAGCTCGGGACCTCGGCGGAGGGGGGCTTCTGGCCCAACCCCGCCAACCAGGTCCGCATCGCCGATCGACATCAGCACATGTTCCGGACCTTCGCCATGGCTGCGGGCCCAGCGCTGGTCATGGACGGCGCGCAGATCAGCGAGGCTCCAGGAAGCAACAACAATGGGGTCGTCGAGCCTGGCGAAACCGGACAGGTGGTCGTGTCTGTGCGCAACTTCGGTGCCGCAGCACCCGCGCAGAATGTCATCCTGCAGATGGTAAGCCTCACCACCGGCGTCACTGTGGGCAAGGGCGGTCACGACTTCGGCAGGCTGGCGCGATTCAGCAAGAGCGCGAGCCCGGCGCTGACTTTCTCAGTAGCCAAGACTGTGTCCACCCCGATCGCGCGCCTGGAGCTGCGCTTCCTGCATGAAGGCATCGTGGAACGACGAAGTCTCCTCGTGCCGCTCAAACCGCGGTCCGTGGTGATCCGCGAGGACTTCGAGCGGGATCATGGATTTGCACGATCCACATCGGATACAGCATCGACAGGCAGGTTCGGCCGAGGGGTCCCCCAAGCCACGACCTATGGCGGCAAGACCTACCAACCTGGGGCGGACCACACACCCGGTGCGGGCACGCGCTGTTGGGTCACCGATGCGCGCGCGGGGAGCAGCGTCGGGCAGTACGACGTGGACAGGGGCAAGACCTCGCTACTCTCGCCCGTCATGGATCTCGC
>JAJRTL010000155.1 GCA_024278315.1 Planctomycetota bacterium | reverse complement strand
GGGGTAGCTGGATCTGCCCTGATCCCGAGCATGAACCGAACCGGGCGCAGCTCAGCTTACCGCAGCCCAATGCAGCGGACCCTCGTGACCTGACCCGCTTGTTGTTGTCCAGGAAGATTTGTGGGGCAAGGGCAGGGCTAGGACCTTGTCCGGGATGTCTCGCTACAAGCCCCTTTTTGCCACCCGGGGCTGGCGTATGCTTGTCCGCATGATGCCCCTGCGATACTGCCTGCTGACTCCCCTGTTCGTGATCGCCGTGGCCTGCGGGGAGAAGGAAGCTCCGGTTGTTGCCGGAGCGGGAGGTGGGCCCCGCCCAGAGGCTCGGGATCTGGATCCGCTCACAGCCGTCTTCGACAGTTGCACGCTGGCCGAGTGCCGAGCAGTGGCCAAGGCGCTCGTGCAAGGGCTTGCGGACAAGAGATACTCGCGGAAGCAGGTGGGTGAGCGCCTGGCTTTTCTGGGAACCGAAGAGATCGAGAAGGTCCGCAAGCTGGCACCTGGCCTCATTCCGGAGGCTGGCAGCGATGGTGTCGCGGACTCCGAGCTGACTCGCGTGCGGGGCTTGGGCTTCGAGAGTGACGCCAAGAGTCTTGCCGAGCTGAAGAAGCTGGTCGACCACGACTCTCGAGGTGGGCAGCTCTCCCTTGTGGCTCTGGCAGCCCTGGCTCGCCGAGGAGATGGCGAGGCTCTGGCCACTCTTCTGAAGATGGAGGATGTCGAGAGTCTCTCGCTCTGGCTGGATGTCGTTCGCGAGAAGGGAATTGGTCGGATCGTCGAGATGTTCCTGGGGCCGGATCCAGTGGAGTTCGAACGGGCCCTGCAGCTCGTGGAACAACTCGAGGAGCGGGCGACAGAAGGCCTCGTCGATCCGAGGGGGCTGGCGATCGGAGATGCTCTGCATCCCAAGGTCGTTGGGTCCGGCATGGACCTGGCCCGCCTGACCGCCATCGTGACATCGATACCCGGCTGCAGGACGGCGGACCTGGCACGAATGGTCCTGGATCATCCGGACTTTCCACAGTTGTTTCGAGTTATTGAACAGCGTGGACGCCTCATGGACCTCCTGACGCTTGCCGAGATTGTCGACGCAGAAGTGCTCCGCATCCGGATGAGAGAAGCTGCTGAGCAAGGGGATCCGGCGGCACGTTGGTTCTGGATGGCTCGGCGCTTGGATATGGGGGATCTCGAAGTCGTGGATATGTGGCGGGAGTCACTCGAGGGTGGCCCTGTCCCCACCTTCTTTCCAGGTTTCGTTGTTCTCGCCCGGACCCGGTCGCCGGGTGTGGATGAGTTCCTTCTGCAACTCCTCTCCAGAGCGCCTGCGACAGGAGGTGAGGTGGGAGATGATGTGAGTGGCATCTATCAGGGGCTGGCTGTCTTTGCGGGCCTCCCTCCAGGGTTGGGCTTTCCTGCTGCAGAGGATATGGAGGACTTGGGTCCCAAGCGCGCCGCTCCGATCTATGAACACTTGAAGAGGGGACATGCTGTGGAGGCCCTGCGGTCCTTTCTCGAGACTTGGGATTGGAAGAAGAGGCCCAAGATGGAGCTCTTTCCACTGGGCAAGGTGGGGGATGCTGCCGTGCAACAGAAAGTGCGCGCGTTGTCCGTCGACCCCACGCTCGGGCTCCGTGTGGAGTTGCTGGGTGCCTTGGCTGCTGCCGGAGACGAAGCGGCTCGAGTCGAGCATCAGGGGTTTCTCGAAGCCGGTATCCTCGGTTTTCGTGAACGCGTCAGCCCCCTGAGCCTGACGCTTGGGGCGGATATCAAGACGCTCAAGTTCTTTCTCTTGGACGTCCGAGCCCATCGTGTGCTTCCCGAGAAACTCGCGATGGATGTCCTCCCGCTCTTTGGGCTCCACATCGATGACCAAGCCCTGCCTGCCCGTCGCTTGATCCGTTACGAGCGTTCTGGCGGGAGGTTCTTCCACAGTCGCATTGCCGACGGACCGATCCTGGGACCCGAGATCCAGAAGTGAACAAGTTCACGCGCGGAGTCCTCATCGGCCTGGTGCTCGCGGCTCTGGCCTTGACAGCAGCGCGCCTGGCTGGGCTCGATCCACCGGCGCAGATCACGGCGGCCATCGGTGGATTGATCGCAGGCTGGTGGATATTCGAACCGATTCCCATACCGGCGACGTCGATCCTGCCCTTCGTCCTCCTACCGGCCTTCGGGATTCTCTCCAACAGGCAAGCCGCTGCGAGTCTGGGCCACTTCATGATCCTCTTGCTCCTGGGTGGGTTCATCCTCTCCAAGGGCGTCGAGCGCAGCCTTCTCCATCGTCGCATTGCCTTCAGCCTCGTCCAGGCCTTTGGCCGATACGGACGCAAGGGGCTCGTGCTCGGTTTCATGGTGGCCACGGCAGCCTGCTCGATGTGGATCTCCAACACCGCTACGGTCCTGGTGCTCCTTCCGGTAGCCATGGCCGTGCTCGACCAGGATCGCGATGGCAAGCTACGCGTCCCCCTCATCCTGGGGATCGCCTATGCAGCCAGCATCGGGGGACTGGGCACTCCCATTGGCACTCCACCCAACGCCTTCTACATCTCCGAGTACAAAGCTCAGACCGGCATCGAAACCGACTTCCTCGAGTGGATGAGCTTTGGCCTGCCGATCGTCTTCGTCTTCTTGCCGGTGGCATGGTTCTGGTTGACGCGTGGTCTGGGGAGTGGGCAACTCCCCGAACTCCCACGACTTCCGGCATGGAGCATCGCGGAGAGACGCGTGTTGGCCGTGTTCTCGCTGACGGCCTTGCTCTGGTGTCTACGTTCCCATCCCTTCGGGGGCTGGCAGGCCTGGGTCGGATTGGGTCCGGGCCATGTCGGCGATGACACGATTGCGCTCTTCGGCGCGTCTCTCCTGTTCCTCATTCCCGACGGTAAGGGCAGCAAACTCTTGACCTGGAAGGACGCAGAGAAAATCCCCTGGGGTCTCCTGATCCTGTTCGCGGGCGGTATCTGTCTCGCCGCCGGATTCAAGGAATCAGGCCTGTCCAACGCCATCGGCGGCGCGCTCGAGGGCATCAGCCACTGGTCCTTCATCCCGCTGACCTTTGCGGTCGCGATCAGCGTGACCTTCCTGACCGAGGTCACGAGCAATACGGCGACGACGATTCTCCTCCTTCCCATTCTGGGCTACGCGGCTGCCGCAGCCCACATGGACCCCCGCGTCCTCATGATCCCCGCAGTCCTCTCGGCCAGCTTCGCCTTCATGCTCCCGGTGGCGACGGCGCCCAACGCCATCATGTACGGCACCGGTCGCATCGAAATCCGAGAGATGGTCCGCGAGGGCTTCGTCCTCAACATCATCGGCGCCGTCCTTACCACGCTCATCGTCGCACTCTTTGTCTACTAGCCCTCCCCGCGGTACACTCGCGCCCTCGGTCGATGTCGGTAGGGCGACACTGGCATCGACGCAGGATGCCCCAGCTACAGGTAGGTGATTGATGTTTCCAGATGATGACAATGGTGAGGTCCTCCGGCAGATGGCAGAAGCGGGTGTGGATCTCACCGCCGAGCACAGCGTCGAGTTCGCCCATCTGGCACCCGATCAGAAGCTGGCGGAGACCTTCGCCGAACAGGCCCACGCACTTGGGTTTACGGTGGAGGTCTATGATCCAGACGAAGAGGCACTCGCAGAGGGCAAGACCGATTGGGATGTGATCTGCATCCGCATGATGGTGCCGACGCATCAGGACATCACGAGCATCGAGTCCCAGTTGGCTGATCTGGCCCACAAGAATGGCTGCCGAGAGGACGGCTGGGGATTCATGGTGTAGGCCTTGCCCCATTCCGGAGGAAGAGCCTCCGGCAGCGTGATCGGATTTCGATCCAAGGCCAATGAGATTGGAGCTGCGTGGGGCGTCACGCTAGGTTGTTCGCATGATGAACGAACCCAATACGCCTCCCTCTATGGATCACTACTACATGGGAATCGCAGTTGCGGTCCGGGAGCGAGCCAACTGCAAGGGCACGAGGGTCGGGGCCCTGATTGTCCAGGGCAACCGGATCGTGTCGACCGGCTACAATGGGACACCCTCGGGCATGACCAACTGTCTGGATGGTGGTTGCAAGCGCTGTGCGACCAAGGACTTTCCCAGTGGTTCGGGTTACGACCTCTGCATCTGCGTCCACGCCGAGCAGAACGCTCTCCTCGCCGCCGCGCGCTTTGGAATTTCTGTGGGTGGTGCCACGCTCTACACGACTTCACGTCCCTGCTTCGGTTGCACCAAGGAGATCATCCAGGCCAAGGTTGTCGAGGTTGTCTACATGCACGAATGGGCTCATCCGGATGAACATTGGCAGGAGGAGTACGATCTGCTTCAGCGGGAGATCCAGTTGCGGCACTATGCGATGGTGGATCCGCAGGGGGGCTGGGCCACGCGTCGTGGGGAACACAATGTGTTGTTCGAGAAAGGTTGACGGTTTTGGTTGTGTGGGTGTGGGTGTGGTGG
>JAJRTL010000154.1 GCA_024278315.1 Planctomycetota bacterium | reverse complement strand
GATGAAGCGCGACATCGGTGCTTCGCGCAGCCAGTGGTTGCTGATGACGAGTTCGAGCACACTGCCCTTGGGGAGGATGCAGAAGGCAGGTGCGAGGTCGAACTCGAGTCGTTGCGCCACGCCCTTCTTGGCGCCGAGCACTCCGCTGGCCCATGTGGAGATCATCGTGGTCTGGGTCTGACCGAGGATCCTAACTCGCAGCAAGGCCATGATCGTGAAGCGCACAGCGTCGGGCACCACACGCAGGGAGACGCGGGGAGTGCCCCCCACCTCGGCATCCTTGACCAGAGGAGCCATCTTGAAGACGCGCTGGGACAGCGGGATGTTGGCGAGGATGGCCGTTGTGGAACGGTTGGCCTGACTGGCGGCGTAGAAGATCGGCGTGTAGCCCGACTTGACCTTGTGCGTGATGGTCGTATCGCTTCCTGGGGCAGGTTCCTTGAGCTCGAGCGCCCCCTTCGAGGAAAGCCAGAGCCGCTCATTCTTGACGTCGGTAGCTGGGTAGCGATCGTCATGACGGTGGTTCCAGAGCGAGGTGCGGTTGCGCAAGTAGCTCTGGTCGAGGGGCATCGTGGCCATCTGATAGCGGGCTTCCTTGTCCACTCCATTGCTCTTGCCCCAGAGAAAACGGTCGAACCAGCGGATTCGCTGCTCATTGCGCCACTGAGCCTCGTAGTTGTTGCTGGGACTTCCGTGACCGATCGTGGAGAACATCACGACAAGAGGCGTCGTCCCCGGGATCTTGGTGAGCGTGGGGAAGAAGGCATGCGTGTTCTGGATCCCATCCAACCAGGCGTGCGTACATTGGATCGGCACTTTGGTCGTCGCGAGAAGGGACGTGACCTCACGACCGGGATCCGTGCGCAGATACCTCGCATATCCCAGGGGATCCTGCTTGAGGAAAGCGCTCTTGAGCCGGCTGATGAACCCCGGATCCAACTGGGCATTGCCCTTGGTACCCAATGCGCGATTGACGGCATCCACGCTGAACAGCGTGTCTCCCCTCAAGGTATGGTCGATCACATCCGGAATGAAGTTCTGCGCCACGACACAGTCCACCTTGGGAAAGGTGATCGTTCCTCTTCCGGTGATCGTGAGCTTTCGTCCCGAATAGGCGGCGGCGAACCACGAGTGGATGCCGCCCTGACTCCCCCCGGTCACGGCCAGCTTGCCGGGATCGATGAGCTTGGGCCACTTTTTGCGCGTCCAGGCGATGACATCCGCCAGGTCATACTTCTCCGTTGCACCGTAGAAGGTCATGCCCATGGTCTTGGGGTTGACGGTCCGGGCCTTGCCCTGCCCACGGACATCGTAGGCGGCAACGGCGAAGCCCCAGCGAGCGATGTCGCTGCGCACCGTGCGCCGCCCGCCATAGCCATGCACGAAGACCACGAGCGGCCAGCCGCACTTGGGCGTCGGCGCTTTGGGCCAGGTCAGGTTGAGGAAGGTCTTGTAGCCATCGCTCAAAGTCAGCGCCTGGTCCACGATCGCGGTCGTCGCGAAGCCCCGCGCCGGCACAAGAGGCTTGGTGCACTGGGCCCCAAGAGCCGGGATACAGATCCATAGAAACGACACTAGACCGATGGCTTTGAGCCTCACGATTCCTCCGTGACAGGCTGGACAGATCCAGCGTAGCATGGGCAGACCTACGGGATGGTCGCGACGTCATTATTGTGCAAGTCGGCAGACTCCCTCCCCTGCCTTGCCGTAGCATCAAGGTCACGCCACATGCAGCTCAGATCCACACGCTCGGAATGGGGACAGGCCCCTTTTCATGCACATCGTTCGATGTGCATGAAAAGGGGCCTGTCCCCATTCCGGGCAGGAGCTAGGATCGCGGCATGACGGAGCCCGCCCAGCGTTCAGCCAAGAAGGACCAACCTGATGTCCGGGATCCTCGGGTGAAGGCGTGCATCGATCGGTATTGGCGTTCCAATGTGCGGATCATGGGCGTGCTGCTCCTGATCTGGGCGATTGCTGGACTCGGCTGTGGCATCCTGTTTGCAGACTTTCTGAACCGCTTCGCCATCGGTGGCATCCCTTTGGGGTTCTGGTTTGCCCAGCAGGGGAGCATCCTGGTCTTCGTCATGCTGGTCCTCGTCTATGCGCTGCTGCTGAACCGGCTCGATGCCAAGCATCATCGAGAGCTACAGGACCTACGCCGACAAGGCGAAGTCAACGGGCGCACGCCGCCAGAACCTGGCTCCCTGCCTGGCTCCCAGCCAGGCGGCGATCCCGAGGCTGAGGCATGACGATCCAGTCCTGGACCTTCCTCTTCGTGGGGATCACGTTCACGTTGTATCTCACGATCGCGTGGATCTCGCGCGTGCGCGACACCAAGGGATTCTACGTGGCCGGTCAGGGTGTGCCCGCGGCTGCCAACGGCATGGCCACGGCGGCCGACTGGATGAGCGCGGCCTCCTTCATCTCCATGGCGGGTCTGATCTCGTTCATGGGCTATGCCGGGGGCATGTACCTCATGGGTTGGACCGGCGGCTACGTGCTGCTCGCACTGCTGCTCGCCCCCTACCTGCGCAAGTTTGGTCACTTCACGGTGCCCGACTTCGTCGGTGATCGATTCGAATCCAACTTCGCCCGCCTGGTGGCCGTTGTCTGCGCGCTGTTCATCAGCTTCACATACGTTGCCGGACAGATGCGAGGCGTCGGGATCGTCTTCTCCCGCTTCCTCGAAGTCGACATCAACGTCGGCGTCATGATCGGCATGGCCATCGTATTCGTGTATGCAACGCTCGGTGGCATGAAGGGCATCACGTGGACACAAGTGGCCCAGTACTGGGTGCTGATCACGGCCTTCCTGATCCCGGCGATCGCAATCAGCATCAAGCTGACCGGTGAGACGATCCCACAGGTCGGCATGGGCAGCCATCTCCTGGACGAGGGACTCCCACTCCTGGCAAAGCTCGACCAGATCCACGTGGACCTTGGCTTTGCGCGTTACACCCAGCCCTTCACCGGCAAGTGGGACAAGCTCAACGTATTCTGCACGACGCTCGCACTCATGGTGGGCACGGCCGGCCTGCCGCATGTGATCGTGCGTTTCTACACCGTGAGGACCGTCAAGGCCGCGCGGTGGAGCGGATTCTGGGCCCTCCTGTTCATCTCCATGCTCTACCTGACCGCGCCCGCCACAGCCGCGTTCGCGCGCTACTTCATGATCAGCAGCCTGCACGGCAGACAGGTCAGCAGCCCCGCAGACCTGCCGCAATGGTTCCAGAACTGGGAGAAGACCGGGCTCATCCTCTGGCTGGACGACGGGGATGGCATCATCGAATACCATGGCGGCAAGCAAGCCCAGGAGAACGAGCTCTTCCGTCGGGGCAAACTCGACGCAGGCGCGCTTACGAACCTGCGCGTCGAACATCAGAAGTGGCTCAGCACGTCCGGCCGTGAAGGCACAGATGGTCGCCCCGAGCTGCGCGAGCTCGGCTACACGGGCCCCGACCGAGACATCATCGTGCTCGCCACGCCCGAGATGGCCGAGCTCATGAATTGGATCATCGCGCTGGTGGCCGCAGGCGGCCTGGCGGCTGCGCTCTCCACAGCCTCCGGCCTGCTGCTCGTGATCTCTTCGAGCGTCGCCCACGACTTCTACTACCGCATCCTGGATCCAGAGGCGAGCGAGGCGCGACGACTCCTCGTCGGCCGCATCGTCATTGGCTTCGCCGTCGTGATTGCGGGACTCTTCGGGATCTTCCCGCCCGGATTCGTCTCGCAGGTCGTGGCCTTCGCCTTCGGCCTGGCAGCAGCGAGCTTCTTTCCGGTCATCGTGCTCGGGATTTTCTCCAAGCGCGTGGGCACCGTGCCCGCAACCCTGGGGATGATCGCAGGCATCGGGTTCACAGCCTTCTACATCATCGGCAGCGTGTATGGCGGCATGTCCAACTGGTGCTTCGGCATCAGCCCACAGGGCATCGGCGTCATCGGCATGCTCCTCAACTTTGGCGTCGCCCTCACCCTTACACCCTTCTGCCGCGGCCCCTCCCGCTCTACCCAACTCATGATCGAGAGCATCCGCGAGCCCGAAGGCGCAGGAGCCGCCATCGACATCGACTCCGCCCCCGAGCACTGATCCGACCCGCGCAAAGCGCAAAGCTTCATGAATCAGGCCGCTTGCCTTCCTTCTCGAGCAGGTCCATCACACGTTGGAACTCCTCCTGGCTATTCTCGCTGACTTCCTCGAAGTCATTCTTCAGCTCCTTGGCGCTCTCGAAGTGCCCCCCACGATTCAGGCTGCGAAGGTAGGACTCGAACCCCCTACCGTGATGGTAGTAGCCGCGTTGCGCCAAGACATAGCGCGCCACCAGGGCATCGCAGCTGGTGCACTGCACGAAGACCTTGTCCTTCTGACCCGTTTCGCGATAGAGGAGATTCCTCATCTGGCGGCAGCCACATGCCTGACAGGTTTGACGGTGGACTTCCATGTCATTCTCCTCGACGGATCAGAAGCCAAAGAGTGCCCAGTAGGGCTTGCCAAGAACACCAACGAGTAGAAGTGCGACGAGACTGACCATCCCCCCCACCAGGATCATATCTCTCGACTTCAAGAGACCAGATCCGAAGGCGATCGCATTGGGTGGTGTGCTCACAGGAAGCGCCATGGCCGACGAACACATGATTGTGATCCCCATCGCAATGACTCCAATCTCCCCGCCCAGGGAGACTGCAATCGGGACGATGAGGTTTGCAGTCGCCGAGTTGCTCATGAAGGTCGTCATCAGGCCTGCGATGATAGCGAAGGTCAGGAGGAGAGTCGTGAACGAAGCCTTGGCCGGGAGCCAACCAACGATCTCATTGGTCAGACCGCTGGCCTTGAGTCCAACGCCCAGGGCCAACCCGCCACCAATCATGAAGAGGACGTCCCATGACATCCCACGGAAGTCCTCCTGTGTCAGGATCCTGGACCCAAACACGATGATCAGGAGGATCAGGCTCACGGTTCCCGTTGCAAGTCCGTGGTATTTGGTGGTCAGCCATGTAATGCAAGTAACCAGAAAGATCACCACGACGAGCCAGTCCTTCCGCTGCATGGGCGTCTGCCGCTGCTCCGTGATCTTGAAACGAAAATCTCCCGCGGGATAGAGCCTCGACAGGATCTGCCAGAGCACCGCGAGCAGCAGGAGCAGGAAGGGCAGAGTCAGCATCATCCAGGTGGCGAAGGAGATCTCGATGCCGACCTTGCTCAAATGACCCAATGCGATCGCATTGGGTGGGCTCCCGATCGGTGTGCCCATGCCCCCCAGGTTGCAAGCAAAGGGAATGGCCAGGGCCAAGGCTTTGGCGAAGCGATTCTCAGCTGGGATCTGCTGGATCAGCGGGAGCATGATGGCGAACATCATGGCCGTCGTCGCGGTGTTGCTCATCCACATCGAGAGCACTGCCGAGACGAGCATGACTCCCACTAAGAGCTTGGCAGGATCACCCTTCGTCTTGGAGGTGATCACTCGAGCGATGCGCAGATCGATGCCATACCGATGCAGGAGGATCGACAGCACGAATCCCCCCATGAACAGGAGGATGATATTGGAGAAGAACGGGGACATGAAGTCGCGCGAAGTCACGCTACCCCCTGTCTCCAGAATGCTTGGCATGAGCCAGACGAGTTCGAGCAAGAGGATGATCAGGCTGGTTACGAAGAGCGGAACCAGCTCGCTGACCCAGAGTATGGCTGCCACGAAGAGGATGCCGAGGGCAATCTCCTCTGCCGGAGTCAGGTGAAACCATCGTTGAAAGCAGCCCGTACCCGACAAGACCAGGGCCAGCACGATGATCAGCGCAAACGGTCCCCTCCTCAGGATGCTCACGAGGTCACTCCTCCGGATTCTCGCCAATGAGCGCGTGCAAGTGCCCAAGAACTTAGACTCATGGATGGCGCGATCCAGCCATTCTTCAAGGAGCTCTCAGCGGCGCATTCGAGTGAAACCCCACTACGCTTTCCTTGACGGAGCCAGGGCAAGGCAAGGGAGAAGAGGCTACAGCAAGGAGGGTGGACCAAGGCTCGCTGGCTTGCCGTGCATGGCAAGCCAGACTCAGGATCAGCAGCGCCAGGACTCGAGGACGCGCAGAGCGGCTTTGGCGGCGAGTTGCATGCCGCTGCGGTCCGAGGAGAGGCGGCTCATCGTGGGCAGGCCGACGAGAAAGAGGTGGACGAACTCGACGCACTCGTCGATCTCGAGGTGAGGGAGCAGGTGGCCGTCCTGTTGCTCAGCGGTGAGGATCTCGCGAATGTGGCCGAGCAGTGTAGCAATGTGCTTGTCGAGACGCTGACGGATATCGAGGGAGAAGTGATCGCGCTCGAGGAGCGAGGTGACGATGAGACAGCCGTGCTGGCAGCCCTTGTCGTCGTCCGCTGGATCCGCGAAGCGCCCGATCATCGAGAGCAGGCCGTCCATGCCCTGGCGCGACATCTCGTCGAGCCTGTCGGCGCCCTGTGCCGCGTACTGCTCGATGCATTCACGGAACAGCCCCTCCTTGTCGCGGAAGCTGTCGTAGAGCCCATAGCGGTTGACCCCGGTGGCCTGCTCCAGATCCCTGAGAGAGGTCTGCTGGTAACCCTTCTCCCAGAAGGCATGAAGCGCAAGCTCGGCAGCCTCCTTTCGATCGTAGCTCTTCTTGCGTCCCATGTGTGGCAGTCGGGTCTGAAGCGCCAGTCCGTGGCGCAGGGCGGGGCCCGGCAGCACGGGCGAAAAAAGATTGTAGATCGAGGCTTGCAGATTTCCAAACGGTCGTATAGAAATCCATGACCAAGTTGCCAACCGACCGGTTGGATACCGACAGGACCCGAAACTCACAGGAAGATCCAGACATGACCAGCCCACAGACCCAAACCGTTCTCATCACCGGCGCCAGCACAGGCTTCGGCAACCTCACCACAAAGGATTTACTGACAAAAGGTTACAAGGTATTGGCCTCGATGCGTCAGCCCAAGGGACGCAATCAGGAGGCCGCCCAGGCGCTCGAGGGCTTCGCTGCCCAGCAGGGCCGGGAGGTTCACGTCCTCGACATCGACGTCACGGATCAGGACTCGATCCAGCGTGGCGTTGCCCAGGGCCTCGAACTCGCGGGCTCGATCGATGTGCTGATCAACAACGCTGGCCGGGGCTACTTCGGCCCCTTCGAGGCCTTCTCCGATGCGCAGTTGCGAGCGCAGTTCGAAGTCAACTTCTTCGGCGCTGCTGCCATGGCGCGCGCTGTTCTGCCGGCCATGCGTCAGCAGGGCAAGGGTCTCATGATCCACCTCAGCAGCGGACTGGGGCGCGCATCCTTCCCCGGTACCGGCATCTACAGCGCCACCAAGTATGCACTCGAGGCCATCAGCGAATCCCTCCGCTATGAGGGCTCGCTCTTCGGTGTGGACTCGGTGCTTGTGGAACCAGGGGCGTTCGAGACCGAGATCGTCAATCAGCTGACCGAACCCGACAACAAGGAGGTCGCGGCAGCCTACGGACCTCTCGCCAACACGGTCCAGATGTGGCAGCAGTCGCTGGGCGAGTATTTTGCGACCGGTGGTGGCAAGCCACAAGAAGTCGTGGATGCGATCATCGAGCTCATCGAGAGCGAACCCAACGCGCGCCCGATGCGCGTCGCGGTCGGCGGTGACGTCACCTTCGTCCAAGAAGGCAACCAAGCCGCCCTCCCCTACACTCGCCAGGGTCTTGAGACCTTCGGCATGGCCGACTTCGTCCCACTCGTGCGCTGAACAAACCCATCTCACAGGCAATGATCATGACCCTCCCCGAGAGCCGCTTCCTCCCCTCAAAAGTGCGTCACGCATTGGCCGCCACCTTCTTGGGCCTGTTCCTCATAGCGATCCCCTTGTTGATGTCCTGTGCAGGAACCGGGTGCATGGAGAAGAAACGGACGACCAACGAGAAGGGGGCACAAGTGCTCTTCGTTTCGAAGCCACGAGGCGCGCGAGACAGTGTCCGCGTGCGACTGTCCATGGACAAGCGCTACGAATGGGTCTTCGTCCCCGACCAAGGGGATGGAGAAGCAGACGACCAAGATGCCCCCCACCGCACAACCGCGCCCCCAGAAGAGTCCCTGGGAGCGCGCCGGCTCGCGACCTTCCGCATCTTGCAGGCCACGTCGCCAGGACCCAGCGCTGCTTGGGCCCATCTGCTCGAGTGGCCCGTGAACGCTCACCGCCCCGCGAGCTTCAGCATTTCGGAGAGCAGTTTCCTCGAACTGAAATCAAGCAAGGTCTACGAGTTCGCACGCTTCACGCTACAAGAGAGCTACAGCGCGCGCGCCACGATGCACCACTATCACCAGGTTCTGACGCAGGTCCTGCGCCAATACGGCGGCGCCTATCCACTGACGCTCCTGGACATGGACACGGCTGTCGATGGCAAGAAATCCCACTCTGGCAAGACGATACGCCCACTCGATACGCATCAAAGACTCATCGAATGGGCATCACTGACTGACCGTGAGAGGTTGCTGGCCGATGCAACCTACCGATCCGCGGCACTCCCACTACGCGACCAAGCTCTCGAAAGGTCGGACTCCGTGCTCATGAGCTACATCCCAACTCTCCCGGAGTAAACGGAAGCTCAATGCATTGCGACGAACCTGGGGCGCTTGAACACGCGCCCCAGTCGTCATTGCAACCCACCGTACGGCTGAGCACGGATCCCTTACCGACCTCTCACTTGCTGATGTAGATGCCCGACGTGTTCGTGAACTGTGGCGTACCACTCACGAAGAGGCCTTGCAGCTGATAGCTGATCCCGGCAAGCGCGGGATTTGCTGGAATCGGCAGGTTGAGCTTGCCAGGGCTCGGCATGGCTACGGTGTAGAACAGGGTTTTCAGATCGAGGAGGAACTGTCCCTTGAAGGCGGGCACGCTCAGTGGAGACCCGGTTCCCGCAGAGAAGAGCACGACCATGGTGCCCTTGCTCGAACTGACAGCATCGAGATAGGGCGTCGAGCCCACGCGTGAGATGCCACGCGTGTCAAAACTCAGAGCAGGAGTCGAAAGGGGATCGTACGGGCTCGTTCCGGCCATGATCTCGACAAAGTTGACTACGCGATCCTTGTCCTCGTCGCCGAAAGGATTGACGACATAGGCATAAGCGAACCCAGCCGCATCGACCATGCCATAGATATTCGCGCCAGCCGGCGCACCAAGTTCCATCTTGCCCTGGTCATCGTATCGCTGGAACGTGCCCGCAGTGCTCCACCCGCGGTCCATGATCCAGGCTCGACCGATGCTGTCCATCACGACGCCCCCACAGTCCTTGTTGGCTGGCGCAGCATTGAATGTCTTGATGGTCTTGTTGGTCGCCGTGTCGATGATCGCGACCACCCCGGGCCGCCCCACAGTCCAGAGGCGGTTCTTGCGATCGATCGCCATACCCGCGCAATAGTTGTAGCCCACGGCCGTGGTGATCGGTCCCGTGAACTTGCCCTTCTGATCGATCTTCCAGAGCTTGTCAGATCGGTCACCACCGATGAACACGTTGCTGTCCTTGGCGATGCCCTCGTAGGTACAAACTACAGTGGTCGGCATGATCGCCGCCGTACTCGGAAGAGTGAAAGTCGTGGGCTTGAAGGTCGAGATCGGAATCTTAGTAACCTGGCCGGGCTTGTTGCGATGGGCGATCCAGATGTTGCCCATGCTCTTGATCGTCGAATAGTCGATGGCGATACCCAGCGGATTTGCCGGGACCACGACTGAGCGGACAAAGGTGCCATCTGGCTTGTACTCGTCAACGGCATTCGAAGTTGTATTCGTGACGTAGGCGTAGCCTCGCTTGTCGAAAGCCAGACCATACGGACGACCGCTCTTCTTTGCTGTAACGCTCTTGATGAGCTTCCCGTTGCGATCGTGGATCGAGAAAGTGGTCGAGATGAACTCGATCACCCAGAGCTTTCCGTCAGGTGCTCGGAGCACACGACGAGGGGTGCGCGCCAGATTGACGGTCTGAAGCACCTCGCCGAATCGGGAGTATTTGGTCAGGGTTTTTGAACCGCGGGAAGACACCCAAAGGACATCGTCCATGGGCGCTTGCGCAGAGACGCTGGGAGCAGCAAACGCAAGAGTCAGCGCGAAGAGAGCGAGGGATGGGCGCATGTTCATCTCCATTGACTGGGGGTTCGCGAGGCGGCCCCGGTGCCCCAAGGCATCCTCGCAAGGCTGAAAACAGAAGAGGAATATACTCCCTACGAACAAGGATGTGTCCCCGAGAGACCTGTATGCCAATAGAACTCCACGATACGACGAGAGAGGTCGATCCGTGGACCGTGGTGGAGCGAGAAGCCATGGAGGGCACATCTGCGACCGACTCGCAACTGCGTCCAAGGCCGTGAAGGACCTGATCCCGGCTCCCGCCCCCCGTCGTGATCCGCGTATCGGACTTCGTGAGCTTCGTTCGGCGCGAAACTCGCGATTGAGGAGAGCTCGAAGATGGCCTGAAGCCCGGAAGCGAGGAGGAGAAGCGGAACGAGAAGTGAGGGGGTTCATGATGCCCCGCATAGGCCAGAGTGGCCTGGTAACGTCCAGAGAACTCAATTCGAGTCTCTCCCGGGATCGTTGCCCTCTCATTCTTGATGGCGACTTGTCCTCGCCTGCAGACAGTTTGAAGCCCTGATTGGAGAAGAAGCCTCCCGTAGGCTTGATATCCACGTTGAAGACGAATGCGGTCACCTGATGGTAGCTGTTGCACGCATGAGTCAAGACGTCGAATGCATTGGACAGTGTCTCCGCATTCTCGCCCACGACGGCTGGATTCAGGTCAGGCAAGGGACCGTCCATCATCGTCGGGGTCAATGAGGGATAGAAGCGCTTGTGCCGACCCCAGGAGGGCAGCGATCTCCTCCCCTCACCGAGACCCCGAGGAGCCGAGGATTTCTTTTCCAGATCTGTAACGAAGTGCGGGGCACGACGCTGTGGGAGGGAAAGGAGCCTCTCTCGTGTCGTTCAAGCCCTCTTCTCGGATGCGTCGTCTCCCTAACCGTGCCTGTAGTGCTGCTCCTGGCCAGACTGGCCCTTTCACAAGGCCGACCTCGATACTGGGGGACCTTTCTCGGGGGCAAGAGCGTGGATCGATGCGAGACCGTTCTTGCCGCCTCCAACGGGGACATCATCGTTGCAGGTCGTACCTGGTCCACGAACCTCAAGCCCAGTGCCAAGGCGTTTCAGGCCAAGCTCGGGGGCCAGCAAGATGCCTTCGTGGCCAGGCTCTCGGGCGATGGCAAGACCCTCCTCGCCCTGACCTATCTTGGCGGCAGGTCCCTGGATGTGGCCAACTTCCTGCACGAAGCCAAGGATGGCTCGATCTGGGTGGGAGGCACGACCGAGTCCCCCTACTTCCCGACAACGGCCAACGCCTGGGCGAAGAAGGTCCGGGGGGGCAATGATGCGTTCCTCCTCCGCTTGGATGCGAAACTGACGCGCATGATCTACGGCACGGTGTTCATGAGTCCGAACCACGTGTGGGGGAAAGCTTTCCATGTGGATGAGAAGAACAACCTTCTCTACTTCGCAGGGATCACCTCAGGCCAGATCCCGACGACGAGCGGGGCGCTTCGAACCAAGTTCGCACGCCAAGACGCCTACTTGGCGGTGCTCGAACGGAGCGTCGCCACCAAGACGACGCTCCGTTACGCCAGTCTCATCGGTGGGAGCGCAAAGGAGATGAGCCTGGACGGGATGAGCGTCGATCCCAAAGGGATCGTGACATTGACCGGCACCACCGAGTCCACCGACCTGCCCGTTACGAGTGGAGCCCTGCAGGCCAAGCGTCTTGGGGCGCGGTCCGGCTTCCTGATCCAGGTCGACCCTAGACTCTCCGGCGCCAAGGGACTTGTCCATGGCTCCTACCTGGGGGGATCGAAACAGGAACACGGCCTCTCCCACGTCCAGGATGCACGAGGACGGATCTACGTCCTGCTCACCTCGTCTTCTTCGGACCTCCCCACGACCAAGAACAAGGTCTTGGGTCGGGGTGCAAGCTACGACTGCTACTATGCTGAATGGGACACCAGGAAGAAGGGCCCGGCGGTCCTCGTCTATGGCTCCTGGATCCTCAGTGGTAATTTCTCGGAGGGGTCCGTCTCGAGCAGGGCCACCCTGACCCTCCATCCGAAGGGTGTCGCCTTCTTCGTCTCGACCTCCAGCACGTGGCACACGCTGCCAACCTCGAGCGGTGCCTTTCAGCGTGGCCTGAACGGCTCGCCACGAGGCTATCTGGCCCTACTCGACACCAAGTCGCGATCATCGCCCTTCATCTCCTACAGCTCCGAGTATGGAGGTCTGTCGGTTTCCTTCTGTACGCCCCTGGGGATGGCTGTCCACAGCAGTGGGGACCTCATTCTCGTG
>JAJRTL010000153.1 GCA_024278315.1 Planctomycetota bacterium | reverse complement strand
TCCATCCGATGCTTATAGGAGTGCCCTGCAAGATCGAGGGCGCCATTCCAGCAAGCAGGCAGTTGGCCTCGCCGCCAGACCTTGGCTGGGAGCCCGTTCATCATGATGGCCGACGCATAGGCGGACGTGAACCTTCAGTGAGATTTTGCGCGAGCGGCTTCCCGGATCGCCAGGATGATCTTTGCGTAGCCGGTGCAGCGGCACAGATTGCCAGTGATGGCCTCTTTTATCTCTTCCACAGAGGGCGACGCGTTCTCGTCCAGCAGGGCCGCAGCGGACATCACGAATCCCGGGCTGCAATAGCCGCATTGCGATGCGCCCATCAATGCCATCTTCTCTTGGACAGGATGCGGGTCCTGGGGGGGGCCCAGGCCCTCCACCGTCACAACGCTGCGATCATTCGCTTTCAGCGCAGGCAGCAGGCATGAAACAACCGGTTGCCCCTCCAGCAAGACGGTGCAGGCGCCGCATTCTCCCTCCCGACAACCGATTTTTGTTCCCAAGAGACCCAAACGCTCGCGCAGAACGTCGGCCAGCATTTCATCTGGATTGATATCCAGAACAACGGGCTTGCCGTTCACAGTCATTCTGATCGTGGCAGTCATTGAGCCTCTTCCCCATGCCCATTGAGCAGAGTTCGCAACTGTGACCGCACCAGAGCTGCCACAACAGCCAGACGGTAGGCCGCCGAGGCTCGAAAGTCGTCAATCGGAGTTGCCGCCTTCCTCGCCAGCCGCGGCGCGTCGCTCGCAAGAGCCCCTGCCTCTGTAAGCCCCTTCAATTCGGCCTCCGCTTCCTCAGCTCTAACCACGGTGGGCGCCACCGATCCAAGTGCTATGCGCGCCTCGCGGATCTGCCCCCCTTCAACCTTGAGCATCACTGCCGCATTAACCACAGCGATGGCCATGGAGCGCCGCAGGCCTACTTTGCGAAAGGCCATCCGCCAATGGTCGCCAGGTCGCCGGAAGCTGATGGCCGTCACCATTTCTCCGGGCGCCAAATCGACCTTGCGGACATCTTGCAAGAATGCTTGCAGGGGCGTCGTGCGCGCTTGGCCAGCCGAGTCCGAGATGTGAATCATCGCCTGCAGGGTAGAGAGCACAGGCGCGGAATCAGCGGCGGGGGATGCATTCACGATATTCCCCACAACTGTTGCCACGTTGCGGATCTGGCGGCCTGCAATGGTTCGCGCCGCTTGCAGCAAATGGGGTGCATCATGGGCGAGCAATTCCGACTGCAATACGTGCGAGAATGTCACCCCGGCTCCGATCACGATCCTGTCGCCCCGCACCTCAATCATCCGCAGGTCTGGTATCCGGGTGATGTCAATGACCGCGGCAAGGGGAACCTTGCGATCTTGCAGGGCAAGCACGAGGTCTGTCCCTCCGGCGATAATGCGTGCCTCCTCACCGTACTCACCCAGCAGGGAGCACGCCTGCTCCAGGGTTGGAGGCATATGATACGTCTTCCACATCCTACCCCACCGGTTTCTGCATCAGCGCATTTCCTGCCGTCGGTCCGCATGCAGCCCGCTGGCAGCTTTGGAACGACAGATAGCGCTCGGCGTATAGGCGCACCCGATTGGGATCGGGGCTGAAGGTCTCCAGAGGCTTGGTCATGGCATCAACAGCCTCGCCAACACTGCCATGACAGCCCACCGCCACCGCGGCCAGGATCGCCACCCCCAATACACTGTCGGCCTCGATGCGGGTAAGCTTCCTGTCCATGATATCGGCCACAATCTGACGCCAGACGGTATTGCGGCTGCCTCCACCCGTCAACCGCAAGTCGTGCATCTCGATGTTCAGCTGGACCAAGGTTTCGGCGATATCGCGCAGTGCGAAGCCCACGCCTTCCATCACAGCACGCAACAGGTCGCCGCGCCTGTGATGCCTGCCCAAGTGGAAGAACGCTCCCTCAGGATCTTCTGTTGAGTGCGGCGTTCCTCTGCCAACCAGGTAGGGCAGGAAGATCACCCCGCGAGCACCTGGAGGACTCTCCCCCGCCTGCGATTCCACCAGTGTGAACACTCCTTCATCCGTAGCGATTGACGCATCAAAGAGGATTTCCAAGAACCATCTGAGGCTGTCTCCACCACATTTGGTGATACCGCCCGTGATGTAGAGATCATCCACATACGGATAGCAGAATAGGGAGTGCGCACGCAGGAGCGAACCGTCAATCCTTTGCGGCACGACCGCCCGGACCACCCCGTTGGTCCCAAGACTGACAATCCCTTGTCCGACGCGAATCAGGCCCGCGCCCAGAGTTGCCGCTGCCCCGTCGTTCAACCCGAGGACCACCTGAACGTCCGCGGGAAGGCCGGTTGCCTGGGCCACCTGAGCGCGCAAAGTTCCGGCCGATGCGAGTGAAGGCTGAACAGGCGCCAATCGTTTTATTGGGATTCCCAAGACATCAAACACATTGGAGGGCCACTGATCCCTGCCAGGACCGCTTGAGGGCTCCTCGAAAGGCGAACCCGTAAGGAAGCCGATCAAGTAGGATTTGATC
>JAJRTL010000152.1 GCA_024278315.1 Planctomycetota bacterium | reverse complement strand
TTCGCTCGCATGGACGAGGAGAAGGCCGATCTGATTCTCCTGCCCGGCGATTGGATCCAGCTCTACCCCTACGATGCGGAGCGCTTCGAGGAGGAGCGCACCAAACTGCTGGCCCTCTTCGCCAGTCTGAAGCACAAGCCGCGCTATGGCTTCTATGCCGTGGACGGCGATGTCGAGAGGGCACGCGACGTGCTCCGCGGAACCGGCGTCCACATCCTCGAGGACGAGGTGGCGAGGCTACCGGAGGAGAGCCGCCTCCAGATCTTCGGGCTGCTGCGTCCCTCCTCCCGTGAGACACCGGGACCGCGCTGCTCCTGGGATACGGAGTATTTCATCGCGAGACAGGGGTTCGATGGGCTGACGATCCTGCTCGGTCATTCGCCGGACTTCACGCGAGGCTTCCTGGGGGGCATCTCCCACGAGGTCTTGGCGGTCGCCGGCCATACGCACGGCGGTCAGGTCGTCCTACCCTGGTTCGGGCCGCCCGTAACGCTCTCCGCACTGCCACGCTCCATCGCCGCTGGCGGTATGCATCGCATGGGCGATGCGACCCTCTGTCTCTCGAGGGGCGTAGGGATGGAGCGCGGCACGGCGCCGCGCTTGCGCTTCTTGTGTCCGCCAGAGTTGGTGGTGCTGACCCTGCGCCCCTGAGCCGCCGACGTGTAGCAAACGGACCCGTCCCTTTTCTTCAGGCTATCAGGAGAGGCGGTAGCCGTAGCCGTGGACTGTGAGCAGGTATTGTGGGGCGGCGGGGTCTTTCTCGAGCTTTTTGCGCAGGTTCAGGATGTGCGTGTCGATCGTGCGGTTGCCGACGACCTGTGTGCCCCAGACCTCGGTGAGGAAGCGGTCCCGGCTGATGGCCTTGCCTCGGTTCATGAGCAGGAGCTCCAGCATGGCCGCCTCCTTGACCGAGAGGACGTGGCTCTGGCCATCACGGCGGAGTTCGAAGGCCAAGAGGTCGATCTTGCAGGGACCTACCTGGTAGAGGCTCTCCGTGGGTGCGACAGGCTCGACGTGGCTGTGGCGCTCTTCGCGGCGTAGCATCGCGCGGACGCGGGCCAGTAGTTCACGAAGGCTGAAGGGCTTGGTCACGTAGTCGTCGGCGCCGAGCTCGAGGCCTAGTACCTTGTCGCTCTCGTCGCCGCGCGCGGTCAGCAGCAGGATGGGCAGGCCGAGCCCTGCTTCGCGTGCGGCGCGGAGGATCTCGAAGCCCGTTTTGCCCGGCATCATGAGATCCAGGATGGCCAGGTCGAAAGGTTCGGAGAGCAGGAGCCGCTGGCCGCTGACCCCCTCGGCGGCGGACTGCACGGTGTATCCCTCCTGGACCAGGCTGTCCTCCAGCCCGGTGCGTAGAGCCAGGTCGTCTTCTACGAGAAGGATGCGTCGGTTCATGTCGTTTCAGGGCTCGTGGATGGGTTCGGGTCGAGAGGCAGGCGAAGCAGGAGGCAGGCTCCCTGGGGCTCGGCTCTCTTGGAGTCCGGTGGCGGATCCACGATCTGGAGGTCGCCGCCGTGGGCCCGCAGGATACGGCGGGCGAGGTAGAGGCCCAAGCCCACCCCCGGGATCGCTCCGTCATTCTGGCTCTCGCCCCGTCGGAAACGCTCGAAGACCCTCTCTCGCTCCGCCGGCGGAATGCCGGGACCCTGGTCGCAGATCCACAGGCGGGCTCCGTTCTCCCCTTCTTCCCATTGCAGGTCGATCTGGCGACCGGAGCTCGCGTACTTGCGGGCGTTCTCGAAGAGGTTGAGGAGCGCCTGCATGAGGGCTGTCCGGTCGGCGTTCACGAACCGGGCTTCGCCTGGAGTGTCCGCACATCGGATCGTCATGCCCTGCGCTTGCGCGATGGGGCGAAAGAGCTCCACCGCCTCATCGACGAGGGCGATGAGGTCCTCCCTGCGCAGGTCGTAGCTGCGCTCCCCACGCTCCATGCGCCCCAGGTCCAACACATTCTCGACCAGGGCCGAGAGCCGCGTGGCTTCCCCAGCGAGGAGACGATGGTACTGCGAGCGCTTCTCTTCGCTGGCCACTCGGTCGTCGGCAAGCATCTCGGTGAAGAGGCGGATCGAGGAGAGCGGCGTCTTGAGCTCATGGGTGACAGAGGTCAGGAATTCCGAACGCAGTGCCATCGCGGCGCGCTCGCGCTTCATGGATCCGAGAATTTGCCAGAGCCCGACGATCAGGAGGATGAAGACGGTCACGAAGAGTAATCCGAGAAACCACGGCTGACCTCCGAAGCCCGTGCTGGTGGGACTCTCTGGAAGCAGCCAGAGACCCTCCCAGACTGCAAGCCCATGACTCGGCGCCTCTTCCTGACGCAGCAGGGTCCCCAACCAGGCTATTGGCAACAGCCCGGCTTCGGCGGCACGCATCGCATCACCCGTGGCCGCGCGGAGTCGCGCGAGCAAGTGGTCCTGGTCCACGAGTGCTCCCTGCCCCTCCTCCTTCCCCGACGGCTGCGATCCCGGAGCGGGATACCAGAGGAGGATCTGGGAGCCTTCGATCCGGTGCCAGGCCTTCTTGCGGCCCAGGAGGGAGCCGACACGGCTGCGAATCTGTTCGAGCAAGGCCCTTTGCGCCCAGAGCTTCTGCATCGCCAGCAGTGTGTTCTTGAACTGTGAACGAGAGAAGGACCCCGGGGAGAGCTCGGCGGCGCGATCCGTCAGAGCCTCTCCTTCGCGCGGCGCGAGAGCCGCGAGCAGCTCCCGTGACCAATCGGGAGCCAGCCATCCTGCCCGCGCGCGAAGCAAGAAGGCGCTTCGATCGATGAGAACGGGTATCTTGTTCGTGGTTCTTGCCTCGTACTTGAAGCGTGCAGTGTCATAGCCTTGCAGGAAGTTGTCGCGTCGCTCTACCAGGCTAGGATCACTCGCCGGGTTCGCGCTGATGGCATTCTGCGCCCTCCAGGCCCCCTCGTTCATGAGCAGCAGGGTCGAGACGTCGACAACTTCCCGCTGTTGCAGCTCCTCCTCGATGACCGTCAAGACACGGTCCAGCCCCTGTCGATTCTGGATGGGGTCGAGCCGGTTGCGCAGAGCCTCCTCGCGGAACTCGGTATCCTGATCCCGGGTTCTGGCGTCCAAGGACGCGATTCCCTCCGGTACGATGAGCGTGCCATCCAGAATCTGGAATCTCGTTGATTCCCCCAGAAGATTCAACAGGCTTGGCAACCGTAGATCGGCGCGGAGGGCCTCTAGCGTGCGGACCGCGCGGGTCCGGGCCTCCTCTCTTGCGAACGCCTCGGCATTGCGCAGGGCCAGTCCCAGCGTCAGCAGACCCAGGATCAGGAGGCTTGCAGCACTGATGAGAACGAGCCTGGAGAGTCCTGAGAGGGAACGAGGGTGGGCAGCCATGGTAGAAGTCTAGCTGGAACGATTCGTGACCTCTACTCGCAGGGATCTCAGGCCAGCTTGGGAATCGAATTCTACGCACATGAGCCTAAGATGATTCCCCTTCTATTGCCCAGGGAAGCATGGAGTCCGATCGACGATGATACTCTTCGTCCCGGGAATGATCTCCGATTCCCTGAGACCACCAGCCAACCAGCCCCAGGAGGAGAAATGATTTTGAAAGCCCGCGACCTGATGCAGGACAATGTCAGCACTGTGACTGCCGACATGAGCTTGCGCGACTTCGCGAACTTCCTCGATGACGAGGGAATTCACGGAGCACCGGTGCTCGGCAGTGATGGACACGTCATCGGAGTGGCTTCCTACACAGACCTCATACGAGAGGTCTCCGAAGAAGAACGCGGAGGCAATCACAGCTACTTTCGCGTGGGAGACTACGGAGAAGATTATGGAGTGGATGACCTCGCCGAGGACTTCCACGGATCGGACAGATTGGTATCGGAGATCATGACCCTCGAAGTGGTCATGGCCGAGGAAGAGGCAAGCGCGGGTCAGATCGCAGCCATGATGCTCGAACGGGGTGTGCATCGCATCCTCATCGGGGACAAGGGTGTGCTTACCGGGATTGTCACTGCCACCGACCTTCTCAAGGCCGTCAAGAAATACGAGGAGTCCTTCGCAAAGAAGAGCGCCTAGAACAACGATTCCTGTGGGCCTACGGGCCTCGTTCGGAATAGAGGGACATCACCCGTGGGCTGGAGGATGATCCCCTTGTTTTCCGTGAAGAACCGAAAACCTCTTGCTCAGTAGGGGTGGAAGGCGGTTTCTTCGACCCGTAGGCCCGCCTTTTCTTGTACGGTGGGTTCCATGTTGGACTTCACGCAGTTCAGTCATCTCAGCTGCGATTGCTACGGCACGCTGATCGATTGGGAACGTGGCATCCTGTCCGCCCTGATGCCGCTCCTGGCTCGACATGGTGTGGTGATCGAGGAGCAGGGTCTGCTGGAGGCGTACGCCGAGGCTGAGGACTGGGCGGAGCGAATCTCCGGCGACATCGCTGCGGGACGCGGTCACCGGTCCTATCGCCAGATCCTGGCCGAGACCCTCGATGCGCTGGGGAGCAAACTTGGCTTCGAGGCGCGGCCCGAGGAGCGAGACATCCTGGCTCGCAGCCTGGCCGACTGGCCACCCTTTCCGGATAGCATCGAAGCTCTCGAGCGTCTCGCGACGCGCTACGAGTTGGTGATTCTCTCCAACATCGATCGGGACCTGTTCGAGGGCACGAGCCAGGTCCTCGGGGTCCCCTTCTCGGCAGTGATCACGGCTGAGGAGCTCGAGGTCTACAAGCCATCTCCACGATTCTTCGAGATGGCGAGAGAGCGTCTGGAGGTGCCGCGAGATCAGTGGCTCCATGTGGCCCAGAGCTGTTTCCACGACATCGCGCCGGCTCAGGCCTTCGGACTCAGCACCGTCCATATCGATCGTCGCCGCGACCTCCCCGGGACGGGGGCGACACCTCCCAGCTCAGCGGTCGCTGACCTCACCTGTGGCTCCCTTGCCGAACTCTGCACCCTCATGGACCTTTGATGCACGACGTGGAGGAGGAACGCTCTTCGTGTCCCTCCTCCCCTTCGTGTCCAAGACTGGGTGGCAGGAATCTCTGGTTACGAAGCTCACCAAGATCCGACACCAAGCTCACGATGGCCGCCGGGAGCGAGGATCGGGTCCGGCGTGATCGGCACCCGGCTCTTGGCGGTCACCCGGACTTTCGTCCTCGATGGGTCTGAAGTGGAAGCCCCGTCCGCTATGGTGGACCCGATGAAGACCGACGCCGACACCGACCTGGGCTCGGAGGACCTCTGGCCTCTCGATCCCTCCATGATCCACCTCAACCATGGCTCCTTCGGGGCCTGCCCCAAGCCCATCCTGGCCTACCAGGACGAGCTTCGGGCCGAGATGGAAGCTAACCTGACGGAGTTCATGATCCGTCGCCTCCATGGCCTGCTGGAGCCTGTGCGCGAGGAGCTGGCGGCCTTCGTCGGAGCCGATCCCCAGGGCCTGGCCTTCGTGCGCAATGCGACGAGCGGGGTCAACGCCGTACTTCGAAGCCTGGATCTCTCTGCGGGGGATGAGCTTCTCGTCACCGATATGGAGTATGGGGCCAGCCGCAATGCCTTGGACTTCGTCGCCGCTCGAGCGGGGGCCGAGGTCGTCGTGGCCAAGATCCCCTTCCCGATCCAGAGCGCGGACCAGGTCCTCGAATCCCTGCTGGCCAAGCTCACACCCAAGACAAAGCTCCTCCTCATCGATCACATCACGAGCCCGACAGGCCTCGTGATGCCGATCCAAGGCATCGTGGCGGCCATGAAGGAGCGAGGGGTCGAGACCTTCGTGGACGGTGCCCATGGCCCGGGTCAACTCGAGCTGGATCTCGATGGCCTCGGAGCCCTCGCCTACACGGGCAACTGCCACAAGTGGCTCTGCTCTCCCAAGGGCTCAGCCCTGCTCTGGGTGAGGGAGGACTGGCGGTCACGTATTCGTCCCACGTCGATCAGCCATGGCGCCAGTAATCCTGTGGACGCCCCGCGCTCGCGCTTCATCGAAGAATTCGATTGGACGGGCACGGACGACCCGACGCCCTGGCTCTGCATCCCCCGGTCGATCGCCTTCCTGCGC
>JAJRTL010000151.1 GCA_024278315.1 Planctomycetota bacterium | reverse complement strand
CCACGCTGATGTTGTCCGTGCCCGCGTTCCTGCTGGGGGCCCTCATCGCTGTCTCCCTGGCCCTCATGGTGGCCTTCTATCGAGGGTCCTTCCTCGACAAGCCCATGACCATGTTTGCCATCGCTGGAATCTCGGTCTCCTCGCTCGTGTACATCCTTTTGGGGCAGTGGCTCTTCGCCGACCAGTGGAAGCTCTTCCCGATCTGGGGATTCGAGTACGGGATGGGAGGGATGGTCTTCCTCGTCTTGCCGATCCTGATCTGGGTCGTGCTGTCGGTGGGCACCGACCTGCGCTACTTCCGCACCGTGGCCCTCGAAGAGATCAGTCGGGACTACATACGCACGGCCAGGAGCAAGGGACTCAGTGAAACGAAGGTGCTCTTCAAGCATGTCCTGCGCAACTGCTCGATCCCGATCATCACTCGGCTGACGATCGTCGTGCCCTTCCTGATCACCGGCTCCTTCCTCATGGAGATCTTCTTCGGGATCCCGGGCTTGGGCAGCCAGCTCTACAACGCGATCCAGAGCTCGGATCTCCCGGTCGTGAAGGCCTTCACCATGCTGGGCACCATCCTCTATGTCGTGTTCAACATCCTCGCCGACATCTTGTATGCCCTCTTCGATCCTCGGGTGCGTTTCTGATGAGTGATACCCTGTTCCAGTCCCTGCGGGCCGAGAGCGATCCCGAGGATACCTTCGAGGTGAAGAGTCCCCTGAGGGAGGCCTGGCGTCGATTCCGGAGGAATCGCCTCGCCTTCTTCTTCCTCTGGGTCTTCCTGGCCTACTTCCTCCTGGCCCTGACCGCTCAGGGCATCGAAGCCCTCGATGTCTTCATGGAGGAGGAACATTCCTACAATCTGGCACTCTCCGAGACGCCTGCCTTGGTCGATCAGGGAATCCAGATCCCCGAGAGTGCTGTCCCCCCATCCACGGCGAACTGGAGAGTCTGGTTCGGGACGACGGGTTCGGGCAAGAGCGTGTTGTCCAGGGTCTTCTATGGGACCAAGGTCGCCTTCGCCGTGGGCACCTTCAGCGCGCTTCTCTCGGTCCTGATCGGAATGACCCTGGGGCTCCTGGCCGGATTCTTCGGATCCTGGGTGGATGAGATCGTGGTCTACATCTACTCCACGGTCTCCTCGATCCCCTATCTGCTGCTGATCCTCGCGATCGCCTTCATCATCCGGAATGGCGACGTGGCGGATCGATACAACGAGATCGAAATCTTCGGGAAGGAACTCAACAAGTTCGTGAGCCTGGGGCTCTTCAACATCATCCTCGTGATCGGGTTGACGAGTTGGGTGACACTCTGCCGTCTCGTTCGAGCCGAGGTCAAGAAGGTGCGCGAGCTGGACTACGTGCAGGCAGCCAGGGCCATGGGCTACGGTAATATGCGCATCCTGTTCAAGCACATCCTCCCCAACGTATTCCACCTGGTCATCATCAACTTCTCTCTGACCTTCGTCATCGCTATCAAGAGCGAGGTCATCCTGACCTTCCTGGGCGTGGGAGTGGACAAGGAGCCCTCCTGGGGGCAGATGATCTCCGACGCCAAGAGCGAGCTCATGCGCGGCGTCTGGTGGCCCCTGGCCGCCAGCGGTGGGCTGTTGTTCGTGTTGACGCTCTCGATCAACTATGTGGGGGATGCCCTGCGCGATGCACTCGACCCCAAGCTGAAGGATCAGTAGCGCAGGGGGGGCGAGTGGATCCATGGGGAAGGGGCCCGATGGGGGGGCACAAGTCCCTCAGTGGCTGGCACTTGCCCATGCAGTCCTTGAGAACCTCGAACTCCCGGTTCGAGATCTGCATGAGAGATACGGCGTTGCAGACGTGCTCTTGTGAGAAATGCGGGCTAGGCTTCGCTGCCTTCCGCTTTACCTCAGGGATCCCAGCATGTCGGACAGCGCCGTGAGCGAATCCAAGAACCTCGACGAACTTTGCATCAATGCCATCCGTGTCCTGACCATGGACGCGGTCCAAGCGGCCAACTCCGGACATCCCGGCGCGCCGATGGGACTGGCGCCTCTGGCGTGGCTGCTCTTCTCGCGGCACATGAAGCACAACCCCGGGGATCCCGAGTGGATCAACCGCGATCGGTTCGTCCTCTCGGGAGGGCATGGATCCATGCTCCTCTACAGCGCGCTTCACCTCTCGGGCTATGACCTCTCCCTCGAGGACATCAAGAACTTTCGGCAGTGGGGGAGCAAGACTCCGGGGCATCCCGAGGTTGGCCACACTCCGGGCGTGGAGACGACGACAGGCCCGCTGGGGCAGGGTGTGGCCAACGCGGTTGGCATGGCGATGGCGGAGGCCTCGCTAGCGGCGAGCTTCAACCACACCGGTCACTACGTGATCGACCATCAGACCTGGTTCATCTGTGGGGACGGGGATCTGCAGGAAGGGATCTCGCACGAAGCCTGTGCGTTGGCCGGTCACCTCAAGCTCGGCAAGCTCATCGGGTTCTACGACAGCAATCAGATCACGATCGAGGGTGGTCGGGATCTGAGCGACAGCGAGAACACACGCGAGCGCTTCGAGGCCTACGGTTGGCATGTCCTCGAGGTCACGGATATCAACGATCTGGATTCCCTCGATGACGCCATCGATGCCTGCAAGGCCGAGTTCGAGAAGCCAAGCCTCGTCATCGTCAGCTCGCACATCGCCTACGGGAGTCCTCACAAGCAGGACACCGCAGCGGCGCACGGTTCGCCTCTCGGTGAAGAAGAGGTGGCCCTCACACGCAAACAGCTGGGCTGGGATGGCGAGGATGCCTTCTACGTCCCGATGGAGGTGCGTGAGCACTGGGCCCGCTGCAAGGAGCATGGCGAAGAGCATCAGGACAGCTGGAAGAAGACCTTCAAAAAGTACAAGGCGTCCTTCCCGGCGGAGTCCGAAGAACTCCTGGCGCGAGTGAAGGGCAAGCTGCCCAAGGACTGGGAGGAGGCCTTGCCCGATCTGGAGGCCGAGGCCGTTGACATGGCGTCGCGCGCAGCGTCGGGAAAGGTCCTGAACGCGTTGGCGCCGGCGCTACCCGCGCTGATCGGAGGGTCGGCGGACCTGGGACCCAGCAACAACACGGAGATGAAGGGCATCCCCTTCTTCTCCAGCGACAAGCCGCAAGGACGCAACATCCACTTCGGTATCCGTGAACATGCCATGGGGGCGATCCAGAACGGCATGGCACTGCATGGCGGCTTCGTCCCCTACGCTGGCACGTTCCTGGTCTTCTCCGACTACATGCGGACGCCGATCCGGTTGGCCGCCTTGATGGGATTGCGCACGATCTACGTCTTCACGCACGACTCCATCGGTCTCGGTGAGGACGGTCCGACGCATCAGCCCATCGAGCATCTCTCCAGCCTACGCGCGATACCGGGACTCGATGTGATTCGTCCGGCGGATGCGGGGGAGACGGTCGAGGCCTGGCGTCATGCCATCCAGAGGGTCAAGGGACCGACCGCCCTGATCCTGAGTCGCCAGAAGCTGCATGGACTGCATCGACCGAAGGGCCACGATGCTCGTGAAGTGGCTTTGGGGGCCTACATCGTGCAAGAAGCGTCCAACGGCGAGCCTCAATTGATCCTCATGGCCAGTGGCTCGGAAGTCGAACTCTGCGTCGATGCCGCCAGGCAACTCGAGAAGGACGGACACCAGGTCCGCGTGCTGTCCGTCCCGAGCCAGGAGCTCTTTTTGCGCCAGGACGAAGCCTATCGTGAGTCCATCCTGCCCAGAGCCTGCACGGCTCGCCTGGCCGTCGAGGCTGCCGAGCCGATGAGCTGGTATCGCTTCGTGGGTCTCAAGGGAGCGGTGGTCGGCATCGACACCTTCGGGGCCAGTGCGCCGGCGGGGGCGCTCTTCGAGAAGTATGGTTTCACGGTCGAGAACGTCGTGGACAGGGCCAAGGCCCTGCTGGGTTGACCATGGGCGGAACGGGTGGTGCGTTCATCGAGAACTTCCCCCCGGTCTTCGGTGCTGATGCAAGGGTGCTGATCCTGGGCTCCATGCCGGGGAGGGTCTCGCTCGAAGCCAACCAATACTATGCCCATCCCCGCAACCACTTCTGGTTCCTCATGGAGTCCTTGCTGGGCATCTCGCGAGGCCTCGACTACCAGGATCGGCTTGCTGCTCTCAAGGACAAGAAGGTGGCCCTCTGGGACTCAGCCTGGCGATGCGTCCGTCATGCCTCCGCTGATGCGACCATGGACGAGATCCGGGCCAGTGACTTCGGGATGCTCTTTGAGAAGGCTCCCGACATCCAGGCTATCTACTTCAACGGTCGAAAGTCGGAAGAGGTCTTTCGCCGCTACGCCCTCCCGGGTCTCTCGGAGGAGATCGCGAGGCTCCCGATGTGCTATCTTCCATCGACGAGTCCCGCCAACGCGGGGACGAGCTACGAGGAGAAATGCAGTAGATGGGCTGTGATCCTGGATCGGCTGTGATGATGGGAGCAGGGTGGAGTTGAATCCCGAGCCGCCGTCATTCCGGACTGCCCTCGGATCCCATGGGCGGAGGACCTGGCTCTGGGCATGCGTCCTGCTCGCGGTTCTGAGGCTCCTGTTGTTCCAGGCAGCCTTCCCTCCCTTCTCCCCCGTGGATGAGATCCTGCACTGGGATACGGTGCAGAAGTATGCGATTCCGCGATTGCCGAGCGGTGCCCTGCCTGCCTTCGAAGAGCAGGTGCTGGATCAGTACGTCCTCTACGAGTCCAAGGAATATACCGAGTCGAAGCCACCGCTCTTCCACCCCATGTCGGCACCGGAGGAACTCAGGCTACTCCATGTTGCGGCGCAAAAGCGACTCCTGCGCAAGACCTCCAACTACATGGCCTGGGAGCCACCGCTCTACTATGTGGGCGTAGCAGGCTGGGTCAGACTGGGGGCCCTGTTCGGGATCCAGGGCATCGACCTGTTCTTCTGGGCGCGCACCTTCGGTGCCCTCCTCTACGGCTTGCTGATTCTCGCGGCCGCAGGGTTCCTGCACGAGCACCTCCCCGACCGTGGATTCCTGGCCATCGCCGTCCCACTCTTGCTGGCGGTGCTACCGCAGGACCTCTACTACCAGATCAGCGATGATGTGCCCTCGGCCTTGTTGCTGGTGTTGGGCTTCGATCGTCTCCTCTGCCTGGACGCCCGGGGGCGGACACGGGACTTCCTGCTCGCAGGGCTCTGCTTTGCGGCCCTGTTGTTGACCAAGCCTACGAACCTGCCCACTCTGATCCTTCCTGCGTTCTTCTTGTTCCCGCGGATCTGGGGGTCCTTGCGACGAGAGGGCCTGCGGGCCGACGGTCGGGACCTCTTGTTCTGGTTGGCCTTGATCCTCCCTGTCTTCTTCTGGGCACTCTATTCCAAGATTGCAGGAGGAGAGTGGCTCGGCTCGCGACACAAGATGGAGTTCCATGGGTTCATTCCCCAGGGTCCATTCAGGATACTAGAACATCCTGGTTTCTCTCTGGGTGGCTTTCTCTTCTTCTTTGCAGGGCTCTTCTCCACGTTCTGGACAGGCGAGTTCTGGTGGAAGGGCAAGCTGCTGGCATGGGCATGGTTCGATGTCCTCCTCTCCCTCTCCTTGATTGCCCTGGTCGGTCTCTCCTGGACCGGGCGATCCCGCGAACTACCCGCCCTGCCGCCTCGCATCGCACGTCCTGGCCGTTGGCTGATCCTCGCCAGCGTGGCCTTCCTCATCGTCTCCAGCCTGATGCTAGAGTTCCCCGACAGGCCAGAGAATCAGCCCCCTTCGCTGAAGGCTCCCTTCTTCCGAGGCTACCGTCTGATCTCCGCCTCACTCTTCCCCGTGCTTCTCTTCTTCGCGGACGGATTGGATCGACTGGCCGATCTACTGGCCCGACCTGCGCTCCGGTGGATCCTCCTGCTCCTGCTTTGCCTGGCTCTCCTCGTGTCCGAGTTCTGGATGAGCTCCTCGGTATTCACGAGTCCCTACAACTGGTTCCATCTTCCCGGTTAGCCACGAACGATTCATGACCTCGATGCGTCTGCCGGGGACCTTTCGGCCCAGGGCCGCAAACCTGGAGGTTGGCTCGGCATTGCTTCGATTCGACGACCCTCCCGGGTCGCCTCATATCTCGCGCAGCCCCCCCCCCTGAACTCGAAAACTCCTCGTCAGACCACGGATATGCCACCGGTTTCGCAATTGGCATATCTGCTCGCAACGATCACATGAATCCCCGGGTTGGGCGAACGGCACCGTCATGCCTCCGGGCCTCTGGCCCACCCGGTTCGACCTGTTGCCACTGCCACCGGAAACTCCTTCCGTCTGGTGTTGATCGATGGGTTCGATAGCCCTCCGGTTCGGATCTTCGTGTCCTCCCCGTTCTTCGTGGTAGAAAAAAGGACTCGCGTACTCCGTTGGATCCGCAAGGCCTCGAGGCTCTGAGGGTTGAGCTGTTGAAGGCCCAGGAGAGAACAGCGCGACCTCTGGCCGCAACCAAACATGCTCCTCCCGGCTCTTGATGCCGGGAGGGATCTCCTGTCGTTCCATCGACTCCTTCTCTCACAGAGATTGGCCCAGAGACACGGAGGCGGTCTCAATGGTCGCCTTGAATGATGGGGCTTCTGGATGGATCTCCGTGTCTCAGTGTCTCCGTGAGAAAGAAGTGAGTTCCCGATGGTTCGATCACGCCAGCACGCGTGTGGATGACATCGCAAGATGTGGTGGGCAGTGAGTTCAACACCATCCTATGCTGCATGAGCCCCGTGAGCCATGAGGCCAATGAGCGTGGGATGCGATGAGCGATGAGCGGTGAGTGTGGGACACCACAGCCAGGAAACACCAAGGCGCGGACCATTCACACATCCTCCGCCAAAGAACGTGCAACGAGAACGCCGTTTCTCCGCCATTGGGCTTGCGCCGTAGCAGGGTGAGGGTGGGGGCCTCCTTCTCTGTCGGTCTCTGAGAGATGGAAGGGGTCGATGGGCCTGATTCCATGGAAGGGGAGGGTTTCTGTCCCAGCCTCGCCTCTTCCCTCTCCTCCTGGGTCCTGGAATACTGGGTGGCTAGTGTCGTAACTGGACGGATCCATGGAAAGCAATACGCGCAGAAGTTTTCGATTCGTCCTGGGTCTACTGACCCTGATCGCATTGGGATATGGTGCCTGGCGCATCTTCAAGGTGCTCGAGGCCGGACCTGACCCTGACCGTCGGGTCTACACGGTTCTGCTCAAGGACGCGGGCGGGCTGCGGCCAGGGGCGGCCATACGTTATCGAGGCATGGAGGTGGGTGAGGTCCAGAGCCTCCGCCTCGATCTGGAAGCGGCTCGCGTGCGTGTTCAGGTGAGAGTGCCTCTCGATCTCCAAGAGCTCTTTCGTTCGACAACCCAGTGCTGGGTCGTCAAGCCCCGCTTCGGAGGCCTTGCGGGCGAACTCACCGGTCTCGATACCCTGATCAAGGATGGATACTTGCGCATCCGTACCCGGATGGGAGGCAAGCCCTTGGCTCCTGGCGGTGAAATCTTCGGACTCGAAGCTCCGCCGGAGGACCTCGCGGAGGAAGAACTCGAAGATCCCCACCGCGGCGACTTGTTGGCTCGAGTGCTCTTGCCCGACATCCACGGACTCTCGGTGGGGAGTCCGGTCTACCTGAGAGGCATCGAAGTTGGAGAAGTCAGACGCCTGCGCTTGTCCGAGCAGGGCGAGGGTGTCCTGATCGCGATCCGTGTCGGACGTGCCTTCCGCAAGACCGTGAGGGAGAAGTCACGGTTCTGGGTCGCTCGTCCCACGGTGTACGGCAGCCTTCTCACCGGCATCACGGCCGACAAGCTAGGGACCTTGCTGACACCTGCCCTCTCCTATGATCAGGGTGACCAGAAGAGTGGGCCTGCCACCGATGGCGCCTTCTTCTTGGGGCTGGCCCAGCCCTCGACCTTGCGCGAGGATTGGCCCGGTGGACTCGGAGACCTGGACGAGCTCGAGGCTCGACCTCTGGAGCGTGGCCGAGACTTGAAGAAGATTTCTCCCCAAGTTGAAGTGCGCTACAGCGCTACCGAGCGCGATACCTTCAGTGACGATGCCATCCAGACCGAGGGCAAGGGACTGCTCTTCCGGAGAGGCGACCGGTTCTTCGTGCTCACGGCGCGGAGCGCTTGTGATGGCAGCTTCATCCTCTCGGATGGGTTTTGGGATCATCTGGAGATCAGCAATGAGAAGATCCGTGTCCACCTGGAGGATGGTCGTGTCTGGCCAGGCCGTCGCATCTGGATCGCCCCACAAGACAGGGACCTGCTCCTCCTCGAATGTTCACCGCCGGAGAAACTCGGGCGAGTGGCTCTGCCCGGGTGGCGTGGGTACCTCGATTTCGACGCTGTGCAGGAGGCTGGTCCTGATGGGGGACAGGAGGCGAAGCAGGCAGAAGGCATGAAGCCAGGCCTCCTTCTCGAGAGGAATGGGAGAACCTATGGCATCTGGGGACGACCCAAGGCCGGGAGCGAAGAGGGGAGTCGTATCGCTCCGTTCTCCCTGGTGCCCTCGGTGCTTCGCCCGGAAGCACCGTGAGCCAGATCGCAGAGAGTGGCGGAGCCGAGATCCTCTTCGATGAATTCTCCCTCGCCTGGGTCGAGGGTCGTCAGTGCCGATGGATCTTCGATGACGTGAGCCTGGGCCTGCCCGCGGGGCGCTTCTATCTGCTCTCCGGGCCGAGTGGAGCAGGGAAATCCACGTTGCTGGACCTGCTGGCAGACGAGATGGACCCTGGAGACGGTTCTTGGCTTTCGAAGGGGCGGCTGACGATTCATGCAAAAGCGTCACGGAGGCCCAAACGCGTCGCCCTCTTCCAGGAGGATGGCCTCTGGGATGATCTCTCTCCCATCGGAAACCTCCTGCTGGTCTGCGGCGGGAACAGGGTGCCTGCACAGGACCTCCTGCGACTCGTGGGTCTTCCGGAACCACCCGATCGGGTGGCTGATCTCTCTGGTGGTCAGAGGAAGCGGGTGGCCCTGGCCCGTGCCCTGGCCAGCAACCCCGATCTCCTGATCCTGGACGAACCGACTTCGGGTCTGGACCCGGACGCGACCAAGGATGTGCTATCACTCCTCCAGCGCATCCACGCTACGGCAGAGGGGCGTTTGACGCTGATTCTCTGTTCGCACGATCTGGAGGAGACGCGTGCCGTCGTCGATGCCGAGATCCACATCCCAGGAGATGGCCGGATCCTCCTCTTCGAAGATGCGGAGCCCCGTCGTGTCCTCGCACCTGGGGGCTCGGACCTGCGTCGTTCCGAGACCCCTCTGCTGCACAGGCTCCGTTCACCCTTCTTGCTGCTCTCGAGGTATTCAGTGAGCCTGTTCGAGATCATGCTCGCCCTGATCCCCGACCATCCACTCCTGTGCATGAAAGAAGCGGTTCAGCGATTCTCAATGATCCTCCCATTCCTGGGGCTCGCTGGATTCTTCATCGGAGGGCTTACGATGCATTTCGTGGTGGGCGATCATCCTCTCCAAGCCGCCTTTACCGGCTTGTTGATCGCGGGCACGGGCAAGGTCCTTCTGGCCGTTCTTGTTCCACTCCTCGTCGCTCTCCTCTATGCCGCTCCTGCGGTTTCAGGGATCTTGACACGCGTTGGCAGCATGTCTCGTGACCGTCAACTCGCGGCCTACCGTGGAATGGGTCGATCGATCAGGGGAGAATTGCTCTCGCCCCTTCTCTGGTCGCATCTTCTTGCGCTCCCTCTCCTCATCCTCATGGCGCTCATCGCGGCGACCCTGGGTGCCTGGTCGGCAGAGGTCTGGATGCACTCCATGAGCTTCGACCGTTTCGTGCCTCTCTTCTATTCCGAGTTGTTGTCTCGGGATCTAGCCTGGGGTCTCCTCAAAGCCCTCATATCCGCTCTGATCATCACGTGGATTCCCTGGCACTTCGTGCAGGGCAAGGTGCTTGCCCCGTCCGAACTCGGTCGCGCCTCTGTTCGTGCCTGGATCTGGACGGCACTGGCCATCCTGGGAGTGAACGGTCTCCTTCTCTTTCCGCAGCTCATGGGCTCCTGAGGCCTCACGAGGATGTTCGATGATTTCGTAGGATGAACTCGGGACCTCCTTCCGTCGAGGCTGGAAAAGTCTTCAAATAGTGGAAACGGATGACGGCATAGGGCCTGTGTTTTCGTTTGTATCGATGGACGGTCGAGTCTGGTGCGGGCAAGACGGTCGATCTCGGAGGCGCTTCCCCTCGTGGAGAAGGGAGACGGCCCACGTTTCGCGCTTCCAACGCTGACTGCACTACAGTTCCTCCGTCTACCGACAAGGCCGACGGGAACCCCTGTCCTCCTGCAAAAAACGCCTTCGAGCCGAAGGCCTGGAGAGGAGGAGAGGAGCAATGTCGAGTGCTGGAAAATGCGCCATCGTGGCCGGAATCTTCATGGCATGCATGACCTCCGCGGTCGCGCAGGTCTCTGCCAGGAGTGGCGATGCAACCAGGGTGGGCGGGGTGCCTGTTCGTTCCACCCCTCTGAGGTTTACCTTGGAGAAGCCGCGGATCGTCGTGGGGGAGAGGTTCTTCTCGGGCGTTGGAACGCTCGTGGATCTGGACCTCGATGGATTCCAGGATGTCGCCTTTGGTGGCACCTTCTTCCTCGAGACTGGCGGGACCTTCTCCTACATCGCCATGGATGAGCACATGAAGAAGAAGGCGGAGATCCGATTCCTGAGCCCGAGCAAGAATCCCACACACGTGTTTCCCCTGGTTGTTTCAGCGGATCTGAACGAGGATCATCTTCCTGATCTCATTGGCGTCGGGAGGCACGGAGGCCTCTCTATTCACCTTCGCGCCCTGATACCTGGAGAGGGAGCTCGACAGAAGCTGGGCTTGGGATTCCGTTCCCACCACTTTATCCCTGCAGAGAGCGACATCCGCCGTGTGGGAGCGCTTGCTTTCGAACCTACGGTCCTTCGGGTCGTGGATCTGGATGGAGACGGCCATCAGGATTTTCTCCTGGCTGGCGACTACATCGGCCTCGGCGGCATCATGGACGGCACGGGGCTACTGTTCCTGCGTGGGGATGGCAAGGGAGGTCTCGCCCGACCCAAGCTGCTCCAGTCCGGACGCGTGTATTCCGTGGAGTGGACCGATCTGAATGCAGATGGGAGGAGGGACCTTGCTGTGCTGGGAGACGATGGGCAAGTCGCACTGCTGTTCCGGAAGAGGCTGGGAGGCTACCTGACCCACACCGTCAGCCTCACTGCGATTTCCGACGCGAAGGCCCTCATGGTGCGCGATCTCGATCAGGATGGCATCACGGACTATGTCCTGCTTCGAGAATGCCCTGAGAGTGATTGCGTCAAGGTGGCGGTCTACAAGGGGCTGCGAGGTGGGATGCCTGGCGCTGCAACCAAGTTTCGTATCTTCCTTTCTCGGCGCGAGAAGGTGATGTCCTGTCTCATGCAGGATTTCGATGGAGACGGCTCGCCGGATCTGGCCATCCTCTGTGTCGACCCCAAGGGGAGGATGGTTCTCGAGCTGTACTCAGGGGCTGGAAAGCGCGCGTGGTCCGAACGCGAGACGCACTTCTTGGGAACATTGCTGGCGAGCGAGCTCAGTAGTTCGGGCACCGGCTACATGAAGTTCGAGGACGTGGATGGGGATGGAGCTCCAGATTTCTGGATCTCACCGGTCAGGATCACCGAGAAGGGGAAGCTCGGCTTCCTCTATCTGAAGAGTACACGGGCGGTCAAGGCTCCGATCCGGCGCTTGGGGACGGCTACGGCGACCGGACGAGGGGCCTTCCCTCGCATCTCGACGGCAGGCGGACTCCCCCGGATCGGAAACAAGAAGTTTGCTCTGAGACTCACCAATGTCCCTGGTGATCGATCCCTCTCCTGGCTCTGGATTTCACATGTGCGTATGGACGTCCACATCCTGGGAATGCGAGTCAAGGTCTTTCCTTTCCGCACGGTCGTGACCAGGAGTGAAGGGACGGGGGAGCGCGGAGGCATCGTGCGGATCCCCTTCCGGATTCCCGTGGATCGCAATCTCGTCGGAGAGAGGCTCTTCTTCCAATGGGTTTTCCCGTCCCGGGGCGCCAAGAACCCACTCTCCCTTGCCCGGAGTGAGGCGCTCCAAGTGACCTTCCTGTCTGATCAGAAGCGGCCCTCCCTGCCGCACCTGCGCTGAAGGGAGGAGGATCACGTGCCGAGGACGACTCGCCGGGTGATCCTCCTCACTTCTTTCACGTCTCTTCCTTCCGGGTGGCGTGACGGATGATGCCCTTTCCATATCGATCACGGATGCGATCCATGGCCTCCAGGGCCTTTCGTGCCCTGGGGTCGGGTGCCGTGAAGAGGTCGGATTGCTGTCTGGTGCCCTCGGGAACGAGGTCGCTCGTCCCAACGCCAAGAAGGCGTAGGGACTGTTCTGCGGGATTGGCGTCGTGGAGAAGTGCTCGTACGGTCCTGTAGATCTCCAGGTCATCCGCTGTGGGGATCTTCAGAAGGCGCTGTCGGGAATGAGTCTCGAAGGGCGGAAAGCGCAGTTTGAGACGGACGACTTGGGCCCGCAGGCCTTTTCTCCGAAGTCGAGCTCCCACGGATTCGGAGAGTTCCAGCAGGACCCGATCCGTGCGGACACCAAGTG
>JAJRTL010000150.1 GCA_024278315.1 Planctomycetota bacterium | reverse complement strand
TGCGTTATGCCGCCGCATGGGCTCTGGAGAAGTGCGGCCCTGCGGCACAGGAGGCAATCCCGGGACTCCAGGCCTGCCTCAGCGATCCTGACCCCCTTGTCCAGCGCTCGGCCGCCTGGGCTCTGGAGCGCATCGAGGATCACTAGCATCTCCTGCTGCCCCCTTGGCCGCATCCCCGACTGGCATCGCCCTTGGCAGGGAGGCCTCGCCGACGCTGCGCAACTGGCCCCGCCCCGTGCTCCGGAGCGGGCGGAATCCAGTCGAAAGATCAGGTTGAGGCGGGGCTTCATGAGGGGAGGGGACACGGCGGTGGGGATGGCAGAGAACAAGAGGATCGCGGCGATGGCACTGTCCCTCTGCCTCCTATGGGCTGGACCGCCCAGGGCCCTGGCCCAGGGAGTCAGCGTCTCACTGGACCTGCAGGACGAGCATCCTGATCCGGCCCCTGTGGGGATCGACCTGGCCTCGCAGAACCCAACCGCAATCTCGCGCGGGGCACGCAGCCTCTATCTGGCAGGCGAGCTCGCCACTCTGCTGGACGCACTACCCGGCATGGCTCCGGAGGGTTGGGACCCGGTCGTACGCGGGCTCGACGCAGGTGGCCTGGAGATCGCCCGAGACCTGATCCCGTTCTTGGGCGACAAGAAGCAGCTTCGTCGCAAGACCTGCCTGCGTTTGATGCTCGCTCTCGGTGCGCATGAGGCATTGATCCGAAGCCTGCACCACTCCGACCCTGGGCTTCGGCGCATGGCACGCCAGGGTCTCGTCAGGATGGGCGCCCCAGCCATGACCCGACTCATCGAGGAGCTCAGAGGCAGTGATCGACCCTTTCGGGAGGAAGTCTACGTGACCCTGGAGAGCATGGGGGTCGTCGCAATCCGCGGACTCTCCCTCTTGCTGGACGACGAGGCCTTCTTCTCCCGGGTTTCACCCATCCTGATCGCCTCCGGCAAGGTGGGCTTCGAGAACATGTTGAACCGGTGGACGAGACTCAGTGCAGGACAGAGACGCCTGATCCTGCGCCAGATGCAGAACCGCAGAGGTCGATCGCAGCGAATTCTTCTGGGGATCATGCGCTTCGGGTCGATCGATCTAGCGTACAGGGCAATCGATGTCCTGGCCTTGCAAGGGGATGCCGGGAGCCTGGTCCAGGCGCTGCGGCAGGCACGCAAGACCATACGAGAGCGCGCACTCTCGCATCTCGAATCCATGGGCGATCAGGCCATCCCGGAGATCGCCAAGGCTCTTCGCGACCGTGAACCCGACCTGCGACGAATGGCCCTGGCTTGCCTCGAAAACATGGGAAAACCCGCCTACCTGAGCCTGGCCGGCCTGCTGAAGGACGGCGATCCTGCAATCCGCCTGGAATCCGTCCTCTATCTCATCCAGGCGGGCGAGCCGGGCCTCACTGCGCTCGGGCGAGTCCGCGCGGAGACAGATGGGAAATCACTGGCTCTCCTCTTCCCGTCACTCCGCAAGCAAGGCGGACGACTCCTTCCATCACTCCTGAAGGCCCTGGACGCCAAAGATCCGTCCTGCATCCTGGTCAGCCTCGAACTCCTCGCGGCTCTCGACGCGTGGAAGGAACTCGCAGAGGCCCTGGGGCGCCAGAATGCCGTACTGATACCCCGACTCAGGGACACACTGGCCCAAGGAGGGAAGGCCGCCGTCCTGGTGATCCTGACCGAACTCGACCGCAAGAGAACGGCGAGCCGAACACACTGCCTCGCTGTCCTGGACACTCTCGGCAGCGCGGCCATGCCTGCTCTCGTGGAGGCCCTTGCCATCCCTGCCTTGCGCACCCAAGCCACGGCCATGCTCATGCGACTGACCCGAGCTTCAGAGCCCGGACGATAACCACCCGGACACGCCGGTGTTCAGTAATAGTGATTCGCCTCGACCCAAGGGCCACACAACAGTGTAGTCATACTCCTGCGCACGTCCTGGTCGTCGGACACGTTCGATTCTGCTACGATCCCAAGCTCGATTCCATTGCCCTGGTCCGCGGGGTGGGTCGGCGCGCCTACTTCATTGGTCTCGCACGCCTAACCCGACCTGTTCAGGACCTCGATGCGCCTGACGGTGACTTTCGGTCCAGGACCACGAATCTGTCGGTTCGTTCGGCATTGCTTCGCCTCGACGACCCTCCTGGATCGCCTTCGCCTCGCGCAGCCGTCCGGAACTCGAAATACCCTCGGCAGGCCGCACATTTGCCAACGGCTTCGCCATTCGCGCATGTGCTCGCAACGATCTCATGAATCATCCATACTGTCTAGCGACCCTGGCGATCAGTCGTGGGCAGCGTCCGCCTGAATTGCTTTGTGGAACGTCCTATCATGCATCCACCATCTCCAGGAATCTAGCGACCGCCTGCCGACCATAGATCGGCTGGCGGTATTGCAGCCCCTTTGCGAACGGGCGGCCGGGCTTGAACCCGACAACTCGCAGAAGATGACGAATCAGTTTCAGTTCCTGCTCGGATTCTGCAACCAAGCGCACCTCGTCACCCTTCTTGTAGTGGTCCCACCCGTCGTCCTTCTTGCGCCGCAGGTCTTGCCTGCGCACATAGCCGTTCCGCTGAAAGAACTCCTTCAAGCGTCGAGCGGCCACCTGGCTCGAAGGAGGATGGGCTCGGCGGTTCTTCATTCTTGTCCTCGTCGCTGGGCGTCTCTAACAACTCTGGCGATCAGTGGCGGGCCGCGTAGCGGACCATCCGCTGCATCGGCCTAGTAGGGGCGTCATCATCCGATCACTGATCTCCTGCGGCAAGCCCCATGCTGTGATCTCTCGACAATGGCTATCCCTGCGACTG
>JAJRTL010000149.1 GCA_024278315.1 Planctomycetota bacterium | reverse complement strand
ACGAGGCCAGCCACAAGCGCATCCGCGCCGAGCTCGAGGACCGCTTCGGCAGGCTGCCGCAGCCCCTGTCCCAGCTCCTGGAGCTCTTCCTCCTCAAACACCTCGTGGGGAGGCAGGGGATGTCGGCGGCGCGCTTCCTGCCGCCAGACCAGATCGTGCTGAGCCACCCGGTCGGACGCGGCCCCCAGGGTCAGTGGCTGGAGGCATTCATGGATGTAAGGCCGGTGAGGCCCGATCGCACGCATTTGGTCCTTCCCCCCCACCTCCGGGACCCGGAGAGAATCTTCCAACATCTCAAGGACGCCTTGCTCGGCAGGGCAAAGGGGTCGAAGATCAAGGGCACGACGACCTGGGAACCCGCCAAACCGACAAGAGGCAGGAGGAAGAAAAGACGGTGAGCAGATTCGTAACACTCCCCCTGATGTGTGCACTGGTTGTGGGCCTGGCCAGCGCCCAGACGAAGACCTCCCCTGCTCCGTCCGGAACCAGCCCTGCGTCGCCGGCCGGACCTCGCCAGGATCCAGCCTCGAAGACTGGCCAGGCGCCGACCAAGACCGAGACCAAGAAGGGATCGGAGCCCAAGAGCAGCTCAACGGCCGCACCGACGACAAGGGGTCCCAAGCGTGAGCTGAGGCTTGCCTTCCGCACCTTCGACACCGTACTCGCGATCGTCGGAGAACGGATCATCACCCTGAGTGATGTGCGACCCGAGATCGACGCCAAGATGCTGGAGATCGTCGAGACGGCCAAGATGCGGAACCCCAACGCTCAGATGCCCCCTGAGGAGAAGCGACGATGGACCTGGCGTTGGGCCTGGGCACTCGCGCAACGCGAGGCCATGACGCTGCAGATGCTGGGCAACATCAAGAACATGCAGGTGCCCGAGGAGCGCGTGCAACAGGTCATCAACGACAATGTAGAGCGCAAGATCGCCCAGGACATCACCACGGCTGGCAGCTCGATGGCGCTCTACGACAATCTGAGGGCGCAGGGCAAGACCTTCGAAGAGTACAAGGCCGAACTGAGAGATCAGATCACGCTCCAGATCATCCGGTCCCAGAACTACACGAAGTATCTGGACGGGGGCAACCTCAAGGTCACGCCGGCCGAGATGTGGGACTACTACCGCGAGCACTCCAAAGACTACCAGCGCGAAGCCAAGGCCAAGATCGAGCTGTTTCGGCTCCGGCTGAACGAGGATGAGACAGGCGTTCTGTCCAAGGCGGCAGAGCTTCGCCGCGAGCTGATGGCAGGCGGAGATTCCAAGAAACTGGCCAGGAAGTATCGCGCTGTCCGCCATATCCAGGATCTGGATCCCGAGGGGGGGCAGGTCGCCATCCTGTCCAAGTTCGCCTTCTCGAGGGCCACGCAGGTGGACAGCTGGTCCCTGCCTGAGGTCTCCGGCCCCCATGTCTACATCATCCACCTCCTCTCCCGAAACGACGCAGGCCTCAAGAGCTTCAAGGATACGGAGGTCCAGCGGCAGATCCGGTCCAAGATCCTCCAATCACGCATCGAGGAGCTGAATCGGAAACAGCAGTCCAGCCATATCCAGAACCTGAGCATCTGGCCCCCGGCCCTGCTGACCAGTCAGGAGCCACAGTGGCCGCAGCAAGCGCCTTGACAACAACGACTTAGGCCGCTCACGGAAAGCTTGCACCTCTCCCGGACGCACACTGGGAAGAGGGCTCCCCTGCGGTTATCCTGTTTCGACTCCTTGCCCCAGGACCCCCGCAACGGTGCCGCAGGGCGCGATTCGTCCCCGACTTTCGGACTTGTGCCGAGATCGGTGAACCAGTCGTACCCGTCGCCGTTGGCCCACCACATCTCTCCGGACCGCCACCGAGGCGGCCCCCGGTCCGACATCTGGATTCCAGGTGCGTGATCCCTGCCCGGGAATGCCGCTTGCAGAATCCTCCAGTGTCTTTCAGACAACCCCGGACATGCCCCAAAGGCAGAGCTAGAGCCATGGATCCATCGCACTTCGACCCGACCAAAATCCACGTGGAATCGGAGCATGAGCGCATCTGGGAACACCAGCCCACCTTCAACGAGATCATGGCGGAGCAGATGCGCCATGCACCTTGGCTAGGTCTCTCGATCCTCATCCACGTCATCGTCATCGGCCTGCTCTGGGTGCTGCTCGAAGGCGATGCCCGGAACAAGAAAAAGACGGCTGAGATCACTGCACCTCCCCCCGAGGTCGTCGAAGAGATCCCCGAAGAGGAGCCGGAGCCAGAAGAGGAGCCCGAGGAAGAAATCGAGCCCGAGCCCGTGCTCCAGGATGCCGAGATCTCTGATGTCAACGAGGACGACACCGAGGACGAGAGCGAAGTCGAAGACGACAGCGTGTCCGATTCGGAGTTCGACAAGGACGCCTTCAACGATGTCACCGGTATCGGTGGTGGCGCGGGTGGCAAGTTCGGCAACCGCGGTGGCGGTCGCAGGCGTCTGCGCACCAAGGGTGGCGGCCAGCAGGCTGAGGCCATCCGCCTGGGCCTGGAGTGGCTCAAGAAGCACCAGGACGAGGACGGCAAGTGGGATGCGGACGGCTTCATGCGTCACGACCCACCGGGCGACCAGTGCACCGGCCCGGGCAACGCAGTCAACGACATCGGCCTGACCGGGCTGGCCCTTCTGGCCTTCCTCGGCGATGGCTCGAACATGCGCCAAGGTCCCTACAAGGATGTGGTCAAGAAGGGCATCAAGTGGCTCAAGGAGCAGATGGATGAGGACGGCCTGATCGGCGAAGCCTCGGGCAACTCCTACATGTACAACCACGCCATCGCCACGCTGGCTTTGGTCGAGGCCTACGGCCTGTCCAAGTACCGGATCCTCAAGCGCTACGCGCAGAAGGGCATCAACTACATCCAGTCCTCGCGCAACCCTTACAAGGTGTGGCGCTACTATCCGCGCGATGGTGACAACGACTCCTCGATGACCGGATGGATGGTCTTCGCCCTCAACTCTGCCAAGGAGTTCAAGCTCACGGTCGACAAGAAGGCCCTGGACTACTCCCTGGCATGGTTCGACGAAGTAACCGACCCCTCTACCGGACAGGTCGGCTACACCAAGGTCGGCGAAGGTTCCTCCCGCGAGGAGCACATGAAGGAGAAGTTCCCCGCCGAGCGGACCGAGTCCCTTACCGCTGTGGGCCTGCTCTGTCGCATCTTCCTGGGCCAGAAGCCTGACCAGGATCCCATCCTGCGCGCCGCCGCCGACACGATGCTCAAGAAGGTTCCGACCTGGAACGAAAACGACGGCAGCATCGACCTCTACTACTGGTACTACGGCTCCTACGCCATGTTCCAGATGGGTCGCAAGTGGTGGGACGGTTGGAAGAAGGGTCTCGAGAAGGCTCTGCCCAAGTCCCAGCGCAAGTACGGGGCGTCCAAGGGCTCATGGGATCCCGTGAGTGCATGGGGCGATGCCGGCGGCCGCGTCTACTCGACCGCCATCGGCGTCCTCTGCCTCGAGGTCTACTACCGCTACACGACCCTGATTCGATAGCGACCGAGCCTCTCGAAAAGGAGCCCGACACGATCCCGTGTCGGGCTCCTTTCAATTCCCCCCGAGTGAAGAAATGGGGCGGGTCCTTTTGGCCACCCCCACTCACGCCCCTCCTCCCTTCATGACCATGGTGCTCTCCGTGCCCCCCCCTTCTTTCACATGTGAGAAAAAGGAATCGCGGTAGGAATCGCCCTTTCGGGCGACCCCCCGCACAGATCCGTACGTGAAGCATTACCTCATACGGCTCCTGCCTTGAGTCGAGCGCGAAATCGTTGCTGAGGATAAGGGTGCAGGATGCGCAGCTTCGGGAGATGCTT
>JAJRTL010000148.1 GCA_024278315.1 Planctomycetota bacterium | reverse complement strand
GATCTACCAGCATCAGCGCATGGATGATGCGTCCGAGCCTTATGGTCTGTCGCACCTGTCTGATGTGTTTTGGTTCTGGACCACCCCAGAGGCCCTCACTCCTAGAGTACCTCTCAGTGTTGTCGAGGATGACATCCTTGGACTGGCGGGTCTGTTTCAGCCCGCTTTGGATCTCGTGCGGGAGGGTGCACAGTGTGAGGAAGCCAGACGAGATTTGACAGTCGATTAGGAGTTGCCCGACATCCAGGAGGGCACGGCCATCCCGCGTCGTGTGATTGGGATGATTCAGCACATTCAGATCTACAAGTCGATCCGTGCGGGGAAGTCACGTGAGGCGCTGCATGTGCTTCTGGATGGGCTACAGATGGGCCGCGATCTTCTGGATGACCCGGACTGGGTGGTTGCGATGCAAGGGGCCCTGATCCATAGTAGCTTGATCGCCGGGACTCTCATCCGAAGGCTTGGAGAGCCCATAGACGGAGCTCCGGACAGCGAGCGCCTTACCAAGATCATCGATGCTCTTTCCCGTGAGGACTTGAAGACCTTACAGGACGCGATTCTCCAGCTCTCAAGACGCCCAACATCGCTGCGTCCTGCTGCGGCCTTCTCCTAAGCGCAGCTGTTCCAGCTTCTCGATGCCGGCGGGTACTCGCCCGAGGTGGACAGCGTCCTTGACTTGCACCACATCTTCCGTGGCCTGGACGATATCGTCGACTCTCTCCCTCAGAAAGATCCTCGGCCGTGGACCAGGATGAACCAGCTCATGCGAGACACTGAACAGAGGGTTTGGGAGTTGTCGGGTGACGACAATGCTTACGGGCCAATCGCGCCTGATATCAGGAGTAGCGTCATCATCCGGTTCACGGCCGTTGCCAAACTGCGATTGGTTCAGTTCTTCCTGCTCTTGGATGTAGATCGCAAGGCCCGGGTCGAAGACCCATTTGGCCAGTATCTGCTGACCGAGCAGAGGAATGGAAAAACTCTCTTCTGGAGCGTGGACGTGGATGGCGTAGATCATCGAGGTGATCCTGACAAGGACCTGGTCCTCTGGCGTTGAACGATGCCCGTCGATGCTCAAAGCCGATCACAGGGTCGTCCGAATAGAATACGACGATCATCCCTCCACTACTCTTCTCGCCCCATTCGAGGACAGGCCCCTCTTCAAGCACTTGGCATCTGCGTGAAAAGGGGCCATCCTCTGTCCCTCTATCGAGCGTCAGGCGTAGTAGTGGAAGCGGTCCATGGAGTAGTGGACGAGCTGTGCAGGTGTGGAGGTGCGGAGTTGCTTGCGCCAGGGGGCGAAGGCGGTGTGGGGCTGGGGCCAGGTGGAGCTGTCGAGGGGGGAGAGATAGATGAGGTCCCTGGGACCCAGGGGGAGGCTGGCGAGGTAGTCGGTGGCCTGCGCGAGCTGTGAGTCGCCGGACTCGGCGGGGCCGGCGCCGAGGAGAAGCGTCAGGCCCGTGCGGATGTGGGTCTGGCTGAGGGCGGCGAGGCTCTGGTCGATGAGGGAGAGGTCGGGGCTCTTGCCGAGGCTCTGGCGCAGAGCGGGGTCGGCGGTCTCAAGACCGAGGACGACCTGGGTCAGGCCGAGGGACTCGAGGGTCTTCCAGTCGGCGAGGCTGCGCTTTGGCGCGTGTTCAGGATCGTAGAAGCTGGCCAGGCCTCGCGGGCGTGAGCCGAAGCGATCCTGGAGAAGCTCGAGCATGGGGAGGAGCTTCTTGTCGGGGAGGGCCAGGGCGTTGGCCGAGCCCAGGAAGAGGCCGTCGCGCGCGGCGAGGGCGCGGCCGAGCAGGCGGGCGAGATTGTCGAGGTGTGTCGTGAACTCGTCGAGCGAGAAGGGCCTGAAGTCGACGCCCTGGTAGAAGGCGCAGAAGGAGCACTGACCGTTTGGGCAGCCGGTGGCAGGTAGCACCACGAGGTCGCGGTAGCGATCGGGAGGGAGGATGGGGATGCGCTCCGCATAGACCTGGTCGAAGAGGTCCCGGCGTTGGGCGACACTTTCATCCAGGGCAAGGGCCTTCTCCAGCGAGTCGAGGAGATCCCGTGCATCCCCCAGAACTGGGAGTTCGCCCGCCAGGAGTGCCTGTCGCGAATGTTCCAGGGTCTCCTGGATCCAGGCCTCCAACTGTCTTCGCTCCGCTGCATCCAGTTCCCGGGAGCCGCACCAAGCTTCGTCCCTCAGGGTTCGCCGGAAGAAACTCGGGCCACGACGGTAGCTGCCCCAGCGTCCTTCGGCATCGAGGCGCAGGCTGCTGCCTTCGGTCAACTCGATCTTGACCGTGTGTTCATCGATCCTCGCTTGGATCAAGTCCCTCGCCTCCCTTCAGTCTCGACGATCCAAGCCTGGCGTCCTGGGTCGCCTCTCGCTCCCTCTCTGTGTTAAAGAGGATCATAGCCGCATGAAAGGAGAAGTCCCCTTTCATGACGGCAAGGGGGAGTCGGTACGAAAGGCCGCGCGTGGGGGAGAAGGCCCTCACGCGCGGCTGCCGAGATCGATCCTGATGTGCGGGATCCGGTGCAGGGGATCAGCCGCAGCCACCATCCTTCTTGAGCTTTCGCCGAATCTTCTTCGGTTTCCGTTTGGGACGGGGAGTGGCGGAGCTCTTGGCTCCGGTCATGAATCGATACAGGGCATAGCGTTCGTCGAAAGTCCGGATCTCTTCGGGGCTGGAAGTATCCGTGAGCTTGGGCTCAGTGAGGAAGAGCCTGGCGAAGGCTGGGTAACCACCCTTGAGTCTTGTGATCCTGCCGGAGTAGTTGGCCAGTTGGTCGTAAGGGGTCGGTTCGTCCGCGTCGAGAACGAGGACGATGATCTGGGTTCCTGGAAGTCCCTCGACGTACTCGGCCAGCGTGACGCCTTCGGCGGGGCGTTGGGCACCCGGGATGACGATGGTGGGTACCTTGTTCTTGAGGCAGAGGATCTCGAGGGAGCCTGGATCCTTGACGATGGTGCGGGCCAGGGTCCAGGGTTGCATCTCTCCGACCGCTACCTGGGCGGGCGCCGGCTGCTGGGCCACAGGCGTGAAGCTCAGGAGCGCGAAGATGCCCAGGCCGATGAATACGGCATTGCGCAGGCCTGCGAGCGAGACCGGAGCCTCGGTATCGTTGTTCCTGGCGATCTTCTTCTCAAGAGCTTCTGCACCGAGGAAGGCGCCGATGGCCATGGCGACGACGCCCAGGATGACGACGGGCTCGGGAACATGCAGGAGTTCGGGCAATCGGTAGGAACCCATGTCCCCGCTCAGGAAGAAGGGCTTCACGAGCGGATAGGCGAAACCGAAGAGCACCGAACCGATGGCCACACCCGCGAAGGTGAAGACGCCGTCGATCTTGCGGCTGGCCATGGCGACGATGGACGTGCCCGGGCAGTAGCCTGAGATCACGAAGCCGACGCCGAGCAGGAAACCACCGAAGACCATGGGATAGAGATAGGTCTTGGGGATGACCATCGCACTCCAGTCCAGGATGCCCAAGACGCGGAAGAGGCTCAGGCCGACCAGGGCTGTGACGATGGCCGAGAACATGACCTTCAGGACGCGGTTGTCGCGACCGTAGAACTGCGCGGCGAGGATCGGCGAACGGCCGAAGCCATTGCGCTCCAGCGCTACGCCGAAGAGGAT
>JAJRTL010000147.1 GCA_024278315.1 Planctomycetota bacterium | reverse complement strand
CCGCGAGTGCCTTGGGTAGCGCCGCAAAGCCCTGATGGGCGATCGTCTCCAAGGGAAACGCCATCATGCCGAGACCGTCCGTGCCTGCGAGACCCGTGCGCCGCTCGCCGGGATCGAGGGCAAGGATGCGCTTTCTGCTCAAAGCAGCTCCTCGCGTCCGAGTTCCTTCAGGTCCTCGACGAGCATCTTGATGTCCTCGACTCGCGCCTTGGGGCAAAGGAGAAGGGCGTCCGCAGTCTGCACGAGAACCATGTCCTCTACACCCAGGAGGGCGATCGTGTGCGGCTGATCGGAGATGATGACGTTGTTGCGAGCGTCACGAGCCAGCAGGATGGCGGCATCTGGAAGGGAACGCGTGTTGCCCGCATGATCCTTTGGTAGATGACCCGGCAGGGTCGCGAAGGAACCCACATCGTCCCACGCAAAGTCCGCTGGTAGGACCTCGACCCTGTCGCTCTTCTCGAAGAGCGCGTAGTCGATCGAGGTCTTGTGCAGTGTGCGGAAGATCTCGTCCGCGCCCGCCTGATCTCCCTTCTGAAAGGCTGCGGCCATCAGGAGAATGGCCTTGTGGAAGTCAGGCGCATGCTTTTCGAGTTCGGACAAGAGGCTGCCGATACGCCAGAGGAAGATACCGCTGTTCCAATAGAATCCGCCCCTCGCGAGGTATTCCTTGGCTCTCGCGAGATCTGGCTTCTCCACGAATCTCTCCACGGAGAAGAAGTCGCAGCCATCCTGCGTATGGGCAAGACCCTTGCGCTCGATGTATCCATATCCCGTGGCGGGTCGGGTGGGTTGGATGCCCAGCGTGAGAAGTCGTTCCGACTCGGTCACCCTGTCGATCCCCGCGTGGAGAATCGCCTGGAATCGGTCCAAAGGTTGGATGATCTGGTCGGCAGGGAGGATCGCCTGGATGGCATCTTCTCCATCGATGGCCAGTACTCGTGCCGCCGCCAAGGCAACCGCTGGTGCTGTGTCCCGAGCCTCGGGCTCCAGGAGAAGACCACCGTCCCCGTCGGCTGGGGCCAGCTGAGGGAGGCACTGCCGAGTGGCTTGGGCGAGATGGTGACCGGTGACGACCCAGAGTCTCGTGGAGACCGACAATGCCTCGAACCGCTGAGCCGTACGTTCCAGGAGCGTCTGGCCTTCGAAAAGGGGCAGGACCTGCTTGGGCCTTGCCTTGCGGCTCAGGGGCCAGAAACGCGTACCGGAACCACCGGCCATGATCATTGCGTGGAAAGGAGGCATTGGTCGGGAAGCACTCTCTCGTTCGGATCAGTTGAAGATCGGGGAGACCGGGGCGAGTCGCCCCGGCTTGGGCCGGTAGTGTTGCTTGGCAGGTCTCCCCTCCAGCAGGAAGCGCGGACTCGTTCGCGTGTTACCGATATAGCCATAGATATCGTACTGAACGAAGGCATTGGAGAGGAATTGAACGAGATCCGGGATGAGGACAGCTCCGGGGAACAGCTGAGGGAAGTCGATTTCCATCGTCAAGTAGGCGTCGTACGTCACGTTGCCACGTCCGCGGACTTCAAGGATCGGGCTGCCCACGAAGAAGTAGGGGATCTGGATCTCCTTGGTCCCGCTTTCCAGTTGGATCTCGGCTTCCCGGAAGACCGGCCTTCGTTCTGGTCGGACCATGGAATAGATCGACCGAAAGATGGGGACGGAACCTAGTCTGGCCTTGGGGCCGCCGAGGACGAGACGCGATTTGAGGCGGACAGCTGTGGGGTCGTCGATCTTGGTGCTGAGTTCAAGGGTGCCATCCAGGCTGCCTCGGTAGTCGTAGGCCAGCTCCAAGGGTTGGGTGAGAGACTCGAGGGACAGCCCCTGAAGGGAGAGATTCGTGTGAAGAGTCCGTTCCGGCAGCATCTCGTATCGAAGGAGGGGGAGGGCCTCGCTCGCGGGACCCTTGTTGGGCAGGCCCTGGATCTTGCCATGATGTACCCGTAGAACTCCATCGTTCTCGAGCAGGAACTCGGTGGGGTTGGCACTCCAGGATCCTCGCCCGTCGCTGAAGTCCTGTCCTAGAGCCGTGAATCTGATCCCGGTGAACTCTCCGGCGAATCGGGTGTCCTGGGCTCCCAGATGACAACTCTCGAGAGTCGTCGTTCCTTCCAGGCCCGTGATGTCCAGGCCCGCGTTCAAGGAGATGTCATGGAACTGGAACTGACTTCTTCCCGTGAACCACATCTCGAGACCCAGGCTGCCATCCTCAGGTGGAATGAGGGGCAGGGTCAGAGTGAAGGCGAGGTCATCGAAGCTGACCTCGCCGTGAAGATTGCGGTCCAGGTAGGTCTGCTTGAGGTCACCCATGAGGAGATTCGACAATCGCTCATCGACGGGGAATCGCTCTGCAGAGAGGGTCAGGGCGACCGAGGTCTCGTCGGTGCCGACGCGAATCGCCCCTTCTCGGCAAGCCAGGCGGGCCTTTCCGATGTAGGCCTCGACCTCGCTCAGGTGCACGACATTCTCGTTGTCGATCCGGACTTCCCCGGAGGCTCGCGTCAGGTGATCAGGCAAGATCTCCGCCCGCGAGCTCATCTCCCGCAGATCCAGGATGAGTTCGGTTTCGAAGTCGGCGTCCCCGACCTTCCTGAGGATCTTCTGGAAGACGTCGATGTCTCCTGCAGGCCTGGCCATGTCCCAGACGGATTCCCTGAGCATCCCATGATGGACCAGGACTTCCTTGAGGTCTTCGTCTACGTGAATCCCCCTGGCAACGACGCTCATGTCGACTCCAAGGCCCTTGTCCTTCTCCATGCCCGTCACGAAATCGGCCACTCCGTGGATGAGGCTCTCCCCACCCAGACTGAGGCCCTTCAAGCCTACGATCTCGAGATGGCTGCGTTCTCTCGTTCCGTGGAGGTTGATCTTGCCCTCCAGTTTCTGGATGTCGGCCTGGAACTTGACGAAGCGGGCTTGACCATCCTTGAAATCCAGGCCCAGATCGAACTCGAAGTCCTGCTCCGTCGAGGAACGCCATGCGAGGAAGTCAACATCGACCGTTCCTTCGGGGGAGAAGTTCTCCCATTGCTCGTCCACGAGGTCGGGATCGATGCGAGCCTTGAGGGCCTGGCGTAACTCATCGCAGAGTTGCAAGTCCGTGGCCTGGATGCGGACTTCGCCTTCGATCTGACTCGAGGCGAGATCCGCTCCACTGGCTCCTGCCGGGAGGTCGAGACTGCCTCTCGCCTCCAGTCTTCCGATACTGTCAGGCGACCACTTGCGTTGGCCGGCGAGATGGAAGTCGATGCGCTCTGGCGTGAGATCCAATCGGCCCACGAGTCCCGTGACCTGGAAGGGAAACCCCTTCCAGGTCACGGCGCTTCCCTTGGGGTCGATCTCGCAGCTCCAGTCCAGGTCGGGATGGTCCGGTCCTCTCGCCAGATCGAGGATGAAATCTGCGCTCCCCTTGGGACTGAAGTCATCGAAGAGCGTCTTGCGCTCGGCCAGTGCACTTTCTTCATGGAACAGGACCGCGAGGCCCTGTCTGAGAGGCTCATCGAAGGCCAGGTCCCGTCCGTCGATCGAGAGTCGCATCCAATGTTCTTTCTCGTCTTCATGGCTTGCGTCGATCTCGCCATGGATCTTGACGCGTGCGCCCGTGGGGCTGCGGCAGAGCAGTGCACGCTTCTCGGGCAGGAGCACGTAGCCGTCCCTGACCTCGATTCGCCCGGCTTCCACTGTGACAGGATAGGGGAAGCGAATATCGGGTGCCTCTCCGTTGGCGCCAGGTAGCCCCTCGAAGCTCGCCTCCACATCGTGGACCTCCAGATCCAGCTGGATGCGTGGTTGTAGTTGTGCCTCCGAGTCACCCTCTGGCACACCCAGGTGCAAGTAGATGTCTGCATCTGCCCGACCGCCCTTGACCCCAAAGCCCTGCTCGATCCTCGCTGCAATCGGGAGATCCACCAAGGCGGCTCGCATCTTGTCGTCGATGAGGACGCCTTCCGCATGGATGCGGATGCGGATCTCATCCTCGTTTACGATGTTCTCCAGCCTGACCGTTCCATTCAGCTTCTCGATATCCGTTCCTGTGTATCTCCCTAGGATCTCGATCGTTCCGTTGTTCTCGGGGCTCAGCTCCAGATCTCCGTCGAGATGATCGAGTTTGTAGTGGAACACGGGTGGTAGGATGCTGGCGTTCCTGGCCTTGGCGCGAAGCCCACCCGTCAGTGCCCCCTCCTCATTGGGATAGCTCAACCAGACGGTGGGCTGCAGGTGGCCTGTGACCTGCCATTCCTCGAGTACGGCTTGGACCTCTGGTCCGTACTTCGACCAGTCTTCGACGCGGAGTTCGAACTCCTCTGCTTTCGCCAACAAATGGAACTCACCTTTCTCAGGGAAGGCAAAGCCCTCGATGTGGATCGTCCCTCCGAGGGGATTCGGACATTCACCTCGGAGGATCTGCCGGGCGCTGTCCGACTTGTCGGGGCGAGCCACGAGCCGAATGGGGGAGAGATCGATCACCATGCCATTCTCGGTCGGGAGGTGCAGGCGGACTCGCAGGTCGTTGACTTCCACAGCGGGAATGCGGCCGGATCCTGCGCCTTGTCCCTCCAGGTCGAGGAGCTGACTGAAATCCAGGGCCTGCTTCTCGCCGAGATAGAGATCCAGCTCGGCCTTTTCGATCCTGATCGTCGATACGTTTCCGAGATCACCAAAGGGGTTGACCTCGACATCCACGATGAGCTCAGGGACACTCAGGACCTGCCTACCATCGTCCTTGGCTTCGCTCACTTCGAGTCCCCTGATCCGCAGTTGGCCCTCCAAGGGGTCCATCTCCGCATCCTGGATAGAGAATCTCCCCTTGATGATGCCTGAGAGCGCCTCCTTGACCAGCGAACGCGTGAGCCCCGTACTCGTCAGGACGATGTACGTGCCCAGTGTCAGGATGGTCAGGAACAGACCCGTGAAGAAGAGAATGCGTCGGACTCTCATGTCTTTGTCGGGGCCTCTCTCCCCCCCCCTCGCATCTGTTGTGGATTCCAAAACCGCCGAATTCAGCCTCGAATCCATGGGTGGGCCATCATAACGGGGATCGTGGATTTTCGAGGAACTGACCGTGTTTTTGATCATTCCGTGTCAATTCGAGTTGCACGATTACTACCAAAGAGGTATCCAAAGATCCGAATTGTCCGTTTTGGGTGGGTTCCTCGGCAGTTTTCGGCCGAATCGAGCTCGCAACCCAATGCGGATGAATCGAATCCCACGCGATACAGGTGGGACAAGGGAGGGACTGGGCGGTTCCTGCCAAGAATCCAGGCGTGGAGAATTCCTCGAATGGAGGGCATCGGCAGGGCTGTTCGCCTCAATTGGAACACGTCACTACTTTTCCACTTTCCCAATGAGGAGAACGAATCATGGCAGCAAAGAAGAAGAAGGCCAAGAAGGCCAAGAAGGCGACGCGTCGCCCCGCAAAGAAGGCAGCAAAGCGCGGCGGCCGCAAGGCAAAGCCCGTTGAGCTCATCATCTCCAAGAGCCGCACCAAGAGGGCCGTCGACTGCAAGGTCGCCTCGGACTTCTATGCTGCTCTCGACGCGCACGTGCGTGACATCCTCGCCAAGGCCGAGGATCGCGCTGGCGCCAACAGGCGCGCCACGCTGCGCCCCCAGGATCTCTAAGCCGATCCGGGTAGGTTCGCCGACCGAGCAGGCCTTCGCAGGCACTTTGACAGGCATTGTCCTGGATCGCTCGGTTGTCTACGGACCAGGCTAGCCCGAACGATTCATGACCTCGATGCGTCTGACGGCGTCTTTCGGTCCAGGACCGCGAACCTACCGGTTCGCTCGGCATTGCTTCGATTCGACGACCCTCTTGGGTCGCCTTCGTCTCGCGCAGCCGTCCTGAACTCGAAATGCGCTCGTCAGACCGCAAAAACGAGTTCGGCTGCGCCGATCTCGCATTTGCTCACAACGATCTCATGAATCGTCGAGGCTAGGAAGGGAGGTGGAGGGGCCCTGCTCCTCCACCTCCTTTCATATGCGGATGGTGGCTGCAAGCTCGTCAGCACCCCTGTGCTTGGGCCCCTGTGCTTGGGCCCCTGTGATCGGGCCCCCGTGATTTGCAGCGAGACCCACTCGGTATCGAGCGTCTCAGGAGTCCCTGTCGGATCCCTTCTCGAGGATCTCCAGTCTGATCAGGATCTGACCGGCATCCACAGTGTCCGTCTCAGCACAGAGCACCTCGCTGACGGTGCCGGCGGCCGTGGCCGTGAGCTTGTGCTCCATCTTCATGGCGCTCAGGACGGCTAGATCCTGTCCCTCATGCACCGAGTCCCCGGTCGAGACCATGACAGAGATCAGTGTGCCCGTCATGGGAGCCATGACCTGACTTGGGTCCTGCTCCTCTGCACCCGCACCCTGCTCATGCACGGCACTCTTGAACGCCCAGGTTCGTCCATCCAAGCGTACGACCATCCCCTCTCCCTGGGCCGCAGCGAAGGCACGATGTCGCTGCCCCTCGGTATCCCGGAACCAGAATCCCTGGGTGCCGAGACGCCCGGCCTCGAGTTCGTAGCTCTTGGAGCCCAGCTGCACGATGAAGCCACCGCCGGGTTTCCTTCGTGAGCCCAGGTGGACGTTCTCTTCGGCGATTTCCAGGTCGTGAGGGAGTCGTGCCATCGGGATGAAGTGCTTTCGTGGGAGTCGTGAGAGGGAGTGTCTTCGGGAGCGTTCCGTTTCAGGAACGATCGGAATCCGGAGCTATTGTGTCGGCAGCGGAGTCAACTTCCAGCGAGCCGAAAGCCATCGTGGTCTTTCCATGGAGAGTAGGGATCGCCCGCCTCGCCGTTGGTCCCAGATTCCGATGTCTTGCCAACCGCTGTGCTACAGGCCTGGAAGCAAGGCGCGAGAGCTGCTGCCAGGAGCGCTGCCTCGGGGGCTGGTTCGGAATCCCTGTTCAACAGCTCTGGGTGTGTTTCGAGGAAGTCCGTGCGCAGGTCACCTGCGCGGAAGGCAGGATGGCGAATCACGTCCAACAGGAAGTCGACGTTCGTCGGGAAGCCCAGCCATGCGGAATGTTCCAGGGCCATTTCCATGCGAGAAAGACAGCTGTCCCGGTCTTTTCCCTGCACGATGACCTTGGCAATCAACGAATCGTAGAAGACGGGCACGGTGCTACCCGGGCCGAAACCAGTGTCCACACGGATCCATGGGCCCTGAGGAAGTTCGCAGACTTCCAGGAGACCCGAGGCAGGAAGGAAATCCCTGTCTGGATCCTCTGCGCAGATGCGCGCTTCCAAGGCCCAGCCATGCGGCTCTCGTTGGTCCGCCGGAAAGAGCTCTTCGAGGCTGGCCCCCGCTGCGAGGAGGATCTGGGACTGGACGAGATCGAAACCGGTGACCAGCTCGGTGACCGGATGTTCTACCTGGAGTCGCGTGTTGGCTTCGAGGAAGTAGAAGTCTTGGTTCTCATCCAGTAGAAACTCCACCGTTCCTGCATTGCGGTAACGGATGGTCTTCGCCAAGGAGATCGCAGCCTCTTCCATTCTGCGTCGCAGATCTTTGTCGACGACAGGACTGGGGCTCTCCTCGAGTACCTTCTGGTGGCGTCGCTGGACCGAACACTCCCTCTCGCCCAAGGCTATGGCACCTCCCTCGCCGTCTCCGAAGATCTGGACCTCGATGTGTCGCGAGGGGTGGACGTACTTCTCAAGGATCATCGTGCCGTCACCAAAGGCACCGACGGCTTCGCGCTGTCCTGCGCGGAAAGCCTCGGCGAAGTCACTGGCCTCGTGCACCAGGCGCATTCCTCGTCCGCCTCCGCCGGCGGAGGCCTTGATCAGCAGCGGATACCCGATCCGCTCGGCTTCTGCCTTGAATCGTGCCTCATCCGCATCCCGGCCGTCGAATCCAGGGACACCTGGAACCCCGGCTTCCGCCGCGATCTCCTTGGCGCGTCGTTTGCCTCCCATCTCCTCCATGGCCTTGGCAGTAGGCCCCAGGAAGACCAAACCGGCATCTTCGACGGCCCGTGAGAACTCTGCGTTCTCGGACAAGAATCCATAGCCGGGATGGATGGCTTCGCTCCCGCTCTCCTTGGCTGCAGCGAGGATCTTGTCGATATCGAGATAGGATTCGGCCGGGGGTGCTGCGCCCAGCAGGATGGCATCGTCTGCACTCTGGACATGCAGGGCCTCGGCATCTACGTCGCTGTACACAGCCACTGCGCTGCAGCCGAGCTCCTGGATTCCACGGATGATCCGGCAGGCGATTTCACCACGGTTGGCGACGAGGATACGACGGAAAGGGGGTTGTCTCATGGATTCTCGAGAGGGAGGAATGCTCCGGAGATCCTATCCCCCGCTCTGTTCTATCCAAGCGGGCTTCCGTTTGTCCAGGAAGGCAGAGAGCCCTTCTTTGGCCTCGGCAGTCCTTCGAATGTCGGCAATCCTCTCGGCGGTCGCCTGGAGATCCCCCTCGGGAGGTCTCGGTGAGAGGAACTGGGCCAGGGTCTTGGCCTCTTCACTTGCCCTGGGGGCTGCGAGGCAGAGTTCCGCGATCTGCTTCTCCACCTCCTCCTGGAGACCTCCTTCGGGGACACTCTTGAAGACCAGGCCGATTCGCTCGGCTTCGCGCCCATCGAAACGGCTCCCCGTGATAAAGAGGGCCCGGGCCTTCGCCGTGCCGATCTTCTCCACGACGTAGGGCGATATGACAGCGGGCAGGATGCCGAGTCTGACCTCCGTGAAGCCGAAAAGGGTCGTATCTTCCGTGATGGCGATGTCGGCTACGGCGGCCAGACCGGTACCTCCTCCCAGAGCTGCTCCATGGATGGCGGCCAGAACCGGTTTCCTGCAGGAGTAGATGGCCTGGAACATGCCAGCCATCTCGAGTGCTGACCGGATGTTCTCTTCACGGGAGAGTTCGCCCTGCCGCTTCATCCAATCGATATCCGCACCCGCCGAAAAGCTCTTGCCCTCTCCCGAGAGGAGCAGGGCACGACAATCCGCATTGTCGTTGACGTCTTCGAAGCAGCTGCGCAACTCGTGGATGAGCTCCGTATTGAAGGCATTCCTCACATCTGGACGATTCAATCGCACAGCCAGGACGCCATCCTTTCGCATGGAGATCGACAGCATCTCTCTTTCTTCGTTGGCGGACACTATTGGAAGGTCCCCGTGAATCGCGTCACGAGCCCACCGGTCTTGTCGCCTGGTGCCACGTGGGGGAACTTGCCGGTGTTCGCCGTGGAGTCCGGGGCATAGACGCTCTGGAACGGTGCCACGATGCGTCCACCGATCTGGAACTCGAGTCCGTTGGAGAAAACCAGACCCAGCTTGTTGCTGGCTGCGTCGACGATGATGCCCTGACCAAAGATCTTGGCTCCGGCGATCGTGGGAGTCAGTGGGACGCCGAAGTTTGCGATGCCGCCGTAGAACACCGCCATCTTCTTGATCGGGATGGGGAAGAGCAGATCGACACTTACGTAGAGTCGGTTCGCGGGAGCTCCGAGACCCTTCAGGTCCCAGGGCAAGGCCACAGGGCCGAAGCTGCTGTTGCTGAATCCGAACGCCACGACCACGGGATAGACCTTGTTGAGGTTGGTGACCTCGAGGATTACCTGTCCACCGGGCATCAGTGCACCTGAGGCAGTGGTGCTGATCAGGTAGGGGGAGCCCTTGAGGGGGCCACCTGCGCCGAAGCTGCGCACGTTTCCACCAGAAACCCCCGACACCTTGTCGGCGAAGTAGATGTTCTTGGCCGTGTTCTTTCCCGTGACGACGATATCGAGGATCAGATGGTCCAGCTGTCTCGTGTAGACGAAGGGACGTGCGAGCTTGATCTGGATATTGAAGGGACCCGGACCAAAGGACTTGGGCTGAGCGGGAAGGACCATCGTGCCACCGAAGACCGTGACCATGGTCGTCGTGATGTTCTTGGAAAAAGCGAGCGACATGTTGGAAGGCCAAACGGTTGTTGCTCCCATCTTCACCGCGATCTTGTTCAGGCTGTAGCTCGCGAAGGTCTTGCTCTGATTGGCGGTGTCGTTGCCGCGTCGAAAGGAGATATCGCGCAAGACGGCAGACCGAGGAGCCAGTGCCGCACCATCATAGATCTGCTGAAATCGAAATCCGTTGGCGGAAAAAGGGATCAGGGTGTCGCCGGGCCCTTCGAAGACGCCAGCGGGGGGAGGGATGACCTTTTGAGCGATGATGCCCGGCGCTGGCAGGCAGATCAGGGCGATGTAGAGGGGAGGCAGTATCCTCATGGGAGTTCACTCTTGATGGTGGCTGGGTCGGAAGGACCCGGAGGCCACCAGTCTATCAGGGGAGGGGACGCTTGACTCCTCCCGGAACAGAGGAGCTGGCGGATGGACCTGGGGGGGCTACATGCGGAAGACGGGAGCCCTGTAGTCGCCGATGGGGGCGTTGAGGCTGGCCGAGAGCGAGAGGGCCAGCACACGACGCGTATCGAGTGGATCGATGATCCCGTCGTCCCAGAGGCGGGCCGTGGAGTAGAACGGATGGCCCTCCCTCTCATACTTCTCGAGGATGGGAGCCTTCAGCTCCTCGATCGCCTGGTCGCTCATCTGCCGCCCTTCGGCTTCGAGTTGGTCCTTCTTGACCTGCGCCAGTACCGAGGCGGCTTGTTCACCGCCCATGACCGAGATGCGCGAGTTGGGCCACATGTAGAGCATGCGTGGTTGATAGGCGCGACCGCACATACCGTAGTTTCCGGCGCCGAAGGAGCCGCCGATGATGAGAGTGAAGCGAGGTACCTGTGCGGTGGCAACGGCCTGGACCAGCTTGGCCCCATCCTTCGCGATTCCGCCCGCTTCATATTTGGAACCTACCATGAAGCCGGTGATGTTCTGCAAGAAGAGCAGGGGGATACCGCGCTGACTACAGAGTTCGACGAAGTGGGCCCCTTTCTGGGCGCTCTCGGAGAAGAGGATGCCATTGTTGGCGATGATGCCGACTGGATAGCCATGCATGTGGGCGAAGCCGCAGACGAGCGTCGTGCCGTAGAGCGCCTTGAACTCCTGGAAGCGACTGCCGTCTACCAACCGCGCAATGATCTCGCGCGCGTCATAGGTCTGGCGCGGATCCTTGGGGAGGATGCCGTAGATCTCATCCGGAGAGTAGTGGGGTTCTTCGGGTTCGCGCAGGTCCAGGTCCACCTTCTTGACACGGTTGAGGTTCTCGACCAGGTCCCGGCACATGCGCAGGGCAGCTTCTTCGTTCTCCGCCAGATGATCCACGACTCCCGATGTCCGGGCATGCAGATCACCACCACCCAGTTCCTCGGCTGTGACGACTTCGCCGGTGGCCGCCTTCACGAGAGGGGGACCTCCGAGGAAGATCGTCCCCTGGTTGCGTACGATGATGGACTCATCACTCATCGCGGGCACATAGGCGCCGCCGGCAGTACAGGAACCGAGAACCACGGCGAGCTGAGCGATGCCCTGTGCGGACATCCTCGCCTGGTTGTAGAAGATACGACCGAAGTGATCCCGGTCTGGGAAGACCTCGTCCTGAAGGGGGAGGAAGGCGCCACCCGAGTCCACGAGGTAGACACAGGGAAGTCGATTTTCCTCTGCGATGGTCTGGGCGCGGACATGCTTCTTGACCGTCATGGGGAGGTAGGACCCTCCCTTGACCGTGGCATCGTTGGCCACGAAGAGGACTTCCTGCCCCTGCACGACTCCGATGCCTGTGACCACGCCTGCAGAAGGCGCGGCATCCCCATAGAGCCCTTTGGCAGCGAGGCAGGAGAACTCCAGGAAGGCACTTCCTGGATCACAGATCTTCTCGATCCGCTCTCTTGGCAGGAGCTTGCCCCGGCTGTGATGCCGCTGGACGGCCTTCTCCGATCCGCCCCTCCTGGCCAGGTCCATGGCTTGCGCCAGCTCTGCTGCCAGCTGGATGTTGTGGGCCCGGTTCTCTTGGAATTCAGGGCTTTGCGTGCGGATACGGCTGACGATCCTGGGGCTCATGAGGGTCTGGCTGCTGTGGCTTCAACGAACAGGAGCGAACCAGAATAGACGAAGAGCCCCCCAGGAACCAAGGTTCCCGGGGGGCTCTCCTACGCAGCTACCAGCTCAGGCAGGGAAGATCAGCGGTAGCTCTCTTCCTCCTCGTAGCTTTCCTCCGCCTCCTCATAGCCTTCCTCGTATCCCTCCTCGTATCCCTCATCCTCCTCGTAGGACGATTCGTCGTAGCCTTCGTACTCCTCGGCTCCGGACTGGGCCTGGAACTCGTCGGAGTGCTCGATGAGCCCGAGGACTTGGGCACGCTTGGCTGCCTTCTTGCGCCGCCTGCGACGCATCATGAGGTAGAGGATTCCCAGGAGGAACAGGCCGCCACCGCCCATGATTGCATAGCGATTCGGTTCGGGCAGTGCCTCGAATCGGGCCTTCCCCTCCAGCGCCATCTTCTTGCCTCTGGCGAGGAGGACCTGGAAGTTCTCCTTGAGCTTCTGGGTCCCCTCGCTTGGCGAGAGCACGGTCAGTGTGCTCTGCAGAATGGGCTGGAGTTCCTCGTCCTCTTGGCCCAGCCGGGATCGAAGAGCGGTGACGGCTTCCTTGTAGTTGGCCTCACCCAGGCGCTGGATCACGTATCGGCGCAGGAGCTTGTTCTCGTTGGAGAGCGCAGCGATCAGGACCCGGGCTTCGTCTGCCTCGTCCAGCTTGGGAGAGAGGTTCTGGAATGTGTAGACGAGAGCCTGCTGGAAGCGCGAGCCTCCAGCCTTCACTGCCACGAGATCCTTGAGGCAGGCCGGTTGATCCAGGTCGTGGATCGCCAGCATGGCCTGGCTCCGGTCTCCCTCCTGGTCATCGGTGTAGCTGTCGATCAGAGCAAGCAGGGCGTCCAAGGAGCCCGGGACGGGATTCGCGATGAAGGCCGTGGCTGCGTAGAGCCTGACGCGAGCATCCGAATCAGTGAGCCCTTCCAGCAGGGTCGCCGTTGACCTCGGATCACGGATCAGGGAGAGCGCACGGGCCACGCTACGGCGCAGGCCTTGATCCTTGGATTCCTTGAGGAGGCCAGCCAGGGTCGGCACGCTCTGCTTGTCCTTCAGGTTTCCGAGGTAGTGGGCCGCTCGGGCTTGGATCTCGGCCTGCTCGTACTCGAGGAAGCTGCGGACGCGGTTGGCGTCCTTGGCCTTCCAGGCCTTGTCCAAGAGAGTGAGGGCAGCTTCGACATCGAGATCCTTGACCGTTTTCGTGCCGGTCTTCTCCGTGACCTTGTCATCCTTCTTCTTGCTCTTGGGATGGTTGACATGCAGCTCCCATCCCGCAGCCAAGGCGCTGTCGAAGGCCGCGCCAGAGAAGATCTGCTGGGCTTCGGGCCCAGTATCGAGATCGAGTTCGGCAGTCAGCTCATTGATGTAGGTTCGTCCATTGGTATCCAGGAGGATGCAGGTCGGACGGCTCGATGTGAGGTGTACAGGCCATGCCAGCAGGTAGAACTTTGTCTCACGGTCGTCGATCTTGCTGGGGAGCAGCATGCGGAAGCGGTAGCCACTTCGTTCGAAGACATCCATGCCCCAGGGGCGGTACTGCCGGGATTCTGGAACGCGGCGAGCCGCAATGAGCTCGGTCAGGGAGCCAGCTTCGCCCTTGCCATCTTCATCCTCGTCCTTCTCGATCAGGAGCATGAAGGTCTTCTGCGCCTCATGCATGCCCTCACTGAGTTGGAGAGCGAAGTCTCGGTTCCATTCCGCCTGCCTGAGGTCCAGCCTGCCGAGGAGTTGATCGATGGAGACCAGGGCGAAGGGAAGGACGCCCGTGATGGCTTGGGTCTCCACAGCGAGAGACTTCTCCCGTTTGCGCACGACGAGGCTTGGGTTGTCGAACCACTCCGCAAGGGCCAGGAGCCCCAGGTTGCCACGGGGATCCGCTTGGCGAAGCCAGGTCAGACTGTTGATCCTTCCCTCGATGAGACCGGGTGACTGGTCAGGGTCCTCCGTGTTGGTTCCCGGCTGCGAGGCCAACACGGTCCGGAGCGTCAGGCAACGCTGCTGGTCACCGGAGAGATAGAGCAGATCTTCGTCCATGTAGGCGAACCAGTCCTGGCCGGCTAGTGTCAGCGTGTAGCCATCGGTTTCGTTCGCCTCCCGGTTGGACTTGATCGGGGTGCCCAGGCTCTCCAAGAGGGACTTGCACCGAAACGCGTCCTTCATCTTCAAGAGGAAGGCCGGAGCCTTCTTCTCGTCGTCCCCGGACAACCAGGCGAGATCACCCGTGAAGAGATCCAGAACCTGTCCCAGGGTTTTTCCGTCGCCCGAGTTGGCGAGCTTCTCTTCCAGGGCCCTCAGTGGAATGAGCTGGATCGCCAGTTCCGGGTTGTCACGAATCTCATCCTGGAGACCCTGCCATGAGAGGTGGGCGCGGATCGAGTCGGGCATGGCCTTCCCGAGCTTCTGGGAGAAGTCCTGGGCCAGGTTGCCGGCGCCCAGGAGTCGGAAGAGACCTGAGTCGGAATCGCCCATTCCTAGGTAGCTCTGATCGACGAAGGTGTCGTTTTCGAAGCGTGACTCGAATCCGACAACCGGCAGGGAGGTCAGGAAGCCGCGCGTGACACGTTTCTTCGGATCCTCTCCGAAGATCCATCGGGCTGCCTTGCGCGGACGTGCGAAAACCTGCAACCACCCGCTCTCATCCGTAGTGCGGGCATCCCCGAAGAGGCTCTGAAAGGCCTCATCGAAGGCCAGCGCGGCGCCTTTCTCCTTCGCAAGGCTCCGCCCCAGATCGATGCCCTCGGTGCTACCAGCGAAGATCAGATGGTTGCCCTCGATGCTCGCATAGATGTTCTTGGTGTAGGGATAGGGGCTCTGAGCCTGCCAGATCTGGTTGTTCTGTGAGCTCTGCTTGGACTGCGCCTGGGGCTTCCACGGTTTCCAGAATCCGGTCAGGACCTCCAATGCGCGTTCTTGCTCTCCGCCAATGGGAAGGAAGAGCAGGAAGTCAGGCTGATTCGCGGTATCGAAGAACGAGAGCTCCGTCTCGCCAGAAACCAGATCCAGAAAACCATCGCGCTTGAATCCGTGCGAGCTGGCAAACCCGGCCAGACCCTCCATGAAGTCCTTGATCCGGCCGACCAGCGCGCCGTCGCGCCGGGACAGTTCTCGAAGGGCCTGCGATGCCTGTTGGTCGGCATCTGCCGCCAAGACCGATTTCCATCCCTTGAAGTGGACCCAGAGCCAGGTCGAAGCGGGGGACAGCGAGGCAAGGATCCTCGATTCTGCCTCCGGCAGTTTCGTTTCCACAGGCGTTTGGTCGGACGCTGCGGTTTGCTGCGAGGAGGGGGGAGTCGCTTCGCCTTCTGGCTGGCTCTCCCCGGGTTCCGTGGCCGGCGAGGTGGGCTCGTCGAAACGGATCCAGGGTTCGGAGGGTGCAGGCACGGAAGGATCCTGGCTGGGATCCTGACCGGGCAATACAACGGCAAGGAAGCCCGAGAGCAGGACGAAGTGGACGCGCTTGGGCCAGACCGAGTGCGACATGACGATTCTCTCCCCCGGAGAGCTAGGTTGGTCGGATGGTTACGCGAGCTTGGTTGCCTGATACGAGGCACCAGCGGTCCCTATCGGGTCCAGACTCGGTGTCGCTTGACGCGGTTCAACGCACAGTAGAGGGCTGTCGTCCAATCTCCCTCATCGTCGAAGCCATGGGGCAGGAGAGGGCCGCGATTCCCGCGGTGCAATCCGGACGGATCGAGGAGGAGAAAAGGTGGAAGGGCGATCCGGATGGAGGGAAGCCCTGCCTGATGCTTCCCGGATCACCCTCCCGTGGGGGGCGTGCCGCCTGCCTGCCGGCAACGCCCGCTACTTCCCGGTCCCCTGGAGGCCCTCCATCCGGCTTGTCCCAGAGTCTGCGTGCCTGGATGAACGGAAAGTAGCATCAGGATCCGGCCTGCGGATCCCAAGTGCGCATGTGACAAGCAACCAAAGGTCCTTGTCATCGATACATCAGCAGGGAGGCTAATGTCCTTCTGGACAAGAAACTAGAAAAAATGAGGGATTCCGACACGCAGAGATGAGCCAGGGAATCCTGGCGCATGACCCATGGCACTCATTATCGGAATCCGATTTTACCGGATTCGCAAGTCGAGGCGCGAATCTGCCGATGAAGGGAACGGCCATGGGACCGCTGATGTGCGGTTGGGTCAGGTGCATGGACGGCGTATGGGGAGTGTGCCATCAGGATCAGTGACGGAACCATTCCAGGCTTGGGGATCGGGCTTCTCATGGGGGGATTCCTGAGTGCTTTGCCCTTGCCTGCGATGCTGATCGCATCGGGGGCCCTGGGTCTCCTTCTGGGCAGAGAGTGGCACAGATGTTCGCGACTCCGGGGGGATAGGGAGGCGCAAGCACTTGCCTGGAGCAATGCCGATGAACTGGCCCAACTCAAGGATGAGTTCTTCTCTTCGATGACCCACGAGTTGCGGACTCCCCTGACCTCGATCCGGTCCTTCGCAGAGATCCTGCATTCAGCTCCCCCCGAGGAGGAGGAGGTTCGCCAGGAGTTCCTCGAGATCATCCACGATGAGGCGGAGCGCATGAGCCGCCTCGTGAACGAGCTACTGGACATCAGCAAGATCGAAGCCGGCTGCATGGCCTACGAGCTGGGGCTGGTGGACTTGACGGAGCAGGGCCGCCTGGTGACGAGGCTCTTTCGCCCTGTCCTCCAGGAGAAACGGATCTCGATGGAGCTGGATCTCCCCGAGGGCCTGCCGCCGGTGCACGCCGACCATGACCGCGTCCATCAGATCCTCACCAATCTCGTGGGCAACGCGGCACGATTCTCACCGGAGGGTGGCCGGATCCGGCTCTCGGCGAGGAGTCGTGGTGAGGAGATCGAGTTCCAGGTCGAAGATCAGGGCCGCGGTGTTCCGTCGGAGGATCGGGAAACCGTTTTCGATGCCTATCGACAGGTGAAGGTCGTCGGCGGCGTCAAGGAAGGCACGGGACTGGGCCTGCCCATCTCCCGTCTGCTCGTCGAGAACATGGGCGGGACCATCCACTGCGACGCCTCCAAGGATCTGGGTGGAGCCAGCTTCGTCTTTCGACTGCCGATCGCTCGCCCCATCTCGTCTACCGCTTCGTCTTCACAGGAGCCAGGAGACTCGCTCGAATCTCGAGAGCCAGCCCCTCGGCATCCGGATCTTCGCTGAGTTTCATCTGGGTGCGGCGTCCCTCGCCCGTGACCGTGACCTTGATGCCTGCCTTGGGAAGCACGGTCTCGACCGGAAGGTCCTCCGTGCCGTAGATGTAGGCGTCGAAGAAGCCATCCATGGACTTCCCGGCAATCTCCGTGCAAGCCTGCCGGAGGTCATCTTCCCGAAACCCCGTTCCCCCGTCCATGCACTCCTTGTAGAGACGGCGCATGACGTCATCCAGGGACTTCTTGTTTCCCGTGGCGTCGCGAATCAGGACATCCAGGAGCAGGCCGAGACACTCGCCCTTCAGGTAGTAGCTCACGGTACCGGGGCGCCCCATGTAGGGACCATCCCAGACGGTCCAGGAGGTCTCGGCGATGTCCATGCGCTTGCGGTTGGGGTTGCGTCGAAGATTCGTGTAGTTGCGCGACATGTGCTTCCAGTAGTCCTTGGGACTGTGGAGCCCGACCTGCGTGAGGCACTTCTCTCCATAGTAGCTCGTGAAGCCCTCGGAGAACCAGAGCGCCGTGGTCCGATTGGGTCCCGTGTAGTCGAAGGGTCCCAATGCCTCCGGACGCAGACGTTTGACATTCCAGAGATGTAAGAACTCATGCGAGATGACCGAATCCGTCCAGGACTTCCGGCCTGGCCGGCTGCCTCTGAGACTCCCCATCGAGATGTTGGTGGAGTTGAGATGCTCGAGTCCACCTCCGCCGAACCCTCCGCTCAGGAACAGGAAGGAGTAGTGATCGAAGGGGAAGCCGCCAAACATGTGCCCGAAGTTGGCGCAGATCTTCTTGATCCTCCCAGCGAACTCCTGGCGGTCGGTTTTGTCCTTGCCAGCTCCATAGATCGCGATTTCGAATCGCTTTCCAGACAGGCGGAAATCGAAAAACTCATAGATCCCCATCATGATGGGGCAGTCGATCAGGACATCGTAGTTCGGAGCGCTGAAGAGATGTTTGCGGCGCTTGCCCTTCGACTTGCGTTTGCCCACGGGTCGCAGACCTGTGGTGACCTCCCAGTCCTTGGGTAGATCCAGTTCGACCTGGACCGGGCTCGACTTGTGCCTGATCTCACTCATCCAGAGGGCGGGCCCTCTCACGCGATAGCAGGCCAGGGCCTCCTTGTCACGGCTGCGCAGTTTGCTGCTCCGGGCAGCGATCCAGTAGCTGACGTGCAGATCACCCTTGCCGAGCCCTGCCAGCTTCCAGAGGTTCGTATCGAGATTCTCTGGCTGGATACTCTTGCCACCACATCTGGCTCGGAGATCCTCTACAGCCTTTCCATAGTTGGCGATCCGATAGCTGCCCGGCCTCCAAGCCGGCATGGACAAGACCAGGTCTCCCGCCTTCGAGACTCTTCCCGTGATCTCGATCTCAAATCCTGCCTTGCGATCCTCCTGGCTCTCCTCGAACTTCAGACGGTAGATCAGCTTTCCCTTGAGGCTGGCCGTCGAGAGCGAATCCCATTTCTGACTGCGCTCCGAGCGAGCACTGTCCAGATACCGAAGGGAGGGGCTCTGTGGCTTGGCCTCTTTCTTGGGTGTGGCTGGTGCCTCCTGGGCCCACGAGGTGGGAAGCATGCCTGGGAGGCAGGCGCAGATCGCGAGAAGGGGGAGTGCAGACCTGGATCTCATGGACGTTGGCTCCGTGCAGGAAGAAAGATGGGGGAGGGTCTTCTTACGGCTTAGCATACGTGGATGCTAGAAGCAGACGATGAGCGGGGGCGAGCAGTGCCCTGGTGGCCGGGGGTGTTGGGCGCATGGATCTTCCTGGTCTTGGGGCTCGCTGTCCTGATTCCCGTGGGCGAACGTCCCTTTGATCCACTCCTGAGCCTGGACCTGTCCTACGGCTTTTCTGGCTGGATCCTGGATCCACTCATGAGAGGGCTGCTCTCCTGGGGGTTCGATTGCAGTATCCTCAGGGGCATTTTCTTCCTCTTCTCCGGGCTGGGGGTCCTCTGCCTGGGGCTGGCTCTAAGTTCGAGGCTCGAACTCCTCCCTCTCTCCCTGGTGCTCTTCCTTCTGGGCACCTGGCCCTGGGCTGTTCGCGATCCGGCCAGTCTGCTCGCGGCACCTCACCACCTGCGACTCCTGTTCCTGGGACTCATGGCCTTGGCTCTGCAGGGCCGAGGGCTAGGAGCTATCCTGATCCCTTTCGTCCTCGGATGGCTCCGGCAATCCTTGGTTGGTGGTGGGGACTGGCAGATCGATGTCCTCTTCCTGTTCCTGATCTACTCGATCCTCCACGGCTCCTCCTGGAACAGCCGAGGGAAGAATGCACTCCGTGGGCTCGGCCTCTTCGCTACGTCCGTTTTTCTGTCTCGCTCGCTCGGGTTGGAGAGTGGACGTGTTTCACCGCCGATGGGACTCTCGGGATTCGAGGACACCCAGGTCGATTTCGGTGCCATTCTCCTCTATTCGCCAGGCTTCCTTCTCTTCTCGTCGGGGTTGATCTGGATCCTCCTGGCTTCTCGTCGTCGGAGACTGGGAAGGATTTTCTCGTCGACGCTGCTCTACGCCTTGTTGCTCGTGCTTTTCATCTCGACTTTTTCCCAGGCACGATTCCTCTTCCCCGCCCAGGACGAGATCCAGTCCCGAGATCGGAAAGCACTCGTGGCAGCCCTGCCTGATCCTGTCCCCCAGCAGGGCCTCTTGTTGATCAATTTGCCTGTACACCTGCGCCCGTATCTGCTCTCTGTGGTGGGGAGCGAACACTGGAGCCGATTGAAGAAGCTCGACACCTGGGATTCTGGATCTGAGGTCTACCTGCCGCCTGACCTTGACACGACGCATGGCATGGTTGCGCTGCGCTACGGCCCCATGGGACCCATGCGCGTGAAGCCTGCTACCTTGGAACTCCTCGACTCCTTTCCCAGGGCTCGGATGCTCTCCCATCGCGCGAAGCCCTTTCCGACCCGCCTGGAAGAGATGGTGGCCTTGGGGAAGATGCCTCCCTACATCGGATCCCAGGATGTGGAGTCCTTTCTGGTCGCCCTCCTGGCGAAAGAGGGTCGCGAGGTCAGCGAGAGTGCGGAACTCCCCGAACTCGATCCCACCTCGGTGCGCATGAGGGTCGAGGTGCAGGAGCAGGCCTTGACTCTGTCGTTCACCTCCGATGCGTCCAGAAGCTTCGTTGTGGCAGCGAGCATGGGGAGAGGACAGCTGGAGGCCTTCGAGGTCGATCGTGACGCCGTTCAGTCTGCGAGCTTCGGCAGTGTACGATCCGTCCTCGACTACTACCAATCCCTGGCGCGGCGTGTGGGCAGCGAGCCGGATACGGATGGATACAAGATCGGCTCCATGCAGGGACTCGAAGTCAGCCCCTTCGGCTGGGTTCCGGGCTACGGACCTGTCTTCCTCGTGAAGAAGGCGGCTGGCGGAGAGGCGAGTTTCACGTTCGAGGCCGACGTCGAGCGTTGATTCCGTCGGTGAGGTGAGCTTCGACTCCAGCTGGGATTCTCCTGGCCCTCTCCCTCCATGAAAAAGGGGGGGCTGCTTCCAGAAGAAGCAGCCCCCCCCTTTCATGGAGTCGGTGACGGTTCGTGGATCAGAAGCCCATGCCTCCCATTCCACCCATACCGCCCATGCCTCCCATACCGCCCATTCCACCCATGCCGCCCATGTCAGCTCCACCAGGCATGGCGGGCTTGTCCTCGGGGACCTCGGTGATCAGGGCATCGGTCGTGAGCAGGAGGCTCGAGACCGAGACTGCATTCTGCAGTGCCGACCGTGTGACCTTGGCGGGGTCGATGACGCCGGCCTTGAGCAGGTCGACGAACTCACCTGTCGCGGCATTGTAGCCGGTGTTCTCGCCCTTGCTCTCCTTGACCTTCTGGACGGTCACGTTGCCGTCGACACCAGCGTTGCTGGCGATGATACGCAGGGGAGCTTCGACAGCGCGGACGATGATGTCGCGACCGAATGCCTCGTCGCCGCTCAGATCGAGAGCGGTCATGGCCTTCTGGCTACGGAGGAGGGCGACGCCTCCACCGGGAAGGATGCCCTCCTCGATCGCGGCGCGCGTGGCATGCATGGCATCCTCGACGCGTGCCTTTTTCTCTTTCATCTCGGACTCGGTGGCCGCACCGACGTTGATCTGGGCCACGCCTCCGGAGAGCTTGGCCAGGCGTTCCTGGAGCTTCTCCTTATCGTAGTCCGCGCTCGTGTTGTCCATCTCGCCCTTGATCTGCGCGATACTGGCCTGGATCTCCTTGCCCTTGCCGCTGCCCTCGATGATCGTGGTGGAGTCCTTGGTGATGATGACCTTCTTGGCCTGGCCGAGCTCGGCCAGGGTGACCTTCTCGAGCTGGATGCCGAGTTCGTCCATGATGGCCGTGCCGCCAGAGAGGACAGCGATGTCCTGCATCATGGCCTTGCGGCGATCGCCGAAGCCCGGTGCCTTGACGGCAGCGCAGACGAAGGTTCCACGCAGCTTGTTGACGACCAGGGTGGCCAGGGCCTCGCCCTCAAGGTCTTCTGCGAGGATGAGAAGAGGACGACCCGACTTGGCAATGCCCTCCAGGAGGGGGAGCATGTCCTTGATCGAGCTGATCTTCTTCTCATGTACCAGGATGTAGGGCTTGTCGAGCACGCACTCCATCTTGCTGCTGTCGGTGACGAAGTGGGGGCTGATGTAGCCCTTGTCGAACTGCATGCCTTCGACCCACTCGACGTTCGTGTCCAGGCTCTTGCCCTCTTCGACCGTGATGACGCCGTCCTTGCCGACCTTCTCGAAGGCCTCGGCAATCATGCCACCGATCTCAGGATCGTTGTTGGACGCGATCGTGGCGACCTGGGCGATCTCCTTCTTGTCGCGGATGGGCTTGGACTTTTTGCCGATGAACGTGATCACCGCGTCGACAGCCTGGTCCATGCCGCGCTTGAGCGCGATGGGGTTGGCTCCTGCCGTGACGTTGCGCAGACCTTCCTTGAAGATGGCCTCGGCCAGGACGGTCGCGGTGGTCGTTCCGTCCCCTGCGACGTTGCTGGTCTTCTCGCTGACCTCACGCACGAGCTGGGCGCCCATGTTTTCGTATTTGTCGTCGAGCTCCACTTCCTTGGCGACCGTGACGCCGTCCTTGGTCACGGTGGGAGAGCCGAAGGACTTCTCGATGATCACGTTGCGACCCCGTGGGCCGAGAGTGACCTTGACGACCTTGGCCAGTTTCTCGATGCCGAGACGGATCTTCTCTCGGGCGTCCTGGTCGTATGCAATGCGCTTGACTGCCATTGTGTTTCCTCTTGTGTTCCTGAGTGCTTTTGTTGGGTGGGGTCAGCTGACGATGGCCAGCACTTCGTCCTCGCCCAGAATGAGATAGTCCTCGCCGTCCACCTTTACTTCGGTGCCGGCATACGACGAAAAGATGACGCGGTCGCCCTTGCTGATGCTCATCTCGGCCTTCTTGCCGTTGGGCAGCATGCGGCCCTTGCCGACTGCGACGACGAGGCCTTCCTTGGGCTTCTCCTTCGCGGATTCGGGGAGGAGAATGCCGCCCTTGGTCTTGGCTGCGGCCTCGACTCGTTGGAGAAGGACGCGATCACCGAGTGGGACGATGGTAGGGGTCTTGGTCTTGGCCATGGTTCTTGGATCTCCTAGGCAAACTGTTTGGTTGTCGATTGTGAGTAGAGTAGGGGGACGACATCGGGGGGATGACGCCCGCGTTCGGGGAGTGTGGATCAGAGAATCAGGTTCCTTTGGAATCGGGTCCTGGTTCACTCTGGTGTTCGTCAGTGGATTCGTGCGTGGATTCCTCGTCAGCGGCGTCTTCCGTCGAGGCTTCCTCGGGCGAGAGGAAGAACCGGGACAGGAGATCGGGGAGGAGGGAATCGAAGGGGACCGGCAGACGGTCCTCGTTGATTGGAGCGAGTGCGAAGCTCGTCGAGCTCGTTTCTTCGAGGTAGTCTCCGTGGTCCACGGACTCGTAGTGGAAAGAAAAGGAGAAGCCAAAGCTGCCCCCTTCACGCCTGGCGATGTGCGGGAGGAAGACCTGCATGAGGTCTGCCACGGATGCGAAGAGCCTCTCGACCGAGACCGGCTTGTTCAGGAACCGAAAGGCGCCTGCGGCCATCGCCGCTTCCTGCTCTCGTTGGTCCGCCTCGGCGGACAGGAAGATGAATGGCGACCTGGGACCGACGAATCCCGTACCTGCACCACTTGTGCCTGGTCCGCTCAGCAGTTCTTGGGACTCGACGTCCATCAAGGGCAGGTGGGGCCCATCCTCTTCGAGCGCCTCCCGGCGCAGGGTCTCCAGGACCTCGAGTCCGGTCATGCCCGGCATATGGTAGTCCAGGATCGTGAAAGCGGGATTCTCCTGGCGGAAGAGCTCAAGCGCCGAGGGACCGTCGGGGGCCTCCAGGATGCCGAAGCCCAGACGTGACAGGAGCTCCCCGAGGGTCTCTCGGAGAGTGTCATCGTCGTCGGCGATCAGGATCCGGTGGCTCATGCTTCTTGTTCCAGGGACAGAGGCAAGCGCATAGCAAGGCTTGTGCCGTTGCGTGAGGATCTTGATAAGTCATGGTGTATCAAGTGGATGTGATACATTCTAGGGATTGCTGGTCCTCCGGATGGCAGAGTTTCTCTCCCTGCGCAGTCTCTTCCTGCCAAGCTGACAGGAAGAAGTTCCAGCCACATCCCTGGACTGCCGATCAAAATCCCATGGCTCGATCCATCATGATCATCTCTGTCACGGGACTCTTTGGCACATTGGGCCTGACCTTCGCGATGAGCCAGGTGCTGTCTGTCACCCCGGATCGCCTGGGTGAGGGGGAGATCAAGGAGCACTTCAGTCAGCGTTTTCGCCTCCACAGCGAAAGTGAACCCAGACTCCAGATCCGGCCCGGGAGCATGGCGGGCAAGATTCGGGTCAAGGCCTGGATCGAGCCCAAGATCACCACAGACCGAAATCGGTTGGGATTCACGCTGAGACACTTCCTCTGGGGAGCTCCCTACAAGAGCGGCCAACCCGAGAGCGTATGGGTCGTCTTTCGCGACCCAGTGACTCGCAAGAGCGTGGAGAGGCAGCTGTTTCCGCTCGAGACGAGACGTGCTCCGCGCCCGGTTCCAAAGAGTCGTACGATCACCGGAAAGAAGACCCGGCAAGGGCCTGCGACCAAGGACTCGGTCGGCTCCCCCGCAGCGAAGCCCTCTGGGATCGCACCGGCTCAGTCTTTGGACAAGGATCGGAGCGGCAAGGGGTTCAAGAGCCAGAGATCATCGTCCAAGACCAGATAGGGTGCGTGCCAGGCTGCTGAGTGCGTGCTGGCAAATGCGCCGAGGCGATGCGTGAGGAACTCACCGCCTCTGGGGAGCAGGACGAGAACTTTGTCAGGGGCCAGAAGCGCGAGCAGGTGTCCGGTCCCCAGCAAGTGCGTGTGGCCGATGATCACGATGTGCAAGGCCTCTGGTGATTGCTCGAGAGCCGTCGAGATCCTACGGGCCATCGCACGATCCCGATTCTGCAAGGCCAACCTCGGGATGGGCTCGAGGGCCTGGACTTCGACTCCATGGTCCCGGGCGGATGAGAGTAGATTGCGGTAGAAGCCCGCGTCGAAGCCCTGGAACTCCATCCAGGATCCCGGCCAACGCTCTTGGACGATCTGTCTCATCTCGTCCAGATCGATTTCACCAGCGAGGAATTCCTGGAGGACGTCCTCATCCTCCTGTCCGAGGAACTCGACGTGCAGGATGATCCTCTTGAATCTCAGGATGAGCTGTTTCAGGACCTGGGCGTGGAGGACATGTAGGGCTCGGTCGTCATGGATGTCTCCGATGAGCAATAGACTTCCCTTCGAGAGCCTGCGCCACAGCTCTTCATCGGTGGCGGTGCCCCGGATCTCACGGGGCAGTGCCTCATAGTGCTGGCTCTTGTACGCTTGGAGCTCTTCCGGCGTGGTGCCTCTCTTGCCAGATGTGCTGCACGCAGCCGAGAGCAGGATGCTAGTGCCCAGCAGGAGTAGGGATGTGGCTGTAGCTTTCAGGACATTGGAGGGAAGAGGAGAAGGGGCCAGGCAGGATGATGCATGCATACCTGTTCTGGAGCCACGCCCATTTCTGGCATTGATGCTGGGATCGGGAAGTTACAGAAGCAAAGATCCTCATCGCACACCCCTCTGCAACCTACCCTGTCTTCAGGCCTGTTCCTGACGACACAGGGTCCAGGGCAGGCAGGTATGCAGGGAGAGTCGGCAACAATCATCGGAGGACAGAATGAAGCGACTGGAAGGAAGCCGTGGAATCGTGACCGGAGGTGGCTCGGGGATTGGCCGGGCCATCGCCCTGCGCCTCGCTCGAGAGGGGGCCTCCATTGCCATCACCGGGCGTCGTATGGAGAAGTTGGAGGAGACCCTCGATCTTGCCAAGGCCCTGGGCTTGCAGTTATCGGCGCACTGCCTCGACGTCTGCGATGTCGAAGCAGTGGAGGAATGCGTCGCGCAAGTGTCCTCGGATCTCGGGGGCCTCACGATGCTGGTGAACAATGCAGGGCTCGGTGGGCCGAATGCCATCCAAGGCAGCCAACCGGGAGACAGGCAGGACTGTTGGAGAGAGATCCTCTCCGTGAATCTCGACGGCATGTTCTACGCGACGCGTGCGGCTCTCCGGTCCATGCAGGAAGGCGGCAGGGTCATCAACATCTCCTCGGTCCTCGGCAAGTTCGGCGTGCCTGGCTACACAGCCTACTGCACGAGTAAGCATGGAGTCATCGGGTTCACGAAGTCGCTGGCCCTCGAGTTGGCTCCCCGGGGCATTCGCGTGAATGCCATCTGCCCTGGCTGGGTCGAGACCGGGATGGCCAGGGAGGGGATGGCCGACATGGCCCAGAACATGGGGCTCACCTACGAAGAGGCCCGCAAGCAGGCGCTCGCCCAGGTACCCATCGGACGCATCCTCGAGCCCGATGAGATCGCTGGTCTGTGTGCCTGGTTGGTCAGCGAAGAAGCTCGCGGTATGACCGGTCAGGCCATCAACCACTCGGGTGGCTCGGCGATGTGGTAGACGATGTGATCGACGATGTGATCAAGTGCGTGGAAGAGATGCGGCGCCCGGGGACCCCGCAGCCTCCTCTTGGACGCGTCTGGATCAGTCGACCCACTCGGCCAGGAAGAGGTTGGTTTCACCAGCTTTCTTGTTGGCCCGGTTGCTGGCGAAGATTACGTGCTTGCCGTCCGGCGAGAACATCGGGAAGGAGTTGAAGACCGAGCTGTACGTGATGCGCTCGCGATTCTTGCCATCCCGATCGATGGCGTAGATGTGGAACAGACGCGGGCCGTCGATGTTGGAGGCGAAGAGGATCCGCTTGCTGTCAGGAAAGAAGTAGGGCGCGAAGCTGGCGTTGCCGGTCTTGGTGATCTGCACGGCTTCGGATCCATCGCTCTTGGCGACGAAGATCTCCATCTTGGATGGCTTCACGAGGTTCTTGGCGAGCAGTTCCTTGTACTCACGGATCTCATCCTCGCCTTGGGGTTCGTACGCGCGCCAGACGAGCCACTTGCCGTCCGTCGAGAAGAAGGCACCGCCGTCGTAGCCCAAGCGGTTCGTGAGGCGTTTTACGTTGCTCCCGTCACCGTTCATCGAATACAGCTCGATGTCACCGTCGCGCGTGCTCGTGAAGACGATCCGGTTGTTGGCGTAGCAAGTCGTCGCCTCGGCGTCGTAGCCCGGAGTGTCCGTCAGCTGGATCAGCTGGCTCGGGTCTCCCGTCGGGCAGGAGAAGATCTCGTAGCTCGGATACAAGGGCCAGACATAGCCCAGGCTGCGGTCAGGCTCGGGGGGGCAGTCATCGCCCTGGAGGTGGGTGCTCGCGTAGAGGATTCGCTTGTCCCCGTCGTGATAGTAGGCGCAGGTCGTCCGGCCCTTGCCCGTAGAGATGAGCCGTGTATTCTGGGTGGCGAGGTCGTACTCGAAGATCTGGTCGCAGTCGAACTTCGTGTCTCCTCCCCGGGCCTGGAAGATGATCTTCGTGCCCGCGCTGTTGAAGTAACCCTCCGCATTCTCGCCACCGAAGGTCAGTTGGCGGATGTTCTGGAGGTGCTTCTCGCGTGGGTCGTGCAAGGGCGACTTGACGTGCTGGCGCGCGCCTCGGTGGGAGCCGCTGGGCTGGGAGCTGGCGGTAGGCTTGCCGCCGTCGGATTTCTTGGCTGGCTCCTGCGTGCAGGAAGCCAGGGTGATCAGGGAGAGAGCCGCGATGGGCAGGCCGATGATAGATTTCATGGGGTGGAATCCTCCCGGTCCCGGCGGCGTGGACAAGCGGGGACGCAGAAATTCCTGTGCGAATTCTGCGTAGGGCATGCGGCCATGGGTCCGAAGGCCCGGGTCAGGGACAGAATCGCTTCTGCGAGGGGGTCTGGCCGCACAAAGTCTCTGGGCCCGGGTCTCGATCCCCTGGGCTTTCACCCAGGGGGGCGGTCTCGGGTCAGGTCGAATAGCAATCCCGCAACTACTCAGGCGGGCTCGGTCTCGCGCACTCCCAGGGAGCCGCTAGGAACGGCATCCGGTCTCGGAATCAGGGTCTCTCCCGAATCTCTGATCTCGAGAATGCTGGCCTCCTCCGGGGTATAGGCTCCGTTCTCCTCCTCCCAGGTTCCGCGATGCCTCTTGAGGAAGGAACGAACCTTCTGGAGCGTGCGCTCCCAGGCCGGTGCGGCAAAGACACCGAGATGTTCAAAATCCCGGATGTCTTCATCGGAGACCGTTCCGATCAGATCGAAGGCGCCGGGTTTTTCCCGACTCTCGTCGATCCAATAGTCCGCGCGGATATGGAAGAAAGAGACGAGCCCGCGGAGATGGCTGAGGGTCACGGCCGATCTGCCCTTGCAGATGTCGGTCATGGTCTGGGGAGCGATCCCAAGATGAGCCGCGAGGTCCTTCTTCTTGAGCTTGCGGTCCTTCAGCAGTCGTTGGACTTTTTCGTGGATTGGCCAAGTCATGGGATGCATAGGGTATCCGTCCTCGGGGATTCTTGCAGGGGGGTAGAGGGAATTCGATACATGTTCTGTGAGCTGGGCCTACGAGGCCGGCCTGCGACTGACGGAGGAGAGGAAAGGGTCTGCGGACGGGGCAGGATTCTGAGAGGATAGCGGGCGTGAGAGCCTCTCGATTCGCAACCTTGGCGCTGCTGCTGCTGCTCGTGTCCTCCTGCATACTGCGAGGGGCTGAGAGCCCGAGACGTCCCGATCTACCCGCAGATTTCCGTCTCAGGCTCGCCTATGGGAATCTCTCCCCCGATTCTCCGCGGACCGAGCTCGCCATCCTGCCTCGCCCTGATGGCCCCTGGGAGATTCTCATCCGCCGATCGAGCGGTGGCGGGGAGTGGCCGAGACTCTGGGATCAGGCGTATTCGGAGACCTTGGATGAGGATGGAGTCGCAGGACTTGCCGGGAGGCTTCAGCAGATCGGGTTCTTCGATCTGGCTTTCCAGCATGAGGCAGCCAACTCCGCGGATCTGCCGAGCCTGACCCTCGAGGTCGTGCAATGGGGGCGTCGCCATCTGGTCACGGCCAGGGGGCGACAACCGAGCAAGCTTGTTGCCAGTCTGGAAGCCCTGGATGGGACGCTTGGTATTCGGTTGAGCCCATGGCCCGCCTGGCTCTCGGATCTCTCCGGCGGCGCACTGACCAGACCAGCATTGGTCCGGGATCTCAGAGCTTCGCTCGCCCTGCATCGCCGCTGGCTGAAGTTCGAGCCTGAGCGAGGGCCACTGCACTTGGATCTCTTCGCGCTCGAACTTGCGACCGGCAATCCGGAGGCTGCGCGACGAGAGTTGCTCCTCCTGTCCAGGAACAAGAGCCTGCAAGGCCTGGTGCCCGAACTCGAGGCCCTGCTTCGTTAGACTCGTTCGGGCTAGAGTTGGCTGCGCATCCGTGCGGCATGCTCTTCGAGCTGATGCCACTGCCGGTGGAGATCGTCTTCGTCCTGTCCGAAGGGGCGTTTGAAGAAGCAAGCCAGCCACGATTGCGGACCTGTGGCTCCCGTGCTTGCGGCGTGGGAAATGAGCCTCACCATGTCCAGGACCAGCGGGGCGGCAAGGACGGCGTCGCAACCTTGCCACGTGAACTGCATGGACATGCGGTGACCGAGTAAGCCCTCGAAGTGGATGAAGTCCCAGGCCGTCTTCTGGTCCCCGAGCGATGGCACGTAGTCGATGCCTACGTGCGTGTGTAGCGGATAGCCCAGGATGTTCTGGAGCAGGGAGTCTTTGGTCTGGATCTTGGAGTCCAGGTTCTCGGCTTCCGACAGGACTTTGCCGTCCCGGTCTCCGAGGAGGTTGTACCCCTGCCAACTCAGCACCTTGAGATTGCGGTACTTGAACATTGGTGCGAGGGCACTCTTGACGAGTGTCTCTCCGGTCTTCCCGTCGCGCCCCATGAAGGGAGTGCCCGTCTCGGCGAAGGCCTCGACCAGGGCCGGAGCCAATGTCGCTTCAGAAGGAGTGAAGTGGATGAAGGGGCAGCCCTCTTTGGCAGCCGCGTAGGCATAGAGGAGTGAGGGGCGGACCAGCTTGTGCTTGTTGGACTGGAGAGCATCCTCGAAGCGGGCGAGCTTCTTGTGGGCCCCGACGAGCCGCAGGGGTGGCTCGGTGGAGCCCAAGTTGACGACGATCACGCGATCGAGGTTGTGCGATTCGCGAAACTCCCTGAGGTCACTCCTCAGGCCGTCGACCATCTCGACGAGGCTGCGCTCCTCATCCAGATACTCCGCGTCGGCCAGAGCCCGGATGGCCTTGCCCGCATTGACGAGGATCCCCGGACGGATCTCCTTATCGACCTTGCGGAAGTCGCGGCCCAGCACCTGGACGAGTTCAGGTGGGATCGTGCCCGAATCCTCGCCGACCTCCAGCGCCGCTGCTCGCGTCGTCGTGTCGCGGATATCGTGCCCACCGAAGACCAGATCCTCGAACCTGGCGAAGGGGAAGCCTTCGAAGAAGTCTGTTTCGGTCAGCAGGCCAATGGGTTTGCGGAGCCTCTTGGCGAGGGCCAGGCTGCCAGTGATGAGGGTCGTGGCCAGACCCCCTCGGGCGCCTATCAGCCACACTCCCAATCGCTTGCGGCCTCTGGGGCCCTTCTTGCTGCTCTTCACCATCAGTTGTCGTCTCAGGCGCAGAGAGTCTCCCTGTGACGGATCGCAGGCCGGACTCCTCAGTTTCGGGGGCAAAAGCATAGCCCAAACGCGAGGAAGTCCCGAGAGTGCAATGGCTTTCGTGGATTCTCCGAGCCGGGATCCTGGGTGGGGGTTCAGGTTCTGACACGGAATCCTCGATGAAGAGGGGACATGCCGTCCTCTTCCCCACCCCCGACCCGGATGCCACGTCGCTTCCTTTGGCTGGCGCTCGCGGTCTTCCTGGGCCTCGCGGCCTTGCTGATGACCCCGACCCTGGGCGACATGGGAGGGGATTCCGCTCAGTACATGTCTTTGGCCGAGAGCCTCGCCGAGGGTGGGGGATATCGGGATACGCATCTACCTGGGCGACCCGTGCATGCGCACTTCCCACCTGGGCTGCCCCTCATGCTGCTGCCGGTCGTGGGGATCTTCGGGGCTCAGGCATGGTTGGCCGTGAAGATCCTGCTCCTTATCGTGGCGGCCGCGGGCCTGGTCGTGGCCTTCCTCTATCTCGAGAAACGGTTTGGATCCTGGGTGGCTCTCGGCAGTCTCGCACTGACGATGACGTCGGGCAGTTTCTTGACCACGGTCGTACGTATCCAGTCCGAGATGCCCTATCTCCTGATGGGCTTTCTCAGTCTGCTCCTGTTGGAGAACCAGCGGCCTCGCCTGGCGCTCCTGGCCAGCTGGCTCGCATTCTCTTTTCGCCTCATGGGCGTGGCCAGTCTCCTGGCCTGGGCGATGCATGGATCGGTCCGCTCCCCTCAGAAGTCCGGGGCTTTGGCTCCGCAGGCTGACTCCCCGCATGGCCGGCGCCAAGCCTGGTCCAGGCGCGCCGTCAGGCAGGGCCTCGCTCTTCTGCCCTTGCTGCTCTTCTGGGCCTATGGTTGGTTGTGGGCCCGCGGCACCTGGGGTTACGGTCAGGAGCTCCTCCATGCCACCGGAGGAATCACCGGGCTGCCCTTGCACCTCGCCGAAGGGCTTGGCATCCAACTCCTGCATCTGGGTCGCTCCATTGGTGATGGAGTCTGGGCTTCACGGTGGCCATGGCTTCAGGGAGTCCTGGTAGCGCTGATTCTCCTTGGTCTGGCGCGTCGTCTGCGAGGCGGTCTGCAGGCAGGGGAGAGCTTCTTCCTGCTGAGCCTTGGTCTGGCAGTCCTTGCCCCACGCCCTCTGGAACGGTATCTCGTTCCCCTTCTGCCCCTGGCCGCGGCCTACGCACTCGAATCCCTGAGGGCGCTGCCCGAGCTGTGGCTGCGCTTGCGCCCAACGACGCCGAGGCCCTCGGTTCGTGGATGGCGCCATCCGGGCACGATCCTGTTGCTGCTTCTGTTGGCGGGGCACGCAGAAGCGCTGATCCTGCTCTACACGGTTCGAAGGACGAGCACGGTTGTGGGGCCGCCCCCTCTGTTGGCACAGGAAATCCCTCCGGTCTCGGTGAACCATTGGGAAGAGGGTTGGATCTTCGGAAGCCCGAGGCGTGTGAAGCAGATCCAGAGGGCCTATGCGGACTTCCTCATGACGCTGGAGCTCTGCCGGACCAGACTTCCCGAGAATGCCGTGCTGATTGCAGCCAAGCCCCGTCTCGTGTCCTATCTCACGAGCCGGCCCTGCCTCGGGCTCCCAGCGGGGGAAGTGGATGGCGCGCGGGCACTGATCCAGCTGGGCGCGACACATCTGATCGTCGACGGGCTGTTTTCCAGCACTCGGACAGCCCTTCCAGGCGGCGGGGATAGGCTTGGACTCGAGCCCATCGCAACGGTACGGTCTTCCGCTTGTTTTTTGCTGGCTGGGGCACCCGAGTAGGCTCCGGCCCTTCCGTACCCCCGTTGCAAGGAGCATCCATGCTCTCTCATCTTCTCGTTTGTATCCCATTCCTGTTCCCGCTTCAGGGCGATCGAGCCGAAACAAAATCTGGTGAGATCCTCAAGGGCAAGGTCGTCACCATGAAAGGCGGCAAGCTCGAGTTCGAATCCAGCTCTGCGGGTAAGGTCACGATTCCGTTCGGTGAACTCAAGTCCTTGAGCACCGAGAAGGAGATCGAAGTCCTGCTCAAGGACGGGACCAAGCGCAAGTACCGTTTCACCGAGGGAGCCAACGCGCTGTCCTTCGATTCCATCGATGCCATCAATCATGTAGAGCCCAATCCCCTTACGGGAGCGGTCAGCCTCGGCCTGACCCGATCCCGAGGGAACACGGAAAGGCTGTCCTTCGCGTTGCAGGGCAGAACTGTCTACGAAATGAAGAACACTCGTTACACGAGTTACTTCGAGTGGCTCTATGCCGAAGACCAGGAGCCAGTGACCAACGAGTCGTTCATCTCGCAGCGTCGCGTGTCTTGGGACAACCAGGTGGACTACTCCTTCACCGAGCACCTCTACACCTATGGTCGAGGCACTGCCTTGGGCGACAAGGTCTCGGAGATCGACTATCGATACACCCTGGGTGCCGGACTCGGCTATTCCGTCCTCAAGACCGACGACCACATCGTGAACTTCGAGTTGGGTGGATCCGAACGTTGGGAACGCAAGACCAATGTTGAGTCGGGAAAGACCTTCAACATCCGTTTGGCGTCCAACGGCGACCATAACATCCTGAAGGACAGCAAGGCAGTCTGGGATATCGAGTACTTGCCTAGCGTTGAAGATACAGGAGTCTATCTCATCAACTTCAACGTTGGCTTCGCCTTCAAGATCTGGGGCGACCTCCTCAGCACGCTCACCTATAGCGTGAACTACGACAATACTCCGGCTCCAGGCAAGAAACGCACCGATCAGCGCATCATCTGGGGTCTCGGCATCAGCTTCTGACCTGAGGAGAAGTCATGGCCGCTCGGCAAAAGCAAGCTGAATCCCAAGCAAGCCTGGATGGGGTTTTTCGACCTCGTTCCGTTGCGGTCATCGGGGCCTCTCGCCACAAAGGCTCTATCGGTCACCTGGTCGTTGCCAACCTCGTGACGGGCGGGTTCACCGGGCCCGTCTACCCCGTGAATCCCAAAGCCGATGTGGTGCACTCCATGAAGTGCTACCCATCCGTGGAGGACATTCCCGACCCCGTTGATCTTGCCGTGATTGTCGTTCCTGCCAAGCTGGTCCTCAAGACCGCTCGCTCTTGCGCACGCAAGGGAGTCAAGGGCCTCGTGATCGTGACCGCAGGATTCAACGAGATTGGTGGTGAAGGAGCCCTGCGTGAGCGCAAACTCGTCGAGATTGCCCGCAAGGCCGGAATGCGCATCGTGGGGCCCAACTGCATGGGCATCATCAATACGGAGCCCGAGTTCAGTCTCAATGCCTCCTTCGCCGCGGCCAGGCCCAGGCCAGGCAATGTAGCCTTCGTTTCCCAATCGGGAGCTTTGGGCGAAGCCATCCTCACCGTGGCCAACGAAGTTGATCTTGGCATCCGGATGTTTGCCAGTGTCGGCAACCGTGCCGATATCGGGGCTCACGATCTTCTGGAGTACTGGGAGAGGCAGGACGGAGTCAAGCTCATCCTCCTCTACCTCGAGTCCTTTGGTGATCCCACACGGTTCAAGGCTGCCGCGGAGCGCCTACGCGGACGCAAGGCGATCATTGCCGTGAAGAGCGGTCGTTCTCCTGCAGGTGCACGCGCAGCTGGATCCCACACGGGCAGCATCGCAGGCAGCGACAGTGCCGTCGATACTTTCCTGTTCCAGTGCGGCGTGCTTCGTGCACCGAGCTTGCGCACGATGTTCGACTTCGCGAGCGCCATCCTGCATCAGCCCGCGCCCAAGGGCGAGAGTATCGCGGTGGTGACCAACGCCGGTGGACCAGGGATCCTGGCCACGGACGCCTTGGACAGCCTTGGGCATGAGTTGGCTGAGTTCGAGCCCAAGACGATGCGTTTGCTCCGGAAGTCCCTGCCACCGGAGGCCAGCCCACAGAATCCAATCGACCTCATCGCTTCGGCTGATGCAGAAAGATATGACAAGGCTCTCTCCGCCGTCGTTGCCGACAAGAACGTGCATGCGCTGCTCGTGCTCTTTGTCTCTCCGACCATGATCGACGCTCATGCGGTGGCCACGATGATCCTCGAGCGCACTCGAGCCTCGGGCAAGCCGGTCGTGGCCTGCATCATGGGAAAGGAGCGTAATGACGAGGCCGTGCAGCTGCTCAGCAAGGGGGGGATTCCCGTCTTCAATTTCCCTGAAGAGGCTGCCGAGACACTTGCAGGAATGATCCGTCATCGATACCTGAGCTTGTTGCCCACTGGGAAGCCTGTTGAGTACGAGGTCGATCGCGCGAAGGTCAAACGGATCCTTTCGGCTGCCAGACGCGCGGGAGGAGGCTGGGTTCCTTCCGTGGACGTACGCAAGATCCTCGAAGCCTATGGCTTCCCTGTCATTCCGTCCAAGATGGTGAGCGACCCCGGAAAGGCCTTGGAGGCAGCCAGGGCCATGGGGTATCCCGTCTGCCTGAAGGCCACGAGTCGCAAGCTCGTGCACAAGTCGGATCTCGGGGGAGTCAAATGCAATCTCTCCTCGGGGGACGACGTCTATGACTTCGCTCTCGAGATGCGCAAGAAGTTCGGGCGCGATTGCAAGGATCTGGCTTTCGAGGTCCAGGCCATGGCCAAGGGGCATCGTGAGCTCCTTCTCGGCTTCACACGGGAGCCCCGTTTCGGGCCGCTCTTGGCGATTGGCATGGGAGGTACCCATGTCGAGGTACTCAAGGACGTGGCGGTTCGTGTAGGACCCTTGACGGATGCCGATCCTGCCCAGATGCTCGCTTCGCTCAGGGCTGCTCCCCTCTTGAAGGCGTTCCGTGGTGAGCCCGCGATCGACCAGGATGTCGTCGAGGATTGCCTGCTGCGACTCAACCAACTGGCCTTCGACTTCCCCGAGATCGAGGAGTGCGACATCAACCCACTCATGGCGGCCAAGAAGGGGGTTTCCAGCTGGGTCGTCGATGCTCGCATGCGATTGGCGGAACGGAAGACCAGATGAACCTCAAGCAGGAGGAGAAGCCACCGCCTTCTGTCCTCCTCGTGCGTCTCTCGAGCCTTGGGGACATCGTCCAAGCAATACCCTTGGCGGCGATGCTCTCTCATCGTGGGCACCGTGTGGGCTGGCTCATCGAGGCGAGGTTTCGTGACATCTGTTCGCTAGTGGATCTTCCGGTCGAATGGCAGACCTGGGAACGTGGCTGGTCTGCGACTCTCGGTTTGCGGAGACTGCGGGGGCGCTACGACCTGGTCTGCGACCTGCAGGGCAACTGGAAGAGCGCGCTCTGTGGTCGTGCGATCGCTGGCGGCAAGGTCTGGCGTCCTGCGCCCGCCCAAATGCGCGAATCCGCTTCTGTTCTCATCCGGTCACGACATTCGGAGACGGTCGAATCGCCCCACATCCTTCTGCGCTCGCTCGCCGTGGTAGAGGCTGCCCTCGGTTCCTCCTTCGGTGTATCCCCGCTAGAGGGGACCTCTTCGTTGTTGGCTCCTGATGAGAATCGTCGGAGACTCTCCCGGCAGTTGCAGGGCCTCGGAGTACCGGTTGGAGTTCCCTTCATTGTTCAGGTCCTGGGCCCTCCCGAGGATCCCAGGACCTGGCCTCTGGAGAAGGTCCTTCACCTGGCAGCAGGCCTCGATGTGCCGCAAGTCCTTCTGGGTGGGCCGGCCGAGGAGGGGTTGTCGCTGCCCCAGGGGGTCTCTGTCCTCAGGCAGGAGCAGGGCTGCCTGGGAGATCTGGTTGCACTGGGCAACCTGCTGGCGGATCAGGGAGGAGTCGCCGTTGGTCATGATGGGGGAGCCATGCATGTCCTTCGAGCGAGCGGGGCCAAGACCCTCTTCCTCTTCGGGCCACAGGATCCTGCCAGGACGGGCCCTCTTGGAGAGTCTGTCCTCCTGGCTCCCATCGATCTTCCCTGTCGCCCTTGCCTGAAGCGCAGCTGCGACCTGCCGGAGGGCAATCTCTGTATGGACAAGATTCCGGCAGAAGTGGTCCGAAGGGAACTGGAGAGGCTCTTCCATATTGGCTAGTTTGGGATGTCTCCCGTAGACCCGGAGGTGAGACACGATGTACCAGAAGATCCTAGTTCCCGTCGATTTTGCACATGCGTCTCTCTGGGGCCTCGATCTGGCCCGGAACATCCTCCCCGAGGGAGGAGAACTGCGTCTTCTCTATGTCCTGGACGAGAGTGCCCTCTCACCCATGCGTGGGATCTTCAAGATCAGTGAAGTCGAGACGCGCGGTCAGGAGGAGTTGGAGAAACTTGAGCAGGCTTTGCAGGGCAGCGCTATTCGTACCAGCACGGTGATCCGCAGGGGACATGTCGCACACGAGGTCCACGAGGAGGCCAAGGCATGGGGTGCCGACGCCTTGGCCATTGGCAGTCATGGTCGCAAGGGGCTTTCCCGGTTGCTGCTTGGATCGGTAGCGGAGAGGCTCCTGAGAGAAGTCGAGATCCCGACCTTCGTCGTCAAGCATGAGCCCGAAGGCAAGCCAAAGAAGATCGCCTTCGCCACGGACTTCAGCGATGCCTCCGCGAGCGCGTTCGCATCCTTCCAGGGAGCTCTCAAGGATCTGGGGGCCACCGGTGTCATCCTGCATGTGATCGATGAGGATGCCTGGTTGCTCCAGGCCTCGATGGTCGCCACGTCCATTCCCTTGGATCTGGAACCTATCGAGACCAAGGCGAGGGAGTCCCTGAAGGAACGTGTCGATCTCGTCCGAGCAGCAGGCCTCGACTGCAAGAGTGAGTTGCTCAATGGGAGTCCATGGGACAAGGCCGAGGAATACACGAAGAGCGAAGGTGTCGACCTGCTGGTTCTTGGCACTCACGGGTATCGTGGTTATGAACGCTTCGTCCTGGGATCCGTAGCACAGAAGGTCTTGCGTACGGTGGGCTGCCCTGTTCTCGTGGTGCCGCACGGAGAATGAAGCGACAGGAGAGAAGCACATGAGTGATGGCGTGAGCCAACCAGGAGGGCCTTCGAGGGATCTAGAGACTTTCGAGAACCCCAAGATCGAGCGCGACTACCTCATCGAGATGGAGATTCCCGAGTTCACCTGTCTCTGCCCCAAGACGGGGCAGCCGGACTTCGCGCATTTCACGATCCGTTACGTTGCAGATCGTCTATGCTTGGAACTTAAGGCACTCAAGCTCTACTTTTGGTCCTTCAGGGAGGAAGGCCATTTTCATGAGGACGTCACGAACCGTATCCTGGACGATCTGGTCACCGCCTGCAGTCCGCGATTCATGGAGATCGAAGCCGATTTCAACGTGCGAGGAGGGATCTTCACCAAGGTCCGCGTCCGTCACGGAGAAGCTCCGGCCCTCTGGTCTGGAGAGTTCTGAGCGAAGGGCTGCGGACCGGCAGGACCTGAAGATCCGGCCGGTGGATTCGCCTCCTCAAGAGACCCAGGCGCCTCGCGAGAGGGTCCAGGCCATGGCCAGCGCTGCCATGTGCGAACAGGTTCGGGCTCCGGTCTCAGAAGCCAGCCCGGTCTCAGAAGCCAGCCCGGCCTCTATCGCCAGCCCTCTTGCCCAATCCGGCCCCTCTGTCTCCAAGACTGCTGTCTCCAAGGCTGCCCCCGAGGACATGCTCAGGCAACTGGGGTGGCGTGAGGTGTCCAGGCTCGAGCTGCCCGCCCCGGTTCTCCACCAGGAGCTTCCTGCGCCGGTTCTTCGCCAGGAGCTCCCGGCGCCCCGGGTCGTCCCCGTGCTCGAGGACTCCCGGGCCCAGGAATTGCGACTCCTGGAAAAGAGCGGGACCGTTCAGCCGGTGACCGCAACTCCGCTTGCGCAACGCAAGCCTGCGGCGGCAGGTGACAAGCGGAAACAACAGAAGATCGAGCCAGCTCCCGTCGTGTCGAAGTCCGCAGGATCCATGCTTCGCGCAGAGACGGCCAAGACGAGGTCCGCTCTGATCCCCGACCGGAGCCCCGCGGCGAAAACCGCAGCGAGGACTTCTGCTTGGCTCTGGGTTCTGCTGGTCGTTGTCTGGACCCTGGCCGTCGGGGCCTGGGGCCTCGTGCTTACTGGAGTACGGCTTTGATCGCGCCCGAGGTGGAGAGCCCGAAGGCGTTGGCCTGCTTGTCCAAGGCCAGGGTCTGAAGAAAGATGCGTGTACCCTTGAGGGCAGGATTGTTCGGCAGGGGAAAACCCAGGCTGGCGGAACCGTTGGCGGTCCCGGTCCCGACCGTGGCAGCGGCGAAGAAGAGATCGGGTGAGGTGTAGAGCTTGCACCCCTTCATGCCGATGAGTCCTAGGTTGAAGGGAAGCTTGATGGTTCCCCACTGTGTGTCGGAGAACCCCATCATGAACAGCGCGACCGACTTGGGGGGCAAGTTGTAGGCCTCGACCTTGAAGGTTTGCCCCAGCGTCGCATT
>JAJRTL010000146.1 GCA_024278315.1 Planctomycetota bacterium | reverse complement strand
AACGATCTCATGAATCGTCCGGGCTAAGCCATGACCCGATCCGAGAAGGGGCATCGTACGCATTCACAGAGCCTGAACAGCGACTCCCACACGCCCGGACCGGATGCCCCATGAGATCGTTGCGGTGTCATGTCGGGTGGCCAGAGAAGGAGCCTCATCACGTGCGGCGTTGCAACACCGCAATCAGGGCTCTGATCGCACGTATCAGCTCGAGACCAATCGTCTCCTTAGACGGCCGACGAGCCGGAAGAACTCTGCGGGCTCGATGGGGGCATGCAAGACCGAGAAGATGTTGTACTTGCCCCGCTTGGACATGATCATCTTCCCCTTCTTGAAGTTGGTCACGAAGACCACATCCGTGGAACGATCGTACTCGCGTAGGCTCTCCAGGAGCTCAATGCCCTCGTCATCATCACCATTGCAGCCGATGATGAGGCAGTCATAGGACGTGCTCCGGGTTTTCGAGAGTCCTCGGTAGCCTTCCCCGCATTCCACCGCGAAGTCAGGGAAATTCTGTAGACCAACGAGGATCTGATCTCGGACGACCTTGTCTTTTTCCAGCAAAAGGATCTGCACCCTTTCCTCCCTGGCTGCTACACGGAACGATGAGCGGGGCGGCGCCCCTGCTCCTCATCGACCTGACCCGGCCCCTGGATTCAATCCCACCTGGCAAATGACGGAAAATCAAACAGAATGCAAGGCCTCTCCAGAACCCGAGGAGCTGCACTATCTCGGTGGCATCGACGAAGCAGGCCTGGGGCCCATACTGGGCCCGCTGGTCGTCGCAGGCATGGTTCTAGAGGGACCTGCCGGAACGAATGCCTGGAGGGACCTCGCAGCTTGCTTCTGCAAGAAACCAGCAAGCCGGTCGGACAAGCGGGTCCGTGTCGATGACAGCAAGAGGGTCAAGACTGGCAAACACGGGTTGGCTCATCTCGAACGTACGGCTCTTACCTTGCACTATGCCAAGACAGGCCGTCTGCCCGAGACCCTGGGCGAGTTCCTGGCCGGGGGGCTGTCGGACTTGCCGCGGGAGCTGGCTCGGTATCCCTGGTATCAGGATCTCGATGGGATTCCCTTTCCCCGCTGGAACGACAGGAAGACCCTCGAGCTCACGGCCCACCTGACCCTGCAGCAGATGCGAAAGGCCGCGGTGACTTGCCTGGCGTACGAGTTCCATGCCGTCTCCGTAGGTCGATTCAATGCATCCATCGTGAGGCATGACAACAAGAGCGTGACCCTGTTCGAATCGAGCCTCCCACCTCTGATCGGGATCGTCGAGGCATCGGCACAAGATGCACAGGATCGGGCCTGCGATTACAGCCTGCATGTCGTGCTGGACCGTCAGGGTGGCCGGAGTCGCTACCGCCCTCTCCTGGTCCAGGCCTTCCCCGGCACCAAGGTCCGATCTCTCCGTGAAGGCAAGAGTCTCTCGGAATACAGCGTTGGCGCGCATACACGCCTCACATTCGTGGAGAAGGGAGAGGACCGTTCCTTCCCCACGGCCGCCGCGTCTTGCCTGGCCAAGTACGTGCGCGAGCTTTGCATGGAACGGATCAACCACTATTTCCGACAGTTGGCGCCAGAACTCAAACCGACCGCCGGCTACTACAGCGACGGTCGCCGATTTCTCGAAGATCTCGGGCCCCTCCTGGACGAACAACCCCGCGAACTCCTCATCCGGAATCGTTAGACCGGGTGATTCATGAGATCGTTGTGAGCAAATGCGAAATCGGCGCAGCCGATTTCGTTCTTGCGGTCTGACGAGCGCATTTCGAGTTCAGGACGGCTGCGCGAGATATGAGGCGACCCAAGAGGGTCGTCGAATCGAAGCAATGCCGAGCGAACCGATAGGCTCACGGTCCTGGACAGAGAGATCCCCGTCAGACACGTCGAGGGCATGAATCGTTCGATTTCCCCCGGAGCCAGGCTTCTTGCATGCACCCACTCACGCTGACAGGGGTGAAGGACCTCTTACCTGCTGCGGAAAGAACGAAAGACCAGGACCAACACGCTGCCTCCGAAGATCAGCAGGAGGATGGTCGTCAGGATCTCGGCTTCCTCTCCTCGCGGATTCATGATCTGCGGCAGCGGGCCGCGCAACCAGAGGTCCCTGGCCTCATCCACCTCGATGGCCAAGGGCGTAGCGACTCGATCCAGCTCGAGGGCCCGGCCCGCGGACAGGTATCCCTGACGGAGATAGATCCGAGCCAAGGTCCGTGGCTGGTTCAATCGGTCGAGCAGATCCAAGAGCAGGGTTTCCTTCGCCCTGTCCAGGCGAGCCTCCTTGCTGAGGCCTGCGCAAAGGAGCAGGAGGATCTGCTTCTGACTCCCTACCACCTGCCCCGCATCCAGCCGCAAGAACCCCGTCTTCGTGGGGTAGCGGCGCAGGGTCTCGCGGATCGTACCCGTCTCGGGCAGTAGTTCGGGCACACGAGCGGCACGGAGAGCCTCGAAGGAAAGGGGTCCGAGGGCCTTCCGCCAGGCCGCGAGCGCTGCCGCGAAGCGGCGGACCGCAATGGGGTCCGGGACGTAGACCTCCTGGGGCACACGACCATCCAGAGGCAAGACGCGGCCATTCTTCACGAGGCCATAGCACTCGCCGCCCTGAACAATCCAGGATCGCCCCCCCAAGAGAGCCAACCGGGATTCCAGGTCGAGGATCTCCGATTCATAGAGGCCCAGGCAGAGATCGAATCCCTCTCGGGCCGCTGCCCCCAGAGGTGAACGCTGTAGATTGTGGACCTGCGCGTGGAAACGTCGGTACTGCGGCACCGTCCGCCGCAGCTCCTTCAAGAACTGCTGCAACCCGGCAAACTCGGCGTCCTCAAGCCTCACGAGGATCCTGGCACGGACATAGGTGGCCTTCTGCTCGGTCTGTGTTTGGCCGTAAGGCCCCGGGCAGAGTAGGCTTGTGAGAAGGGCTACGTGGAGGAACACGACCTCATCCTATCGCTGGAAGGCCCCGACTCCTACTCCATGGAAGGTAGCAGAGCATTGAAGATCGCCATTCTGGGAGCCGGTGTCACCGGCCTGACCCTCGCGCAGCTCCTGGACGCCGATGGATTCGATGTCCATGTCCTCGAAAAGTCCCCGGTGGCCGGCGGCCTCTGCAAGAGCAGCGTGATCGACGGCTTCACATGTGACCACGCTGGCGGGCACATCGTCTTCTCCAAGGACCCAACGGTTCTGGCCTGGATGAAGGAGCAGGTCGGCGCCACCAATCTCGTCGAGAAGGATCGCAACACAAAGATCCGCTGGCACGACCGCTGGGTACCCTATCCCTTCGAGAACGGGATCGGACATCTCACAGCCGAGGCCCGCTTCGACTGCCTGAAGGGATATCTGGAGTCCGTGAAGCGGCGCGAATCCGGCGAGCCCTGCCCTGAGGATTTCGCGTCCTGGATCGACTGGAAGATGGGTACCGGTTTCGCCAGCCACTTCATGGTCCCCTACAACGAGAAGATCTGGACCTGTGACCTATCCCAGATGAGCTCCGCATGGGTCGCAGGTCGCGTTCCCGACGCTCCCCTGGATGACATCCTCAAGGCGGCCGTGGGCATCGACACCCAGGGATACAAGCATCAGGCCAGGTTCTGGTTCCCACTGGAGGGTGGATTCCAGGCCCTGACCGATGGGATCCTAGCCAAGGTGCGAGACCATGTCCGGCTGAGCACGCCTGTTCAAATCGTCCAGAAGACGCGCGATGGCTGGAGGGTGAATGACGAGGATTTCGACCTGGTCGTCAATACGGTTCCTTTGCCCGAGCTGGCCAAGGTCTTCGAGGGGCTCCCCGCAGACGTGGCAGAGGACATTCAGCAGTTGCAACCGATCTCGCTGATCAACGTACTTCTTGGCTTCAAGACGGACGAAGCTCTTGAGGACCTTTCCTGGATCTACCTCCCCTTCGAGGATCAGGGACCTGCAAACCGCGTGACCTATTTCTCCAACTACAGTCCCCGCAACGCACCGCAAGGACACGGCTCCTTCATGGCCGAGGTCACCTACCGCGGCCATCTCGAAGTCGACTCCACTTGGATCGATGACCTCGCCCGTGGCCTGGAGCACGCAGGCCTGCTGCGACGATCCGACCTCGTGGCGACACAACACTTCCGAAGCCGCTATGCATACATCGATCAAGACCGGGGCTTCCCCGAGCGGATCCAACGTGTCCGCAAGTGGATGGATGGATCCGGCATCTACACGGTGGGACGCTTCGGGCGCTACGAATACCACAACTCCGATCAGTGCATCTCACGTGCCATGGAGGTCCGCGAGCAAATCGCGCAAATGGCCGGGTCCGGGTCCTTCCAAGCTCTGGACCTCGCTTGACGCACGCATCCGGGTCCTGTCTGGCCAGCATGCGATCCATGTAGGGAGGATGCGCTCCCCGACCGCTCGTATACGGCGCGTCCGGACTTGAACCGGCGCGATTGCATGTGTCTGCATCGAGGAGTCGTAGGATGGCCTGCCCCGGTCTGGATAGCAGGTTCCATGCCAGGGGCTGCACGGAATGACTCCTCGATCCAGCAAACTGGCGTCACTCGCAGCACGGCAAGAGATCCAGGGCATTTCCGGGCAGGGAACAAGGCCATGCTACCTATCATGTTAGGGAGAAGATCAGGGAGACGATTGTCCCTCTCCTGTCCCAGAAAGAGTGCCCTGAATACACAGGTTGAATTCCTTGGGGAATTAGTTCTCAATAGGCCTGTTGTCTTCTCTGGTTGGTCGCCGCCTGACCCCCTGAGGAGAGACAGCCAACCTCTGTCTCCCTTCTCTTCACCGAGAAACCTGCCGAGCTTCGACTCTCTCTCTGGTGAAGGTGGAACCAACCATCCGGCTTCTCTGCCGGGCTTCTCTTCTTCAAGTGTTCGCCTCCGAACCAAAGGATGACTTCATGTCAAAGTTCCTTTCTCTTTCCACCGGTCTCGCCTTGACGGCCGGTCTGGTGCTCGCGTCGACGGCTCAGGCCCAGACCGCGGGCTTCGTGAAGGATATCAACACAAATCCTTCCACGACCACCTCACCCTCCTATCCCAGTCCTAGCAGGACATTCGTCTCCCAGAACTCCAATCAGTGGGCGATGATGAACGGGAAGTTCTACTTCAGCGCGAAGACCGACGCCACCGGAACGGAGCTCTTCGTGAGTGACGGAACGGCAGCCGGCACCAAGTTGGTCAAGGACATCAGCGCAGGTGGCGCCAGCTCCTACCCGAGCTACATCACGGTTGTGGGCAAGAACATCTTTTTCCGCGCCAACGACGGTAAATCAGGCTACGAACTCTGGATGTCGGATGGCACCACTGCAGGAACCAAGATGGTCACGGACCTCATCTCGGGTTCGACAAGCAGTTATCCTTCCAACCTGGCCCGTGTCGGAAGCAAGGTTGTCTTCAGCGCCTCTGACGGGGGCGTCAAATACGGCAGCGAGCTCTGGATCTCGGATGGAACGAAGGCGGGCACCGTCCTCCTCAAGGACATCCGCCCCGGCACGTCCAGTTCCAGCATCGGCTACTGCAGGAGCAACTTCGTTGCCAACAAGGTCTTCTTCCGCGCCAACGACGGCACCAATGGCTATGAACTCTGGGTCACCGATGGCACGAGCGCTGGCACCAAGCTGGTCAAGAACATCCGTTCTGGCTCCTTGAGCTCCTATCCTGCCTACTTCCAGATCCTGGGCCCACTCAAGGTCGTCTTCGAAGCCAACGACGGCGTCAAGGGCACCGAGCTGTGGGTCAGTGACGGCACGACCGCTGGCACGACCCTGGTGAAGGACGTCTACGCCGGATCGAGCAGTGGAACGAGCTTCTACTCGGCAACGCCCTTCGCGGGCACCAAGGTCCTCTTCCGTGGTCGCACGGCCGCCAGCGGATACGAGGCCTGGGTCACCGACGGCACAACCGCCGGCACCATCCAAGTCGCAGACATCCGCACGGGCACGGCCTCAAGCTATATGTACTACAGCGCGCAGGATGGCAAGATGGCCTATTGGGGCGCCTCCAGCAACGCTGGCAAGTACGAGATCTGGGCCACCGACGGCACCAAGGCTGGCACCAAGCGTTTCACGCAGGCGGACATGACCTCCGGATCCCCTAGCTACATCGCCGCCACCGGCGGGAAGGTCTACTTCCAGGGTCGTGACGTCACCGCCGGCACAGGCTACGAGATCTGCGTCACCGATGGCAAGACCGCCAAGACCGTCCTGGACATCCGTAAGGGCGCCTCGTCGGGTTATGCCTATTACGCCTACCCCATCGGCACCGGCGTGGTCGCCTTCGCGGCCGATGACGGCAAGAATGGTCGCGAACTCTGGATCACCAAGGGTACCGCAGCCTCCACGATGATGATCGACATCAACAAGCCCAGCGGCCCTCCCCCGACCCAGAACGACAGCGTCTCCTACATCGAGGCCCTCTTCGGCAAGATCATCTTCCAGGCCACGAACGGCACCGACAAGAGCAAGGGCCAGACCGGCTATGAACTCTGGACCTCCGATGGCACCTCCACTGGTACCAAGCTCCTCAAGGACATCTACGTGGGTTCCTCGACGACGTATGCCAGCAGCTCCTCCCCACGCTACATGTGCCGCCTCGGCAACTATGTCTACTTCCAGGCCAACGACGGCGTGAACGGAACCGAGCTCTGGCGCACCGACGGAACAACGGCGGGCACCAAGCTCTTCAAGAACATCCGCAGCGGCAGCTTGAGCTCCTACCCAAGCGGCTTT
>JAJRTL010000145.1 GCA_024278315.1 Planctomycetota bacterium | reverse complement strand
TTCTTTCGGCATGCGCCCGAGGATCCTGGCTGCTGCCATGGCCGCGCCGTTTCGGTGTTTCCCGTTCTCGATGGCCCTCTCGAGAAGCGGCAGGGCTCGCTCGTCGCCGACCTTGGCCCAAGCCGCGAAGACCGATAGCTGATCCACGCTACCAGCGGTTTGCTCATAGGCTCCCACCAGGAAACCTTGGAAGTTCTTCTCACCGAGCTGGATCAGGCCGGTCGCCGCGGCAATCCGTTGCTGCCAGGAGAGTTCGGGATTGCGCATGACTTCCCTGAGAGGCTTCTTGGCGACCTCGAGTCCGGATTGTCCGAGACTCTGGAAGACACCGTACCGGGTCCAGCCCTTGGGCGTGCCCAGTCCCTGTACGGCCTCGGCGAAGTGGTCGTCGATCCCGAGTTGGATCTGTGCACAGATGGCCTGGATGCGACGAAACTTGGCACGGGCCAGGTCCTTGCCATCGAGTCCATCCTCGATGTGCGTCGCCTGGTCCAGGATCTCCCGCACTCTCGGCGAGTCGCGCAGCCCCAGTTGGCGCAGTGCCCGTCCGCCATACCACTGTGCTGCGAGCTTCTCGAGAGCTTGCTGTCCCGACTCCCTGCCCATCTGATGCAGCGCCCCCGCCATGCTGAGATGCTCTTCGAACCTGCCGAGCGAAGGAGAAAGGGTGCGATCGCACTTCTTGCACTTGCCAGCTGCCGAGAGGGTCTTGTCGGGATGGGCCTGGCAGAGGTAGCTCACCGAAACCGCATACTTTGGGTCTGCCAGCATCTTCTCCAGCAGGGGTGCCGACTCCAGGTCCTGCATCCTTCCCAACTGGTAGACGGCCGCTACGAGCCATCCTTCTTCCTTGGAGGCGAGCAGGGCGCGCAGCTTCTTTGCCGCTCCCCTGCCCTCCAAGGCGACGAAAGCCGGAAGGACCATGTAGGGGTTTCCCGAACGATCCTCAAGCGCCTTGGCGAGATACGCTTCGCACCAGGCCCGAAGACCACCTGGGGCAATCTTGACCTTCTGGATCAGGGGGGGGCCTGGGACGAGGTTCATGCCGCAGATGGGGCAGGTCCCTGCAGCGGGCAAGAAGATCTGCGGATGCATGGGGCAGGTAAAGGTCTTCCCCTGCAGGCCCTTCTTGCCCTGGCTCGTCAGGGTCATGGAAAGGAGGAGTAGTGCCGGTACGAGAAAAGCAGGTGCAAGAAAGGGGCGTGCAAGAAAAGGGCGTGCGGATATCGAGGCGGACATGGAGTCTCCTGGCATAGGCAAGGGTGTGCTCTCGCTGGATCTGGTCGGCCAAGGTATCTTGTCCCGCAGGAAGCGCAAGGTGCTCAGAGCAGGCTTGGCGAAGGTGGAACAAGGTGATGTGGATGCTTGCATGGCAGAGGGGGCTGGGTCTGGGTTGGATGCTTGCTCTGGGGCTCTGTGCTGCGAGGATGGCGGCTCAGCAATCGGATGCACCCAAGGAGATGACGATGGTCGAAGGGCCGCGTACCGCAGCGGAACAGAGTGGATGGAAGCGGACGACCCGGACCTCCGAGGTCTGGGAGTTCCTCGACAAGCTGTCTCAGCTGAGCCACGGCAAGCGCCTGCGGGTCGAGAGCTGCGGTCTCACCCTGCTCGGACAGAGGATTGCGCTCGTCAAGGTCTCCTTGGATGGCAAAGGACTGGGTGATGCGTCCGCGCGGAGTGGACGTTTGCGTGTCCTGATCCAGGCCAACATCCATGGTGGCGAAGTCGAGGGCAAGGAGATCTGCTTGGAGCTTCTGCGCGAAATGGCGATGGGTGGGCACGAGAAGCTGCTGCAGAAGATCGACCTCTGGATCCTGCCCGACTTCAATGCAGACGGCAACGACCAGATTTCCCGACACAACCGGGTCAGCCAGAATGGTCCGGAAGAGGGTGTGGGGGAGAGGATCAACTCGCAAGGGCTGGATCTCAATCGTGACTACATCAAGGCGGAGTCGCCGGAGGTCCGTGCCTTGTTGGCGGTCCTCGACGTCTACGACCCGCAGGTCTTCCTGGATCTGCACACCACCAATGGCTCGGCCCATGGCTATCACCTGACCTATGCTCCGTCCCTGGCCGTCAACCAGGATGCGGCCATTGCAGACTTCCTTCACGAGACCTTCCTGCCCGAAGTGCGAGCCGCACTCGAGAAGAAGGGCACGCGCACCTTCGACTATGGCAACTTCGCGCGCATGGAGGACGGCAAGCAGGGTTGGAAGAGCTTCGGGCCCGAACCACGCTATGCCAGCAACTACGCGGGCATCCGGGGACGCCTCTCCATCCTCTCCGAGGCCTACAGCTACCTCGACTTTCCTGGCCGGGCCAAGGCCACCAAGGCCTTCGTCCTGGGCTGTCTGGGGCGTGCCGCCAGCGATGCGGATCGTATTCGTGATCTCTGCAATGCTGCTGACCGGAAGATGACGGATCCGGGTGTCGAGCTGCCTCGACTGGGCTACGACACGGGCTTCCGGAAGGCCGTGGAGCGCGTCCTGCTCATGGGGAAGCTGGATACGCTGCACCTCGAAGGCCTGGGCACGCGACGCATCATGACCGAGCAGATCCACAGCGAGAAGATGCCCGTCCAGGTGCGCTTCGAAGCCAGGAAGTGGATGGCACTTCCCGAGGGTTGGGCCTTGCCCGGGGCCAGCGAGGAAGTGCGCAAGCGGCTTCTCTTCCATGGCCTGGTCGTGGGGCGTTTGTCTGCAGATGTCGAGCTCGATGCCGAGCACTTCGTCCTGTCGGACAGGGAGAGGGCTCGTCGTGGATTCCAGGGCCACCATCTGCGCTCCGTCTCAGGTGTCTTCAAGACCAAGAAGAGTCGGCTCCCGGCAGGTACGCTGATCGTTCCTGCACGCCAGCGCCTGGGGCTTCTTGCGGCGCAACTTCTCTGCCCCTTGACCGGGGATGGTCTGGTGACCTGGAACTTCTTCGACAAGGCATTGGCACGGGGAGTCTATCCGGTCCTTCGTCTGTCGGAGCTGAAGGGACTCTCTGTAGAGCCCCTGGCTCTGGAGCCCTCGGACCGCGAAATCGAAGGCAACTACCTGCCTCGTCCCTGGAGGCTGCGGATCGCGATTGGCGTGGAGAAGGCCGGTCGCAGGCTGGCCGAGGGCCGCAGGGGGGATCGCACGCGCCTCGAGGCTCGTGTCCTGAAGCTACAGGTGGGGGACCAACAGATCCTCTGGAGCGGTGGCAAGGAGTTGGCCCAGTTGATCGAAACACAGGTCAAGAATCACAAGGATGAGTCCCCAGAGCTCCTCCTCGAACCGGGACCGGGGGTGACCCGCCGCGATCTGGATGACATCGCGCGGCGTGCACGAGCGCTGGGCTTCATCCGTGTGTATGTCGATCGGGAGTGAGCGAAGCGCTTCGCGTTTTCTTCTTCCTCATACCGTCCAGATAGGCGCGTGCGCCGAAGGCATCGGCCTTGTCCAGATCGAGCATGCGCCCCAGATGTGCCCTCGCCTCCTCGACCTTGCCGGTTTCGAAGAGAGTCAGGCCGAGTCGAAGGAGCACCTCCAGATACTGCGCCGTAACCTTCTTGTCCGAGAACTGCCCCCGACATCGCGCGAATGTCGCCGGGTCGATCCGAGCCTCGGCTCGCCGCAGTGCTTGACGGAGATGATGGAGACGCCTCTCGGGATCGGACGCAGAGCTATCAGCTCTCGCCAGCTGTTCCCGGACGGGGTCCGGCTGTTGCGTGGAGACCGTGCCTTGTGAGGGAGTCCCAGGGCTGGAACTGCTTTCGTTGCGCGACTCCCCTGCATTCTCGGTAACTGTGGCTCCGCTTGCCTGATGCTGCGCTGCAGCCAGGGCACGGAGGGGCGCATAGATCCGTTGTGGAGTGAAGGGGCGAAGGAAGGACGCTGAGATCATGGACTCCTCGCGACTCCCCTCTTCGGCCTCGACCGGGATCTCGATGGGCAACTCCCTCTTGCCCGACCAGAAGTCGACGGCCCGAGGATGGGAGATCTGGAGTGCCTTGTACTGCAGTTTGGCTTCCGACCGGGCGCCCTTGGCGAGACTGATGGCCAGATACATGAGGCGGCGAAGGAGGCTCTCCTTGCGCCCCTTGTGGCCCAGATCCAACTCCGTCTCGAGGCTCTCCCAGTCTTCCATCGCCATCAGGAAGGCCAGCATCTGCTCACGTTGGAAGAAGTGGTTGCCAGGATCCAGCTCGAGGAGCATGGCCTGTTCTTCGAGGGCGGCTTCTCGTTCTCCAAGGAGCCAGGTCGCCTTGACGAGTTCACCGCGGATCAGCAGGTAGGAACGTAGTCCGTTCTGCTTCCAGGTGTTCAAGGCTGCCAGTGGTTCCGGATGGGACGCCTCGAAATCGAGCAGGACCTCGTCCAGCAAGGCCACCCTGCCGGCGAGTGCCAGTGGATCTTCGCCGAGCAGTAGATCCACGATCTCCCTCTGACGTTTTCGGATACGTCCTGGTGAGGCATGGATGCCCAGGGGCCGTGCGAGTTGCTTATTGAAGTTTTCTTGAAGCAATGTTGCATCGAAGGTGGACTCCGGGCCCGGAGTTCTAGCCTGCGGATCTTGTTGGGATTGGGTCATGGGGCGTGCCTGGGTATGAGGCAGCTGAGACGCGTGTATCATAGCCACGGATTTCCTGGTGGGGGGGTGGATCTCCGCTGGATGTATCATCTGAGGAGAATCAGAATTGCCGGAGAGAGTCTGGATAGGACTCTTGAACCAGGAGACAAGAGAGTCTGTGTCGGTTCCGGAAATACGAAGATCCGATGCGTGTCCCCGGGTGAATGACCCGGACAGAGGCGCCTCAGGAGCTGGTCCCCGAACTCGTCTTCTGGCTTTCCTGATGGGGTTTCGACGCAGAAGGGATGCTGTCGACATCCACGGCGCCTGCCGGCTCTTCGGGGGAATCGTTGTTATTGCCCTTGCTGATGTCGAAGGTCTTCATGTCTTCGAGGCGCCCGTAGACGAGGAGGTTGTCTCCCGCCTGGATCACATCAGAGGCATCGGGAGCGCCCAGGTAGGTGCCGTCCTTGCGAGTGATGCCGAGGACCAGGATTCCAACGCCGCGCAGATCGGATTCGCAGAGTTTGCGGCCCGTGAGCCAGTCTCCGCGATTGACCGCGACTTCGAAGAGCCGGTAGTCTCCGGCCACGCGGAGCAGGCTCTCGTAGTCCCTGAGATTGAGGTCCGTCGTGCGCTCCAACATGCGCTCGATCCATCGCGTCAGGTGGCGATCCACGTAGCTGCTCTTGGCCAGGGCCAGGAGCGTCATCGTGCCAGCGATCATGAGCGAGACCTCGACCGCAACGCCTCCGCCTGACTCCTCCTTGCGGACGAAGGTCACGACCAAGGTGGAGAGCACGGTGACGATCCCAGCGTTCCCGAGCAGCATCAGATTGAGGATGATGCGTCGTCGTACGGGGTGGTTGACCACGAGTTCCGTTTCTTGCGTCGTGAATCCGCTTCCCGAGAAGGCCGACAGAGCCTGGAATCTGGCGGTCTCCCGGCTCAGGCCGGTTCTGACCAAGGCGATCGTCGAAATCCTGGTAACGAGGATCGAGATCGACAGTACCAGGAAGAGAGTCAGGATCGGAATCATCGATGTGGCGGATGCAAGTCGGCTTGTATGGGGCCCGATCGAGCTATCGGCTTCGGCAGGACGTCTTCTTCATCTTGCGCCGACAGGTCCAAGGCATGGGAGCGGTAGCCCTGTTTACCCAGCTTGTCGTTCGTTGGAGTCCTGCACGAGAGCATCGTGGCTCGTGCGCGAACGGGGGACCTTTGCTCAGGAATCCTGGATTCGTAGCTCCAATGCCTTGGTCAGGACCATGGCCCCGGCATTGGCCTTGGGATCCAGGATCAACCACTGTTGGAAGAAGCTGGCACCCGCGAACTCCGTATCATTGGGCAGAGGGAAGGCCACGGTCGCGGAGCCCTTGCTGTTGCTGGAGGAGAACGAATACAGATCGGGGGCCAGCAGGATCTTGCATCCAGGCGAGCCCAGTGGCTTGAGGTCGAAAGGCAGTGGAATGGGGCCCCAGCTGAACTTCGACGTCCCGGTCAACAGGATGAGGGCAGCATTGGGGATGACATCCTGGGCATGTACGAAGTGCCTCTTGCCGAGAATGGCCGCACCGCCCAGGGCGATGCGTGGGTGCGCCTTTCTTGTCCGAGTCTTGGACAGAAGGCGGAGGGCCAGGAATGGGTGATGCCCCCAGCGCTCCCAGTTCTTTGTGCAGGTGTCCAAGACGTGCCAAGTGGGGACCTTCTCCTTGGGGTCATCCGGCAGCACGCCGAGCAGGAGGCGGCGCGTAGACTCGAGAACCAGGTGGTAGCTCTTGCCCTTCCCGAGAGTCAGGGTCTTGGTGAAGCGAAGGCCACGCCACGCTGCACCTCGCTCGACCTGGATCACGCCTTGCGCCATGTTCGTTGCGTCGGGTTTGCCAGCAGCGTCCTCGTGGATCGAGACCTTCAGGATCTGTGCCGCGCGTCCTTCGAGGAAGAGGTCCAGTCCCTGGAGCTGGATCGATTCGGTCATCGTCATGCGAATTGCATGGGGCCGATTGCCGTGCAGTTGGATCTGGAAGGGCTTGCCGACGGCCTTGCCGTTCCATTCCAGGAGGATGTCGCCTCTACTCAGGTTCGATCCGGCGCAGCTGTCGCCGTAGACGGACCAGCTTGCGGCGAGAGGAAAGCGTGTCGGCAGCTTGCTGATGGCCATACCGAAATCTTGCTGCGTGGCTCCCTTCTCGAGGCTCTTGGCCTCGACGCGGACGGTGTAGACGCCGGTCGTGGATGCAGTGAACTCGACACGCTCGTAGAGATCCCTGGGAGCGAGTCCGAAGGCCACGGCAATGCTTCCGCGTCGCACCTCCATGTCCAGGTTGCTCCAGCTCTTCGTCTTGGTGCTCCGGCGCAACCAGCTCGTGGCAATGCCGTAGCTCTGCCCCGCCTTGGCCTGGAAACGGAATTCCCACACCTTGTTCGAAGCGGAGACACTGCCACGCCGATGCCCTGAAGGGTCGAGCAGGGTCAGCATCGCCAGGTCGTCCCGCAGCAGGCCCACACCGTACGAGTTGCGGTCGAGAGTCGCGTTGGTGCTCGCGAGTTCACGAGCGGAGGCCATGAGGATGGCCTGGATCTCGTCGACCCGCAGTACCGGGTTGGCGGCACGCAGGAGCAGGGCGGCTCCCGCCACGTGGGCCGAGCTACAGGAGGTGCCTCGCAGGAGGCCATATCCCTCTTCGCAGTCGGGCAGGGGGACGAGGCTGTCGGTGACCGCGATCAGATCGGGGTAGCCCCGCTTGCTGTCGCCGAGCACCGGGCCGCGCGAAGACCAGGCGGGGATGCGCAGCTCATCGGGAGTGCAGGCTCCAACCGAGAGACCATTGGCAGCGCTCTGCCCTCCACTGCTGGCCCCCTGGGCACCGCGATTGCCGGCGGCCACGGTGATGAGGATGTCGCCGACCGAAGCGCAGCGATCCAGCGCCTGCTGTGGGATGGCCAGCGGATCCTGGCTGCCATCGTAGGAGTGGTTCGCGACGACCAGATTGAGACCTCGGCTCTTGTCGCTCAGTAGCGTTTGCCATGCCGTGACGATTGTCGAGGAGAGTGCGAGGATCTTTCCGTCGATGATGCTGTCACCGATGGTGTAGCTGGCGATCTTGGCTCGGCTCGCATGCCCCTCGGTGGACTGCTTGCCTTTCCAGTCGGCCCCTGCAGCCAGCGCGGCGATGGCGGTTCCATGCCCATTGACATCTTCGATGCCGAGCTTGCCCAGGCGTGCGATGCGCAGGATGCGGCTGTTCTTGATCCCGCCGCCCTTCTTGTTGCTGACGTCGCCGTCGATGAAGAAGGTCTTGTGTGGTCGCGGACGTGCCAGCGCGGTGAGGTCCAGACCGCTGTCGAGAATCGCGATCACGACGGGCTTTTGCAGACCCTCACCGCGAAAGCCCAGCTTGTGCACGGCGGCCACGTTGTGATTGAAGACATCGAGGAAGCCATCGCTCAGCGGAGCATGCAGACGGTCTTGTTCGACGCGGGCGACACTGGGGAGTGCTGCGATGCGCGCGGCGACCACAGGATTCGCTTGGATCAGGACCGCGTTCAGGAGCCACCATCGATCCAGCAGGCGCGCGCCCATGCGCTCCATCTCCCTGATCGGCTCGGCCTGGATCCGCCTCGCCGCGTCCTGGATCTTCTGTTGGATCGCTGCACGCCGGGCGGACGCCATGCCCTCCTGCAGGGCTCGCTGAAGAGGAGTGAGATCCGGTCCTTCGGCTTGGAGTTGGACGAGGTACTGCGCCGGGCGATCCGAGGAGCTTGTCTTGTCTTGTTGCGCGACGCTGGTTGCGGTCCCGAGGACCACGGCACAAACTGTGGCAACCAGACCCAGGAGTTGGGCACGGAGTTGGCGAAGCAGGAGCGGCTTCATGGCGAAGTGTGATGGCGGGGCAGAATCAGGATGCTGGCGATCAGCGGCAAGTAGAAGGGTTGGCAGGCTCCCTATGATTCCATGAGAATCGGTTCTGCCAAGGGGCAAGAGCCCGGCTTATGCTCTTCTCACGATGAAAACAGACTCAACCATGTCTTCGGGCGTTTTCCTCTCCGTTCTGTGTCTCCTGTTGCTGTCATGGGGCTGTGCCTCGCCCGCGATTGCCACTCTTGGTGAGGTGGCGACGCAGGACAACGATGGCAAGGAGGGAAGTGCCCCGATCCGGCGGATCAAATCCCGATCTTCCTTACAGATCTACCTCGGTGGCCGGAGTTTCAGTGATGACAGCCTCTGGTCTCCCGTGGAAGACCAGCTGGTGATGGGTTCGGAGTTCGACTGGATTGCCGCGGAGGGTGTGTTGGGTTTCGAGATCGGGGTGCAGGCCTCATTTGGATCCGAGACCACCGAGGTGGGGGTCCTGAGCATCGATCATCGAGGAAGCAGCTCGGAGCTCTATCTGGGGCCGCGTTTCGATACGGCCCTCTTCGGCTCCTCTCTCCATATCGTGGGAGGAGCTGGTCCCTCCTTGCTCTATGCCCGTCGCAGTCGTGAAGCCTCGAACAGCCTGCGGTCCAGCTCGGAGGGCTCTTTGGGGATCTATGCCCATGCGGGTCTGATGCTCGATCTGGGGGACATCGGCCTCGGCCTGGACTACAGAGGGCGCTGGGGAGAAGAAATGACCGGATTCGAGGATGTCTTCGGCACTCAGGTCACCGGCGATGCGGACTACGGCCAGCTGGCTTTGACGCTCGCGCTCCAGTTCTAGAGACGGAGAACATCTCCCTGCACAGCGGGACTGGAGATCCGATCCTTTCCTGCCGAAGAGAGAGGGAGTATCCTCCCTGGCTCCTCGTCAGCAGCACGCATGTCAACAGCTCCCCGAAATCACCGACTCCTGAATGTGATCCTTGCGATCTTCATCCAGGCGAGCCTCTTGCCGGCACAGGCAGAGGCTCTGTGCATCGCACAGAAGTCTGTGGGAGCCTCCTGCTGCACGGATCATTCCGAGCCTGCTTCACTGCGACTCGTTCCGGAGGCCACCCAGTCCTGCTGCGGTGGTTCGGAGCATGCGTCTCAGGCGGCCCTGTTGACCGATTTCCAGAGGATCGTTCCGAGCCAGGGAGATCATCAAGGAGGAAGGGCACCCTGTAGGTGTGAGCACAGGGCCCCGGATGCTCCTTTCCCGCCTGGCGCGTTGGTCTTGCCGGGATCGGATCTTGTAGCGCTGCCGCTAGAGGCTGGTCCAGTGGTGGGGCTGTCTGCATATCTGATGCAGTTGCGCCGTCTCAGGCCCCCTGTCCGGTCGCGGTCAGGTCCGCCACTTCATCTGGTGCTTCAGGTCTATCTCGTCTGATCCCTTCGATTTTTTCGTAGGGATAAGCACAGAGACATATTGTGATGCTGGCAGCGAGACCGCCTTTTGGGCATGGTCAGCCAGGATCAAGACCGGATAGCTAGATGAAAAACCTGTTTGGGATCGGAGCGGTGATTGCCGCTGTCGTGATCTTCTTCGTCGGAAGATGGTCGGTTGGAGGTCAAGCGAAAGAGGGTGCTGAGGAAACAGGCACGGAGCATGTCGAAGAGGCCTCCTCTCTTTGGACCTGCCCGATGCACCCACAGATCCAACTGCCGGATCCGGGAGATTGTCCCATTTGCGGGATGGACCTGGTTCCGATGAAGAAGGATGACCTGGGGCCGCGGCAGTTCGCCATGTCGGAGGCCTCCCGCAAGCTCGCCAGCATCGGGACGACGCCGGTCACGCGTCGGTTCGTGACGAGGCCTGTACGGCTGGTCGGCAAGGTCGATTTCGACGAGACGGTAGTCAAGACGATCGCCGCCCGCGTTCCGGGACGATTGGATCGCCTCTATGTCGATTACACGGGAGTCACCGTCAGTGCCGGGGATCACCTGGTCTGGCTTTACAGCCCCGAGTTACTGACGGCCCAGGAGGAACTCCTGGAATCGCGGAAGCGTCTCAAGGCTACAGGTGCCGAGGAGAGCACCTTCCTCCATGACAGCAACCTCAGGGCCTTTGAATCCGCCAAGCAGAAGCTCCTTCTCTGGGGGCTCACGGAGGTCCAGATCCAGGAAATCCTGGAACGTGGCGAGGCCGATGACCACATGATGATCACCTCGCCCGTGAGTGGAGTCGTGATCCACAAGGCGCTGAACGAAGGAGACTATGTCAAGGAGGGGACGCGCATCTACGAGATCGCAGACCTGAGGCATCTTTGGATCCGACTCGATGCCTACGAGCAGGATCTCCCCTGGATCCTCTACGGCCAGTCCGTCACGGTCCAGACAGAGGCCATGCCCGGAGAGGAGTTCGAGGGGTGGATCAGCTTCATCGATCCGGTCTTGGATCAGAAGACACGGACGATCAAGGTTCGGGTCAATGTCTCCAATCCGGAGGGCAAGCTGAAACCAGGAATGTTCGTGCGCGCCGTCGTCGAAGCGCGATTGGGTGGGGGCGGAAGACTCATCGATGGACATTTGGCCCACAAGTGGATCTGTCCCATGCACCCGGCCGTTGTGAAGGACGTGGCGGGCGATTGTCCCATCTGCGGCATGGGGCTCAAGCTGGCCGAGGACATCGGCTACGTCGAAACCAAGAAGTCCATAAAGCCGCTGGTGATTCCAGTTTCCGCGGTACTCGTAACGGGTCAGCGCGCCGTGGTCTACGTGCAGGTGCCTGGCAAGAAGCGCCCCACCTACGAGGGTCGGGAGATCGTCCTCGGACCTCGTGCGGGGGGGTATTACATCGTCAAGGAAGGCTTGCAGGAGAACGAGAACGTCGTGACGAAGGGTGCCTTCCGGATCGACAGCTCACTCCAGATCCTGGCCAAGCCCAGCATGATGTCCCAGAAGGGAGAGAAGGGGACCTTCTCTGGGATGGAAGTCCGGATGTTCCGGGCCAAGCTTGGACCTCTCTTCGAGGCCTATCTGGCCTTCCACGCTGCGCTCGCGAAGGATGATGCCAAGGGCGCCAGACAAGCCGTCCAAACCATCTCCGAGACCTTGGAAGAACTCAACGGAGCGATCCTCCCTCGCAAGCCACGGAGCCTCTGGGAAGAGGAACTGTCCACGCTCAGGATGGGGGCGACCGATGGACTGGAAGCTGAGGGACTCGCCCCGCTCCGCAAGAGCTTTGCTGATATCTCGAAGGCCATGCTCGCCGTGGCCAGGCTCTTTGGGCAGCCCGGCTCCGAGGTGATCTACGAGGCCTTCTGCCCCATGGCTTTCGACAGCAGGGGTGCCTCTTGGATCCAGATCGGAAAGGCCATCCACAACCCCTTCTTCGGTACGGCGATGCAGAGTTGTGGTGAGATTCGTGAAGAGTTCAAAGGCGTTCGGAGCGAAGGCACGAAGAAAGCCGGCGTTGCTCCCGTCAAGGCGACCAGCCAACCCGAAAGCAAGAAGAGCGAACCCGCCCAGAAGGACGGCAAGCAGGTCAAGGCCGGCCCCGGGCCCATCGATGGTATCTATGCCAGCTACCTCGCTCTGCAGAGAGCGCTGGCAGGTGACGACCTTGCGGCCGGAGCGAAAGCCCTGACCGCTATGAGCAAGGTCGCGGACGGCATCCAGGACTCGGCCATGGATGCGGAGGCTCTCGGGCAATGGCAGGGCTACAAGGCTGCCCTCGTTGACGCCCAGAAAGCCAAGGATCTCGGTGGCGTGCGGACAGCCTTCCAGCCCCTCTCCAAGCGGCTTCTGGCTCTGACCGCAAGGTTCGGGCATGGAGGCAAGACCAGCTACTACCAGGTCCACTGTCCGATGGCCTTCGACAACAAGGGGGCGGACTGGATTCAAGAGGGCAAAGACGTCAAGAACCCGTTCTACGGTGACATGATGCTGGGCTGTGGCTCCGTCATGCATGAACTGCCTGCACGGGGAGGACGCTGAGCCATGACTGATCTCCCGCAAGGGGAGAAGAGCATGGGGATGATCGATCGTCTCATGCGCTTCTCTCTCGACAACAAGCTTGTCGTCATCCTTCTCATTGTGTTTATGAGCTTCTGGGGCGTGCTGGTAGCGCCCTTCGACTGGGACATCGAGGGGCTGCCCCGGGATCCGGTCCCGGTGGACGCCATCCCCGATACCGGCGAGAACCAGCAGATCGTCTTCTCGGCCTGGCCTGGCCGGTCTCCCCAGGACATCGAAGACCAGATCACCTATCCGCTCACGGTCAGTCTTCTGGGAGTTCCCGGAGTCAAGACGATCCGAAGCAACTCGTTCTTCGGGTTCTCCACGATCTTTGTGATCTTCAAAGAGGAGGTGGACTT